>JBBQLW010000001.1:0-51024 GCA_038328315.1 Actinomycetales bacterium
GCCGAGTTCATTCGCTACGGCACGAGCTTTCAGGTCAAGGATCTCGGCTCGCTCAACGGCACCTATTTTGACGGCGTCCGAATCGATGTTGCCCTGTTGAGCGACGGCGCGGAAGTGCAGGTCGGCAAGTTCCGGCTCACCTTCTTTTCATCGCGCCACGATCTGTCGCCGGCGGCTGGCGCATAGTGGCCGCCGAATCTGCGCGGTCGCGTTCGACCGCAGGGGCTTCGCTATTGAGCATCGGGCAAGTGCTGGCAAGACTCAACCCGGAGTTTCCAGAACTCACCCCATCCAAGCTTCGTTTTCTCGAGGAACGGCAGTTGGTCTCACCGGCTCGCACCGAGTCCGGCTATCGCAAGTTCTCGCCATCCGACATGGAGCGATTGCGGTTCGTGCTGACCATGCAACGAGATCACTATTTGCCGTTGAAGGTGATTCGAAGCTATCTGGCTGAGCTCGATGCCGGGCGCAGCCCGGAGCTGCCCGGTGCGGTGCGGAACGGGGCATCGATATTGTCGGCCGACCGCAAACTCTCTCGCGAAGAACTGATCCGAGAGGCTGGCGCCACTCCGATGCTCTTGGCGGACGCGATCAGTGCCTCGCTCATTGTCGCCGCTGACACCTTTGGTGATGATTCACTCGCGGTCTTAGCAACGCTTGTCGAGTTGCAGCGCACCGGCATCGAGCCGCGCCACCTGCGCGGCTTTCGGGCGGCCGCGGAACGTGAACTTGGCTTGATCGAGAACGCCCTCATGCCGGTCGCACGGCGCAAGGATGCGGCGAGTCGAGCCAGAGTCGCCGAGATGGCGGGCGAGATTGCCGGCCAACTGGAAACTGTTCGCAGCAGTCTCATCCGATCCGCACTCTCGCGGCTCAATTCGTAGTACCGTCGAGACAGCGAGAAGACCACCCCAACATTGAGGCGGGCAGCCGCAGGAACGTCAGCCGATCCGACACGCCGAAGTGTTTGATCGAATGTGGCAGGTTGCTGTGGCGGCCGTGGGTAGCGTTGGGTCGAATCAACTGTCAGTGTCAACGTCAGCATGAAGGTTTATGTCGGCGTCGTAACGAGCCATACGAGGGGCAAGGCGATGAGCGAACTCAGCCGCAGCGATGACGCTCGCTACGATCGCGGGTTGTTGTTCACCGATGGCATGCCCGATCTCGATGATTCTGCAGGCTATCGCGGTGCTGTTGCCGCTCGCGCGGCGGGCATCAGCTACCGCCAGCTGGACTACTGGGCCCGCACCGGCCTCGTCGAACCAACGGTTCGTGGAGCCGCCGGATCAGGCTCGCAGCGACTGTACGGTTTTCGCGACATCCTCGTGCTCAAGCTCGTCAAGCGACTGCTCGACACCGGCATCTCGCTCCAGCAGATTCGGGTTGCCGTCAACCAATTGCGCGAATCCGGGATCAACGACCTGGCCCAGACCACCCTCATGAGTGACGGGGCGAGTGTCTACCTGTGTACGTCGAATGACGAAGTCATCGACCTCGTCAGTCGCGGTCAAGGTGTGTTCGGAATCGCCGTCGGCAAGGTGCTGCGCGAGGTCGAAACAAGCCTCACGGACATCGAGTCAGTGAAGGGCGAAGACCCCATGGACGAGCTGGCCAAGCGCCGGTCTGTTCGAGCTTCGTAGGGACGCTGCGAGCTTCCTGCAAGCGACCGCTATGCGCTCTCGTCCGTGAACGGACCGATCCTCGCTGCACGCATAACCCGCTCGAGCAACTGGTCGAAGTTCCGAGCCATCTCTTGTGCGCTCTCACCGGGCCAGACGTGCAACGGCTTCGCGGCGCCCTGAGCTTGCTGCAGCGAGGTGCGTTCGGGCAAGTGCGGGCTGAGCACGAGCGGGCCGAACATGTCACGCAATTCCTTGATGCGATACTGGTGCTCGAGCGACTGCACCCGGAGTCGATTCACGATGATTCCGAGCGGCTGCAGACGCGGTGAGAGCCCACGTCGAATTTCCTCGATCGCCCGCAACGCACGATCAGCCGCGGCAACCGAGAACAGACCGGGCTCGGTCACAACCGTCACCCTGTCGCTTGCTGCCCACGCCGTGCGAGTGAGGGCATTGAGCGATGGAGCGCAATCGACGAGCACAAGGTCGTACTCGGACTCAACGTTCGCGAGCGCTTCTTCAAGCTTCCAGATGTCGCGGATGCTCGGATGCGGCCCGTCAAAATTGATGGCGGAAGGCGAGCCGATCAGGACGTCGACTTTGCCAGGGCGACCGCGCGTCCAGCCGCTCGGCGCAATCGCGGCTCGAACGATTTTCTCTTTGGGCGACGCGAGAACGTCGGCGACATTGAGATGGCCGGTCGTGTCGATGTCCATGCCGGTCGAGACATCCGACTGCGGATCAAGATCCACGACGAGGGTCCGCAGGCCGCGAGCGAATGAAGC
This sequence comes from Actinomycetales bacterium, assembly GCA_038328315.1. Taxonomy (GTDB): domain Bacteria; phylum Actinomycetota; class Actinomycetes; order Actinomycetales; family Microbacteriaceae; genus Rhodoglobus. The sequence goes on from JBBQLW010000001.1 coordinate 2,408, forward strand.
AGATGCCAGACCGAGCGTCACGGTGGTTTTGCCCACGCCTCCCTTGAGGGAACTGACGCTGAGTACATGCACGAGTAACGACGATACCTTCACTGGATTGAAACAACCTAAAGGACCGCTGCGACGGAGGCAGCTGCGAGGTCAAGCGCGAGACTTCGGTGACCATAAGATTGCGTCAATCAGAAAGGTCCGGATGTTCAAGAAGATCCTCGTCGCCAACCGAGGCGAGATCGCCATTCGGGCGTTCCGGGCCGCATTTGAGCTTGGCGCAAAGACCGTTGCTGTGTTCCCATACGAGGATCGCAACTCCATGCATCGCCTGAAGGCTGATGAGGCCTATCAAATTGGCGAGAAGGGTCATCCGGTTCGCGCCTACCTTGACGTTGCGGAGATCATCCGTGTCGCAAAGGAGTGCGGCGCAGACGCGATTTACCCCGGCTACGGTTTTCTCTCTGAAAACCCTGAACTCTCTCGTGCCGCGGCTGAGGCGGGCATCACGTTCATCGGTCCGCCGAGCACCGTGCTCGAGATGGCTGGCAACAAGGTCACAGCGAAAGAGCATGCCATCGCCGCAGGCGTGCCGGTCCTGAGGTCGACACCGGCATCACGCGACATCGAAGAGCTGCTCGCTGGCGCAGAACACATCGGGTTCCCGGTGTTCGCAAAAGCGGTCGCCGGTGGGGGAGGCCGCGGCATGCGGCGCGTGGAGCGAGCTGAGGATCTGCGAGACGCACTCGAGGCAGCTATGCGCGAGGCAGACAGTGCATTCGGTGACCCGACCATGTTCATTGAGCAGGCGGTCGTTCGGCCGAGGCACATTGAAGTGCAAATTCTTGCGGATGCCCATGGCGAGACTGTGCACCTATTCGAACGCGACTGCTCGGTTCAGCGACGTCACCAAAAAGTCATCGAGATCGCTCCCGCGCCAAACCTTGACGAGAACACTCGGCAGGCGATGTATCGGGATGCGATCGCCTTCGCTCGCTCGATTGGCTACGTCAATGCTGGCACTGTCGAGTTTCTGCTCGATACCGCTGGAGAGCATCTTGGCGAGCATGTCTTCATCGAGATGAACCCGCGCATTCAGGTCGAGCACACCGTCACAGAAGAGATCACCGACGTCGACCTCGTGCAGTCGCAAATGCGTATCGCCTTCGGCCAAAGCCTTGCCGAGCTCGGGTTGCTGCAGCCAGACATCCAGATGCGAGGAGCGGCGCTGCAGTGCCGGATTACGACGGAAGACCCTGCCGCAGGATTCCGGCCGGACACCGGCAAGATTACGACGTACCGATCGCCGGGTGGCGCTGGCATCCGCCTCGACGGTGGAACCGTTAGCGCTGGCGCGCAGATCTCGCCGTACTTCGATTCGATGCTGGTCAAGATGACCAGTCGTGGCCGAGACTTCGCTTCGGCGGTTCGCCGTTCCCGCCGCGGGCTCGCCGAGTTTCGCCTCCGTGGCGTCACCACCAACATCCCGTTCCTGCAAGCGGTGCTCGATGATCCTGACTTCATTGCCGGTGACCTCAGCACCGCGTTCATCGAGGAGCGCCCGCACCTTCTCAACTCCCATCGCTCGAAGGACCGCGGAACCAAAGTTCTTAACTGGCTCGCCGAAGTGACGGTCAATCACCCCAACGGCGATGGTGCCGGACTCATCAATCCGAGCCTGAAGCTGCCAATCGTCGACCTCGAACTACCAGCCCCCGCTGGTTCCAGGCAGCGTCTGCTCGAACTTGGGCCGGTGCAGTTCGCGGCAGCCCTTCGCGCGCAGACTGCGCTTGCCGTCACCGACACCACCTTCCGAGATGCGCACCAGTCGCTCTTGGCGACTCGGGTGCGCACGCGCGATCTCGCGACGGTGCTCCCGCACGTCGCTCGCCTGACGCCTGAGCTGTTCTCGGTCGAGGCTTGGGGAGGCGCGACCTACGACGTCGCGCTCCGCTTTCTGTCAGAGGACCCGTGGGAACGACTTTCGACGATGCGCGAGGCGCTGCCGACGATCGCGATCCAGATGCTGCTGCGCGGTCGCAATACGGTCGGGTACACGCCGTACCCGGCCGAAGTCACGAACGCGTTCGTGCAGGAGGCGGCCTCGAGCGGTGTTGATATCTTCCGCATCTTCGATGCCCTGAATGACGTGAACCAGATGCGTCCCGCGATTGATGCGGTGCTCGAAACTGGAACCACCGTCGCCGAGGTCGGACTCTGCTACACCGCTGACCTGCTGGATCCCGCCGAGTCGCTTTACACGCTCGACTATTACTTGCGCCTTGCGGAGGAGATCGTCGCTTCGGGTGCCCACATCATCGCCATCAAAGACATGGCAGGACTCTTGCGTGCAGAAGCGGCGGCAACCCTCGTCGCGGGCTTGCGCTCGCGGTTCGATCTGCCAGTTCATGTGCACACCCATGACACCGCTGGCGGCCAGCTAGCCACCCTGATGGCTGCTTCGCGTGCTGGTGCCGACGCGGTGGATGTCGCGAGCGCGCCGATGGCGGGAACCACGAGTCAGCCATCCATGTCTGCCCTCGTCGCGGCCCTCGCTCACACCGAGCGCGACACCGGTCTCTCGCTGCAGGCGGTCTCGGATCTCGAGCCGTACTGGGAAGCCGTGCGTCACGTCTACCGGCCGTTCGAGTCCGGTCTGCCGGGGCCGACCGGGCGCGTGTACAAGCACGAGATCCCCGGCGGGCAATTATCAAACCTGCGGCAGCAGGCGATCTCACTTGGCCTCGCCGATCAGTTCGAAAAGGTCGAAGACTGGTACGCCGCTGCAAACCGGATTCTCGGGCGGCCGCCGAAAGTCACGCCATCGTCCAAGGTCGTCGGTGATCTGGCCTTGGCCCTCGCCGCTGCCAATGCCGATCCAGATGACTTCGAGCAGAACCCGCAGAAGTACGATATTCCGGCGTCGGTCATCGGCTTCATGGCTGGCGAGCTCGGTGAACTGCCCGGTGGTTGGCCAGAGCCGTTCCGCTCAAAGGTTCTCGCTGGTCGTGACGTGAAGATTGACGTAGAGCCGATCACTGTGGAGGATCAGGCTGGCCTCGATGGTGAGTCTACGGTTCGTCGCGCTACCCTCAACCGACTATTGTTCCCCGGTCCGACAGCAATCTTCGAGCAGTCACGAGAGACGTACGGCGACCTGTCGGTGCTCGAGACAACCGACTACCTCTACGGCTTGCGGCAGGGCACAGAGCACATCATCGAGATGGCGAAGGGGGTCAGCATCTTCGTTGGACTCGAGGCAATCGGTGAGGCCGACGACAAAGGCATCCGCACCGTCATGGCGACCCTCAACGGTCAGTTGCGACCGGTCTTCGTTCGTGATCTGAGCATCGCCGTCGATTCAAAAACCGCCGAGAAGGCGGATGCCACCAAACCGGGCCACATCGCAGCCCCGTTCTCTGGAGTCGTTACGCTCCAGGTAGAGGCTGGCGTTGTCGTCGAGGCTGGACAGACTGTCGCCTCGATTGAGGCGATGAAGATGGAGGCGGCGATTACCACCTCGGTGAGTGGGACGGTCGCACGATTGGCGATTCCGAAGACGCAACAGGTGGATGCTGGCGACCTCATCGTGGTGGTCGAACCGAGCTAGTAGCGACTATCGAGCGTCTCTCAGTCGACTTCGCGATAAACTAGCCGTTTGTGTTCGCGAAGGGAGATCTACAGTGGTCGCGAAAAGCAAGAGTGCTGAAGTAGAAGCACTGACGGAGAGCCTGACCTTCACGGTCGATCTGCCCGCTCAGGTGCGCGAGGCCCCGGAACACGAGACAGCGGTGGCAATCCCCGAACTCGCGGGCGATCCAGGCGACATCGTGCCATCCAGGGGCCAGAACACCACGACGATTACCGTGGCATCCGAGTCGGTCGCCGTGTTGCCTGAGGAGGAAGAGGCAGCGCCCATTCCCGAACTGCCCGAATCTGACATCGTCTACACGCGACGCGGTAAGAAGTCTCGCGCGGTGTCATCGACTCCAGAATCGGCAGCAATGTTGACGGCAGATCGGCTGATCGAACCCCGAAGCCGTCGCAAGCCTGCTCCAGAGGGCTTCCTCCAGCGATTGCTGTACGACGCGACGTTCCGTCTCATCAACATTGGCGACTCGTATCGCGTTCGCGAGCGAAAGGCCCTCGACGCTCGCATCGGCAAGCACTTCGACGGTGGAACCCGATTCGTGGCAGTGCTTTCACGCAAGGGCGGGGTTGGCAAGACGACAATCACGACCATTCTCGGGATGGCAATGGCCAAGGTGCGAGAAGACCGAGTGATTGCGATCGACGCGAATCCCGATCGAGGCACTCTGGCCGAGCGCGTCACGCGACAGAACACGGCGACCGTGCGGGATGTTGTCGCCCACGCGAAGGAGATCGGCACCTTCAGCAAGTTTCAGGAGCACATCACGCGTGACACCACCCGGCTGCACATTCTGGCCTCTGACACTGACCCGCTGGTTTCCGAGGCGTTCGACGAAGCCGGCTACAACGTCGTTGCCGACATGGCTGAGCGCTTCTATTCGGTTGCCATCACCGACTGCGGAACGGGCGTCGTGCATTCCGTCATGAAGGCGACCCTTGAGCGTGCTGACTCGGTCGTCATCGTGTCAGGTGGCAGTGTTGACGAGGCGCGCCTCGCATCCGAAACCCTTACCTGGCTCGAATCCAATGGCTACGGCCACCTTGTCGAGAACGCGATTGTTGCACTCAACACCTCGACGCAAGGCACGAACCTCGTCAAGCTCGAGGAGATCGAGGCGCACTTCCAGTCCCGCGTTCGAGACATCGCTCGAATTCCATACGACGCGCATTTAGCGACAGGCGCGCTTATCGACTTCGACGAGATCGCCCCACTCACCAAGAGCGCCGCGCGCGACCTTGCAGCCCTCGTGATCGATGGCATCCCTGAATTGCCAGCTGACTGAACCGTGGCCGAACGAACCATCCGTCTCTTTGGCGATCCCGTTCTTCGCTCGGTGTGTGACCCGATTCGTCTCAGCGATGCTCGAGCAGCCGGTCTGATCACCGACCTGCTGGATACTGTGCGCATCCCGGGACGCGCGGGTGTTGCAGCGAATCAGATCGGCGTTGGACTGCGGGCGTTCAGCTACAACATCGACGGCGATATGGGCTATATCGTCAACCCCGTGCTTGCTGACGTGAGCGGCGAGGCGGAACTCGTGGATGAGGGGTGTCTGTCGGTACCGGGCTTCTACTTTCCACGTCTGCGGTACCCGTTCGCGCGCGCAACCGGTATTGACCTCGACGGAAACCCGCTCGAATTAGCGGGAACCGGTCTTTTGGCTCAGGCGATTCAGCACGAGATCGACCATCTCGACGGTCACTTGTTTATCGAGGGACTCGAGCCCGAGACGAAGCGCGAAGCAATGAAGCTCATTCGCTCGGCGCCGTGGTACTGACCTCCCCGCCGAGCGAATTGCAAGTGAGCTTGGCCGCTACGACGTAATGCTGGTGCCTTGCGTTTGCGGAGCACCGATGTAGAGGCCCTCGATGACATCGGCAAAGTCCACGAGAATCACGCTGCGCTTGATGCTCAACTTGGGAGTCAAGTGGCCGCTCGTCTCGGTCAGTTCGATGTCAAGGATGTGGAACTTGCGAATCGACTCGGCGCGCGAGACTGTCGCGTTCGCGGCATCCACAGCCCTTTGGATCTCTGCGATGACAGCCGGGTGGTTCGCCGCCTCGGTTACGCTGAGCGTTTCGTCGTGTCCGTTGTTCTTGAGCCAGGCCGGGAGCATCTCCTCATCGAGCGTGATGAGCGCAGAAATGTACGGCTTCTGGTCGCCGACGACGATGACCTGACCGATGATTGGATTGGCGCGAATCGGATCCTCGAGGCCGGCCGGGGCGACGTTCTTGCCGCCAGCGGTGACGATGATCTCCTTTTTGCGACCGGTGATTTCCAAGTAGCCGTCTGCATCGAACCGGCCGATGTCGCCGGTCTTGTACCACTCACCGTCGAATGCTTCCTTGGTAGCTTCCTCGTTGTTCCAGTAGCCGGCGAACACACAGATGCCCTTGACCTGGATCTCGCCGTCCTCTGCAATGCGAACTGCGACACCCGGAAGTGGCGGTCCAACCTTGCCGATCTTGAACATCGACGGCAGGTTGATCGAGACGGGCGCCGTTGTCTCGGTGAGGCCGTAGCCCTCGAGAATCGTGAGGCCGAGACTCCGGTAGAAGTGCCCGAGCCGCAAGCCGAGCGGAGCGGAGCCAGACACGGCGTACTTGACGCGACCGCCGAGTGCCGCGCGGATCTTCGACAGCACGAGCCGATCAAAGAGCGCGAACTGTAGCTTGAGCCCCAACGGCACGTTTCCGGCATCGATGGCCTTCGAGTGCGCGATGGCGACATCGGCAGCCCGCCGGAAAATCTTGCCCCTCCCACCGGCTTCGGCCTTTTGCTCTGAAGAGTTGTAGACCTTCTCGAACACTCGCGGCACTGCGAGAAGGAAGCTCGGCTGGTACGAGGCCATCGATGGGAGCAGAAGCTTGGTGTCTGGCTGGTGTCCGACCTTCACGCCACCGTGCACCGCGAGCACCGAGATGAAGCGGGCGAAGATGTGGGCGAGTGTGATGAAGAGCAAGGTGCTCGAGTCCGGGTTGACGACCTCTGGCACTGCCTTCTGCGCGTTTCTGGTGAGTTCGACGAAGTTGGAGTGCGTGATGATGCACCCCTTCGGCCTACCGGTCGTTCCCGAGGTATAGATAAGGGTCGCGAGGTCGGAACCCTTTGCGATGCTACGGCGACGCTCAATCTCCTCGTCCGCAACCCCGGTTCCTGCGGCCGCGAGCTTGTCAAGGTCACCGAGGTCAATCTGCCAGACATCGCGGACGGCTGGAACATCCGCTCGAATCTCGTCGAATCGTGAGTAGTGATCCGCGTTCTCGGTGATGATCGCGGTCGCACCGGAGTCGGTCAGGTTCCACAGAATTTGGGTGGGGGCCGAGGTCTCGTAGATCGGCACGAGCACCGCACCGGCAAACCAGGTCGCGAAGTCGATGAGCGTCCACTCGTAGCGGGTCTTCGCCATCAGGCCGATCTTGTCACCCGGTTCAACGCCGGCCGCGACCAAGCCTTTGGCCAGCGCGATAACCTGGCGGAGGAATTCAGCGCTCGTGACGTCGCTCCAGCCGCCATCAGCCGTCGGGATGGCGAACAGCGCACGATCTGGAGTGGCAGCAACCCGATCAATCAGCAGATCCGTGGTGTTTGCCTCCGGATCGGCGGCGACCATTGCGGGAACTTCGAACTCTTTCACGGTTACTCCTTCGGCACCCGTTGGGGATGTGCTCAGTGTAGCTCCGGCGGTTATTCGGTGCGATGGCGCTTTCGGAGGGTCGCGCTGTCCCAACTACACTGAGTGACCGTGCACGCCATTGGGATCGACATCGGTGGAACTAAGATTGCCGGCGCCGTTGTCGCCGAAGACGGCGAGATCATTGCAGAGGAGCGAGTCGCTACCGCAGCCGGTGACTCTGATGGCATCGTCGATGCGGTCGTCGAGATGGTTGAGCGGCTGTCAGTCGGACGCGAGATTGCGGCTGCCGGCGTTGCGGCCCCCGGCTTTATCGATGTCGAGCAGTCCACGGTCTACTACACCCCGAACATCTCGTGGCGAAACGAGCCCCTGCGGCAACGATTGCTCGACCGGCTGTCGATCGATGTCACGATCGACAACGACGCCAATGCTGCGGGCTGGGCGGAGTATCGCTTTGGTGCTGGTCGCGTCGTCAGCGATATGACGATGCTCACGATTGGCACTGGAGTCGGCGGCGCGGTCATCTCGCAAGGTCGACTGTTCCGTGGAGGCTTCGGAGCGGGAGCCGAACTCGGTCATCTGCGGGTTGTGCCTGATGGCTTGCCATGCGGCTGCGGCGCTCGCGGCTGCATAGAACAGTACGGTTCTGGGCGAGCACTGTTACGAATGGCCAATGAGATCGCTGATGTCGGTGGCATTGGCCTGGCGCTAGCGGAGGCGCGCAGCCTGCACGGCACGCTCGATGGCGCGGTCGTTGGGGACCTCATCGCTGCGGGAGATCCGGGTGCCGCACGCGCGCTTCAGCAACTCGGCCACTGGCTTGGCCAGGCTTGCGCGAGCCTTGGAGCTGTCCTCGATCCGCAGCGGTTCGTATTCGGCGGCGGCGTTGCGGTCGCGGGGGAGTTGCTGCTGGCACCGATCCGGGAGTCGTACCGGCAGCATGTACCGGCGCGCGGCTACCATCCAGAACCCGAATTCGTGATCGCAGAGCTCGTCAACAACGCTGGCGTCGTCGGTGCCGCCGACCTTGCCCGCACCCACGCGCGCGGCGAGCGCTAGAGTAGACCCCCTCAGGAGGTGAGCGAGTGTTCTACTGGTTCATGAAGAATCTGGTCGCAGGGCCCCTTCTCAAGACCGTCTTTCGTCCCTGGGTTTCCGGCACTGAAAACATCCCAAAGGCCGGTCCCGTCATCCTTGCCAGCAACCATCTCTCGGTCATCGACTCGATTATCCTGCCTCTGGTGATCGACCGGCGCATCTCATTCCTGGCCAAGAGCGACTACTTCTCTGGGCGTGGTCTGCGCGGCTGGGCGATCAAGAACTTCTTGCTCGGTACCGGGATGCTGCCAATCGATCGATCAGGCGGTAAGGCTTCAGAGGCATCCCTCAATACCGGTCTTGGAGTGCTCTCTGGCGGCAATGTGCTCGGCATTTATCCGGAAGGGACACGCAGTCCTGATGCTCGCCTCTATCGAGGGCGCACTGGCGTCGCGCGAATGATCCTTGAGTCGCACGCCCCCGTCATCCCGGTCGCGATGTTTGATACCGAGAAGGTGATGCCGATTGGCAGCAAACTGCCGAAGGTGCGACGCATTGGGATCGTGTTCGGAGAACCCCTTGATTTCACTCGGTTTGAGGGGCTCGAGGGTGACCGTTTCATCCTTCGCTCGATCACGGACGAGATCATCTACGAACTCGGTCGCATCAGTGGGCAGGAGTACGTCGATGTGTACGCGTCCTCCGTGCGCGAGAAGACGGCGAGCGTGCGCGAGAAGACGGCCAGCCGCGCCAAGTGAGGTTGGCACCGCTCGGTTCGAGCGAGGCAAGTCGAAGCCGATAAACTCGGTGGCTGGCCTTCTTTCCCCATTCCAAAGGATTTGCTGTGGTTGACCCATCCGAACCAGTTGTGCTCGCAGATCCAGCTGTCATCGCCGGTCTCGACTACTGGCGAACGCTGCCGATCAAGCAACAGCCGGAATGGCCAGACCCGGATGCCGTCGGCGCGGCATCCGCCAAGATCGCAAGCCTGCCACCGCTCGTCTTCGCTGGCGAGGTCGACGTGTTGCGTGAGCAACTCGCCAAGGCCGCGAGGGGCGACGCGTTCCTGCTGCAGGGCGGTGACTGCGCTGAGACGTTCGCCGGCGCGACGGCTCAACAGATTCGCGACCGGGTGAAGACGATTCTGCAGATGGCCGTTGTGCTCACCTACGGCGCGTCCAAGCCGATCATCAAGATGGGCCGGATGGCCGGCCAGTTCGCCAAGCCACGGTCAAGCAACACAGAAACGCGCGGCGACATCACGCTGCCTGCCTACCGCGGAGACATCGTCAACGGCTACGACTTCACGCCGGAGTCCCGTCAGGCAGACCCGGCCAGACTCGTCGAGGGGTACCACACCGCTGTCTCTACCCTCAATCTCGTGCGGGCGTTCACGCAGGGTGGGTTCGCCGACCTCAGGCAGGTTCATTCGTGGAACAGGGGCTTCGCTCAAAATCCCGCCAACCACCGCTACGAGAAAGTCGCGAACGAGATCGACCGAGCCATCAAATTCATGGAGGCCGCTGGCGCCAATTTCGACGAGCTCAAGCGAGTCGAATTCTACTCGAGCCACGAGGGGTTGCTCATGGACTACGAGCGGCCGATGACCCGCATCGATTCCCGAACCGGCACACCGTACAACACGAGCGCGCACTTCTTGTGGATTGGGGAACGCACCCGCGATCTTGATGGGGCTCACGTCGATTACTTCTCGCGCGTTCGCAACCCGATCGGGGTCAAGCTCGGGCCAGCGACCACTCCAGAGACGATGAAGCAGCTCATCGACAAACTCGATCCGCACCGTGAGCCGGGGCGCCTGACCTTCATCGCGCGGATGGGCTCTGGCAAGGTTCGGGACGCGCTTCCGCCGCTCCTCGAAGCCATCAAGGGCATGGATGCCACGCCGCTGTGGGTGACCGACCCGATGCACGGCAACGGACTCACGACCCCGAACGGCTACAAGACCCGTCGCTTCGATGACGTTGTTGACGAGGTAAAGGGGTTCTTCGAAGTCCATCGTGGCGCGGGAACGTACCCTGGCGGTATCCACATCGAGCTCACCGGGGACGATGTAACCGAGTGCCTCGGCGGCTCAGAGCAGATCGAAGAAGCGACACTTGCTACGAGGTACGAATCGCTGTGCGACCCTCGGCTCAACCACATGCAGTCGCTCGAGCTAGCGTTCCTCGTCGCCGAGGAGCTTGTCGCGTTCTAGCCTCCGGATTTGCCTGTCTGGCGATCGACCGGGCAAGTGCGGCTCAAGCCGAAAAGCCAACTCTCAGGGTGCTGCCTCGCGGCGCAAGTGTGCCTTCTGCAGGATCAAGAGAGGTCACGGTAAAGAGAGCGGGTGCGGCGTCAGCGAAGAGGTTGTATTCGAGGTCGAACCCGGCGTCTAGCAGGGGCTGTTTCGCTTCGCTCCAACTCAGTCCGATCACATTCGGTACCTCGACCTGCTCGACGCCCAGTGAGGTCACGAGGTCGACTACGTCCCCGGCGCGCACAACGCTTGCCCCTTCGACCGCCTGAGCGCGCAATACTGAGCCCTGCGGCACCGTGTCGCTGAACTCGATCTCACGGATCGCCCCGGCCTTGAGTCCGGCATCCTGAAGACGCGCGGTGGCATCCTCAACCGACAGGCCTGATACATCAGGGAGCGGCCCTGCCGACACGATCAACGTGATCGGCTGGAGCTCGCCGTACTCGGTGACGCCGGTCAGGCTTGCGGCATTGCGATCACCGGCAAGCGCGTCGATGACGATTCCGCTCGCGACATCCCCGCTGAACTGCTTCACGACCTCGAGCAGCGTGAACGGTGCCGCCGTGATCTCGGCAGTGGCTTGATCTTCTGTCATTCCGACGAATGCTGGCACCGCGAGCAATCGTGGCCCGATTGAGACGAACAACTGCACCTCGGTTCCGGTCTGCGCCGCCGAGCCGAGCGGCGGATCGGTCTCGGCGACCAAATCCACTCCAATCGTTGTCGATGCGACCTGACCCAGGTCCGCGCTCACCGAGAAGCCGAGGCTCTCGAGTTCTGTCGTCGCTTCCTCGACTGTCATCCCAGCGATGGATGTCGGAATGCTGACGGCAGCGCCGGGCCCTGCCAAGAAATACCAGGCGGCGAAGGCTCCGCCGATGATCGCGGCGATAACAAAAGCGATGAGCACGCTGCGACCGCGACCGCGTGAGCGTGTGGCGAGGCCCGCACCAAGGTCAGCGGTCGATGGCCCGGATGTTGTCGCTTCAGTGATGAGGGGCAATCCACCGCTGCGTCCTCGCGAACCGAGAATCTGGGTCTCGGCTGTCGCACTCGCCGCGGCTCCTGCGGTCGCGCTGGGCAAAAGCATGGTTCGCTGTGTCGACGTTGAGCCGGTCGATGTTGAAGACAACAACGAGGTGTGAATTTCGAAGAGTTGGTCGAGCAGAGCACGAGCATCCTTCGGGCGGTTTTCGGGGTTGCGGTCGGTGGCCCACAGCACGATCTCATCGAGCTCGTTTGGCACTTTTGGGTTCTTCGCACTCGGCCGCGGAACCGAGTCATTGGCATGCTGATAGGCGATCTGCATCGGCTGATCGCCCTTGAACGGCTGCTCACCAACGAGCATCTCGTACATCATGATGCCGATGGCATAAATGTCACTGCGGGTGTCAGCGACGCCGCGGGTAACGAGCTCTGGAGAGAGGTAGGCGATGGTGCCGAGCAGGGCGGCACCGGTCGCGGTGTTCGCCGTTGCGGCACGGGCAAGCCCGAAGTCGCTGATCTTGATGCGGCCATCATCGGCTAACAGCACGTTTTCGGGCTTCAGGTCGCGATGCACGATACCCGCCTTGTGTGCGGCGGCAAGTCCACCAAGAACCGCTTCGAGAATGTCCAGTGTTTGCTCGGTTGTCAGCACGCGGTGCTCGTCAAGCAGTTGACGCAGCGTGATCCCAGACAAATACTCCATCACCAGATAGGCCATGTCGCTGTCTTGGCCTTGGTCGAAAACATTGACAACATTCGGATGCGCCAGCCTCGCCGACGAGCGCGCTTCCTGAATGAAGCGCTCCTTGAACTTGCTGTCGTCGGCGAGATGCCCGTGCATGATTTTTACTGCGACGCGACGTTCGAGTCGAAGATCCGTAGCCAAATACACGGTCGCCATGCCACCTCGAGCGATGCGTGACCGCACCTGATATCGGCCGTCGAGAAGACGTCCGATCATCGGGTCGGTGCTGTTGACGGTCACGGTCTGAGTCTAAAGTTCGCCGGGCACACGGCGACCATCGACACGGCGCCGCTCGTGCCTAACCGTGTGGTCAAACCGTGTGGCCTAAGCGCGTGGCCTAACGGAGTTGGGCGAACCAGGACCGAGCTGACTGCTCCCACTTTGCGTAGGCATCCGGGTGACCGGAGATCTGCACGGCCTGCGCAGCTTGAGTTAGCCCCATCGACTCCCACCCGCGAATGTCCAGAAGGCCACGGGTAAACCCTCGGTTCGGGTTGCTTGGCCCGCCGTAAAACAGGCGGGCTGCGTGGGTCGGGGTGGTCAGCTGGCTGACCGAGCCCCAGCCAGAACTCGGGCGTTGCTGGAAGAGGCCGACCGAGTCGCGGTCTCCCCAGTCGAGGTTTCTGAGACTCGACTCCTGCATCGCTGTCGCGAGTGCGATGACGATGCCGTAGTCAGGTACGCCGAGTTCGCGGCCAACTTGAATGATGGTGCGCGCGTGGCCTGCCATCTCATCCGTGAGGCCGGTGACATTCTGCGCACCCGTTGGCGCACCCGGTGCTGGCGTCGTGACACCCGGAATGACGAGAGTCTGCCCGCCGTAAATGACACTCGACCATGACAATCCATTGGCGTCGAGCAGCGTTTGGGTAGTGATTCCGAAGCGCGAAGCGATGCCGGAGACGGTGTCTCCGGAGACGATCACATAGCTGCCGTTCTGCGGTGTAGCCGGTGCTGGTGGTGCCGGTGGGGCCGATTCGGCTGGCGGTGCCGGTTCTACGGCAGAACCCGGCTTCTCGGCGACGGGTGCCGGAAATTCTTCGGCAGGTGCAGCGGTGCTCGGTGTCCGACCGGTCGGCAGATCTCCGATGAGGCTTGACCCCGCGTCGGACTCATCCCGGATTACCGCAGGGGATTCGCCTTGGTCGAGCGCTGGCGAGTCGCCCGGGGTTTTCGCGCCAGGAACGACGATCGTTTGGCCCGGGTAGATAATGCTCGACCAGCCGAGTCCGTTCGCCATGAGAACCGAAATAGTCGAGATGCCAAATCGCTCGGCGATCGCGCTGACCGTGTCACCAGTAACAATCGTGTACACGCCATCGCCGGTGGGGCTGGATTCCACAATGCTCTGATCGCCGCGCGCGGCATCCGCTTCATTTCTTGCGGTTGAGAGCGTGAGTTGCTGGCCGGGAAAGATCAGTGAACTCCAGCTCAGGCCGTTGAGGGCGAGCACGGATGGAGTCGACAGGCCGAAGCGCGCCGCGATTTCGCTTACAGTGTCTCCGGCCAGCACCCGATAGGCACGAGGCGCTTGCGCCGTTGCAAATGCTGATCCAGGTGAGAGAGCAGCGGCGCTGACCGGGCTCGCTACGGGCGCGGTACGTGGAGCGGTCGCCAGAACGGCTTCGGAATTCTCGGCCTTCGGTTTCGCCGGGCGCTTCACCTGAGCGGATTCGATGGTGGTCGGAATGTTCATCGCAACGGCCATTGATCCAACCAGAACGATTGGAACCGTGGCATAGAGACTCTTCGCAATGCGCTGCCGGGTGCCGTCACTGTGAGTTCGATCGATGTCAGTGACGTGCTCAGTCAAGTGCGCCCGTCGAGGTGCGAGACCCGCGAAGACCGCGCGCGCTATCTCGGCACTGTCGTGATTATCGCTGTCGTGTTCATCGTGGTCGTCGCGGTGCGGGGTGTCGCTCATTGCCCATCCGTCCTGCTTGCGGCCCAGGAAGTGCTTGGGCAGACCCAAGACAACACGCTTAAATCTGGCACAGATGGTACCTGCTGTCAATTAGTGGGGATATTGAGGTTTGAGTTAACGCAATCGAAACATGACACTCAAGACGCGGTTCGGGAGCGTCAAGTGCCCCGGACCGGTACTCCGTGGCAGTCTTGACGTGTGACAGAAACTGCACCCGTTCGTTGGCTGACGATTCCCGATCTCACCGAGTTGCTTGGTCTCAAGGTCAGCCAGGTTCGACGCCTTATCGAAGATCGCTCGCTGCTGGCCAGTCGGGTTGATGGGGTGTGGATGGTCCCGGATCTGTTCATCGAAAACGGGGAACCGCTCAACGATCTCAAGGGCACTCTCGTGGTTCTCGCCGATGCCGGCTTTAGTGACGACGAGGCCATGCGGTGGTTGCTTGGTCCAGATGAGAGCATCGGAATTGCGCCTGTTGAAGCGCTCCGTCGCGGCCGCAAGGCCGAAGTACGCCGGGTCGCACAGGCGCTGGGATTCTAGAATTTAGCTTGAGGCCGTGTCAGGCCGATCGTCGCGTGACAGTCTCGGCCAGCTGGAGGAGTTGAGCACGCGCAGTGGCGGTGATCGGTGCCTCGGCGAGGGCCGCGCGTGCAAGGCCGACGTTGTGCTCGATAATCCGCTCGACTCGATCGGCAGCGCCGCTGTCTCGAATCGCGCTGCGGATCATTCCGATCTGCACCGCGTCGAGTGCGGCGTCGCCGAGAAGTTCGTCGATGAGTTCGCGTACGGGTACCGGGAGTTCTGCGCGAGCAAGCGCGATAAGTACGGTGCGCTTGCCCTCTCGCAAGTCGTCTCCTGCCGGCTTCCCGGTCACAGCGGGATCCCCAAACACGCCAAGCAGATCATCGCGCAACTGAAAGGCGATCCCGAGTGGCAGCCCAAAGGCGCGGAGCGCTCCCAGCTGTGGGGCGCCGGCACCAGCCAGGGCAGCACCGATCACCAAGGGTGCCTCGACGCTGTACTTCGCCGACTTGTAGACGATCACGCGATGCGCTCTGCTGAGAAGCTCGTTATCTGGATGCACGACCCAAGATGCTTCCTCGAGAATGTCGAGGTACTGACCAGCCGTGACCTCCGTGCGCATGCGATTGAACTCGTGCCGGCCCGCGAGCGCCGCGCTGCGTGAGCCAAGCAAGCGGCCACCGCGATCAAACAATTCGTCGCTCCAGCCAAGCAACAGGTCGCCGAGAAGCAGCGCAGACGACGAGCCGAAGTCTGAACCGCTACCAGCCCAACCGCCGCTGGCGTGCATGCTCTCGAATTGGCGGTGCGCTGAGGCGTTCCCGCGCCGAGTATCCGAGTTGTCCATGATGTCGTCGTGCACGAGCGCGGCGGCGTGGAACACCTCGAGCGCCGTTGCTGCGAGAACGATGCCTGGGAAGTCCGCGTTGTCGGTTTCCTGAAGCAGATCGAAGTCCTCGACGATGGTTCCTGCTTGCCAGCCCCAATAGCAGAAAAGTGCCCTGAACCGTTTTCCTCCTGACAGAAAGCCATGAGCGTACGCACCGAATGTGGCAAGTTCTGGCGCGATCGCTTCGAGCTCCGTGGTGCGCTCCGAGAGAAAAGCGTCGATGCGTTCCTGGACAAGATCAACTAACCGCGTACTCTCAGCCACCCAGCTAGCCTAGCCATCGAGGTGGGGCGTACTATTAAGGACACTCGTTACCACGTACGTCCTCTCACCTGAAGGGAACAGGATGCCACTTTCCGAGCAGGAGCAGCGCCTCCTGGAAGAGATGGAGCGCAATCTCTATCAGAACGACGCCGATTTTGTAGCAACCGTGAACCCTCGCCGGGGTCGCGTGAACTCTTCCGTATTGGTCGCCGGCGTGCTTCTCAGTGTTGTCGGTATCGGAACGCTGGTCGGCGGCGTTATTCTTCAACTGCCAATCGTCGGTATCCTCGGCTTCGGTGTGATGTTCGTCGGGGTCTTGCTCGCTGTTACCCCACCCGCGCGTTCCAGTTCAAGTGCAGCGGCCCCCCCAAGCCAGTCAAGCAAAGCGAGTAAGCCACGCTCAAGCTTCATGGACAGCCTCAACGAGCGCTGGGAGAAGCGCCAAGAGGGTCAGGAATAGCCCTACTTCCGATCGGAGTGCATAGC
The DNA here is from genome assembly GCA_038328315.1 of Actinomycetales bacterium. GTDB lineage: Bacteria > Actinomycetota > Actinomycetes > Actinomycetales > Microbacteriaceae > Rhodoglobus. The sequence goes on from JBBQLW010000001.1 coordinate 18,800, forward strand.
GTTCGATCATGATTGGTAGCGCGCCGTGCGCTAGCCGACGCGATCCAGCACAGTGAGGCCAGCGCAAGCTGGCCTTTTTTGTGCGCTGAATTTACCGTGCTAGGACGCTAGCCCTCCACCTTCATCCACCGGGAAATCCCGGTCGTTTCGGGTACTGCAGGACAGCTGGGGGAAACTTTCTCGGATTCGCGCTGTTTTGTGGAGCAAAGTGGAGTAAAGTGGGGCAAACCTGAATCCGGGCCGGAGAATGAGGGGAGGGGCCGATCATGTTTGTTGGCACCCACACCCCGAAACTTGATGACAAAGGGCGCGTGATTCTGCCCGCCAAGTTTCGCGATCAGCTCGCAGCAGGCATGTTCGTCACGCGCGGGCAAGAGCGTTGCCTGTATGTCTTCAGCCAACGCGAGTTCGAAGACATCAACGAAAAGATCCGCCAAGCCTCGATCACGAGTAAACAGAGTCGTGACTTCATCCGCCTGTTTCTGTCTGGTGCAAGTCATGAGATTCCCGACAGTCAGAACCGCATCAACATTCCGCAGAACTTGCGCAGCTACGCGGGACTTGACCGAGAGCTCACGGTGATCGGTGCTGGTGCGCGTGCCGAGATCTGGAACACCGAAACTTGGAACACCTACTACGAGAACGCCGAGTCTGACTTCGTGAATACGACGGAGGAGGTGATCCCCGGGCTGTTTTGATCCTTTGACGCTGACTCCCAGCCGAACGCCCTGACTTACTTCCCCGAAGTCAGGTCGACTCGGATGGGGATCAGCGCCCAAGGCGATCGCCTCGCACCATGTCAGACAACACCATCCATACTCCCGTCCTGCTTGAGCGCTCTCTCGAGTTGCTAGGCCCAGCGATCAGCGGCGAGAACGCGGTTGTCGTCGATGCAACGCTCGGAATGGGTGGTCATGCCGCAGCGATCCTCGAACGGTTTCCGTCTGTGACGCTCGTCGGTATTGACCGTGACACTGAAGCGCTCGACATCGCTCGCGAACGCCTGTCTCCGTATGCGAAGCGAGTTCGCCTCGTTCACGCGGTCTACGACGAGATTGAAGGCGTTCTTGCCGACCTCCGATTCGAGCGCGTCGCTGGCATCCTGTTCGATCTCGGTGTCTCTTCCTTGCAACTCGATCGCGTCGAGCGTGGCTTCTCATACTCGAAAGATGCGCCTCTTGACATGCGCATGGATACCACCAGCGCTCGTACCGCCGCGACAATCCTCGCAACCTACAGCGAGCTAGAGCTGCGAAGGATCTTCTACGAATTGGGTGACGAAAAACTCGCGCCTCGGTTTGCTTCACGTATCGTGCAGCGTCGGCTGGAGCATCCAATCACGCGTTCTGCTGACCTTGTCGAACTGATCATCGGGGCGACTCCCGCAGCAGCTGCGCGCTCGGGCCACCCGGCAAAACGCGTGTTCCAAGCGCTGAGAATAGAGGTCAATCAGGAACTTGCGGTTCTCGCGCGCGCGATTCCGGCTGCGCTTGATTGCCTTGCTCTCGGTGGGCGAGTCGTTATTTTGTCGTACCAATCGCTCGAAGACCGTTTGGTGAAGCGCGAGTTTCAGGCTCGTGCCGCGTCCACCGCGCCAGTTGGCCTGCCGGTTGAACTGCCGCACCACCGGCCGGAGTTTCGCCTGCTGGTTCGAGGTGCCGAGCTGGCGAGCGTCGAGGAGCGCTCGATTAACCCGCGGTCCGCCTCAGTGCGATTGCGGGCCGCAGAGCGATCGCGGGAGGCGGCATGAGCGCCAACTTCGCCTACGCAAACCCGGCTTATGCACGGCCGCTTCGGTATGAACCGAGCCGAGATGCCAATGGCCAGCACGACCCGCAACAAGGCGCTGCTCGAAGTCGGCCCACCCGCGTTGAGATTGTCACCACTCGAGCCCAGCGAAACGCCCGCCCAAAGTTGGCATACTCCGTTGTCACGATCGTGAGCTTGTTTGTGATTTTTGCCGCCCAATTGCTGTTGAGCATTGTGGTTTCCGATGGCGCCTATCAGCTTTCTGGACTGCAGGTGCAGCAAAAGGAACTCCTGCGCACCGAACAGGCGCTTCTGGAACAGTTGCAGGTGCTCGGTTCGACGCAGCATCTTGCTGCCAATGCCGCCCATCTCGGCATGGTGCCAGGGTCGAATCCGCTGTATCTCGACCTTGCAACCGGCGCAGTATCGAGCGCTCCGGGCACTGCCGATCCCTTGGGTTGCGGCGGCGGCTGCAGCATGGTCGCCAACTCACTTCTGAACGGGGTTCCGCTCGTGGATGCCGCCTCTGTCGCCGCGCAGACCGCGGCGGTTGCCCCATCAAGCGCTCAACCTGCGGCCGTTCAGGCACCCGCAGCACAGTCGGTGCCCAGTGCCAACCCAGACGTGCTTCCGGCGCCTCTCACCAACTGAGCGTCAGGACTGCAGTCCCATGAATACACGGCGAGCTCGACTGCGAATCTCCGGCATGGTGCTCGTGGTCTTCTTCATGGTGACCGTGTTCGTGGTGCGACTCGTCGACATCCAGATCGTGCGTGCCGATGAGCTCAACGCCCAATCGCTCGAAAAGCGCGCCCAAGAGCTCGTCACCTACGGCGTTCGCGGAGAAATCGTAGACGCGCACGGCGCAGTGCTCGCCGACAGCGTTGAGCGCTACGACATCACTGTCTCGCCACGGGCCAGCTTGGCGCGCGAGAACGCGATGGGTGTGATTGCCGATGGACTTGCTCGAATCGCGGCGGTTACACAACAGAATCCAGACGATCTCATGGCCGTGATTCTTGCGGATCCAGAGTCTGATTTCGAGTACCTTACGCAGGGTGTGACGCTCGACACCTTTCGCGCGGTTGATGCCTTGAACATTCCGTGGGTGTACTTCGAGCTGCGAAACGGACGGAGCTACCCGAACGGCGAAGTCGCTGGCAATCTGGTCGGCTTTATCGGAACCGATGGCCCGCAGGCTGGCGTTGAGTACACCGAGGATGCTTGTCTCGCGAGCACCGATGGAGTCTCTGTCTATGAGAAGGGTGAAGACGGGGTCCGCATCCCTGGCAGCGAAGCCACCACGCGCGAACCGACCAACGGCGGCACCCTGCGCCTCACGATCGACCGAGACCTGCAGTGGTGGGTGCAGCAGCGAATGGAGCAGGCAGCTCAGCAACTCGGAGCGACGTGGGCAACTGCTGTCGTCATCCGCGTGAGCGATGGCAATCTCATGGCCGTTACCGATTACCCCACTGTCGACCCGAACAATGTCAACGACGCTGCGCGAGAGGCGCTTGGCTCGGTGGCCTTCACGACGCCGTACGAGCCCGGATCAACCATCAAGGTGCTGACCGCAGCGTCGCTACTCGATGCCGGAGTGGTCAGCCAGGACTCGCAGATTTTTGCTCCATACTCGGTCGAGTTTCCGGGGGCGGGTGTGATCAGCAATGCGTTCTACGGTCCGGAACGTCTCACCCTTGCTGGCTCGCTTGTTGAGTCATCGAATACGGCAACGGCCGGGTTCTCGGAGTTACTCGCGCCCGAAGCGCGACACGACTACCTCGCCGGCTTCGGGTTCGGCGAGTACACCGAGGTCGGCTTCAACGGTGAATCCAGCGGAACTCTCTACCCGGCGTCCGAGTGGGATCGTCGCACCAATTACACCGTGCAATTCGGCCAGGGGATGACCGCGACGTCAGTGCAAATGGCGAGCGCGTACCAGACACTCGCAAACGGGGGAGTGCGCATGCCGGTCACCCTCGTCGAAGGCTGCGAATGGCCGGATGGCACGGTAACCGAAGTCCCGCCGACCGAAGGTACTCGCGTGGTTTCAGAAGCGGCTGCTCGCCAAACCGTCGAGATGATGGAAATGGTCGCGACCTCAAGCGGTTCGGCTCCGAACCTGCAAATCCCCGGCTACCGTGTCGCTGTCAAGAGCGGCACCGCAGAGGTCGCAGAGGCCGGGGGCTACGCAGACAACAAAGTCGTACTGTCGTACGCGGGCATGGCGCCAGCAGAGGATCCGCTGTATGCCGTCGTCGTTACCGCTGGGGTCAACGACAGAGTCTTCTCGGGTAGGATCGCATCGACGTTTCGGGATGTCATGGCGCAGACACTCACCACCTTCCGGGTCCCGCCATCGACGACACCCTCGCCGAATCTCCCCCTGACGTGGTGAGGAACGCACAAGAGAAACGAGGATCGCGGTGATCGGGCTGAGCCTTCAGGACATCGCGACAGCGATCGACGGTCGACTGGCAAAGGTTCCCGATGCCACCGCAGTCGTGTCGGGGCCAGTCGAGACGGACTCCAGGCGAGTACAGCACGGTGGTGTTTTCGTTGCGCTGCCTGGCGAATTCACCGACGGCCATCTTTTTGTTGGCCACGTGTTGGGAGCGGGCGCCGCAGTTGCGGTGGTTGAACGTGAACTGGACGTCGCGATTCCTCAGATCGTTGTGGCGAGTTCCCTCGTGGCGCTTTCCGCCCTGGCCAAAGAGGTCCTTGATCGGGTCCGCAGCGCGCGCGAGGCAAATGGGTCGCCGATTCACGTGGTCGCGGTCACTGGATCGAATGGCAAGACCACCACCAAGAACATGCTGCGCGGCATCTTCGAGGCCGAGGGCCCGACGGTCGCCCCCCGCGGATCATTCAATAACGAGGTCGGCGCTCCGATCTCGATTCTGGAAGTCGACTACGACACCCGATTTCTCGTGATCGAAATGGGAGCAGACTCGGTCGGCGATGTTGGAAAGCTCGTCTCTATCGGGCGACCAGACGTTGGGATCGTGCTCACGGTTGGAATGGCACACATCGGCAAATTTGGTGATCAGGATGCTATCGCCAGCGCGAAGTCCGAAATGGTCACCGATCTGCCAGAGTCCGCGATCGCGGTGCTCAACCACGACGACTGGCGCGTTGCGGCGATGGCCGAGCAGACGAGGGCGAGGGTGCAGCGGTTCGGACTTGGCGCGGGGGCAGACGTGCGCGCCGAGGACCTCGAGGTGACGGCATCCGGTACTCACTTCACGCTGACCGCCAGCGGGAAGTCGCTACCAGTCACCATGCGAATTCTTGGCGAGCATCACGTGTCGAACGCGCTTGCTGCGATCACAGCTGCGCTTGCGGTCGGCATACCGGTCGAACGCTCCGTTGCCGCGCTCGAGCGAATGAGAATTGCCGAACGTTGGCGCATGCAATTGATGGATGGCGCGAATGGCATCACCATCATCAACGACGCGTATAACGCCAGTCCCGAGTCTGTGGTCGCGGCGCTCAAGACGCTCGCCCAGCTCGGTCGAGGCGGAAGGCGCTCTGTCGCAGTGCTCGGCGAGATGGCAGAACTCGGGGACTTCGCAGACGAGGAACACGACCGGATCGGTCGACTCGTGGTGCGGCTCAACATCGAGAAGCTCATCGTTGTCGGCCATGCTGCAAGGCACATCCACAATGCTGCTGGGCTGGAGGGCTCGTGGGATGGAGAGTCGGTGCTCGTTGCCGATGTCGACGACGCATACGATGTGCTTCGTGACGAGCTGCGCGGTGGGGACATCGTTCTCGTGAAGTCCTCAAATTCGGCCGGGCTGCGAATGCTCGGTGACCGACTCGCTGGGCTCGACTCGTGATCGCGATCCTGATTGGTGGCGGTGTATCCCTCGCCTTCACGCTGCTGCTCACACCACTGTTCATCCGGCTGTTCCGTCGACTCAAGTGGGGCCAATTCATTCGGGACGACGGTCCGCAATCGCATCACATCAAGCGTGGAACGCCGACCATGGGCGGCATTATTTTCATCATCGGCGCAGTCGTTGGGTACTTCGCCGGCCACGCCCTCTCAAGCGAACCCGTCAGCCTCTCTGGGCTCTTGGTGATCTACCTGATGGTGGGACTTGGCGCGATCGGGTTCATTGACGACTTCATGAAGACCCGCAAGCAGCGCAGCCTTGGGCTTGGCGGCTGGGCGAAAGTGGCAGGTCAGGTCATCGTCGCTGGCGGCTTTGCCGCGCTTGCGCTGAACTTTCCCGATGCCAATGGCCACACTCCGGCGTCCTCGATGGTCTCGGCCGTTCGTGACATCCCTTGGCTCGACTTCATGGTGTTCGGAGCTGTCATTGGCGGCATCCTGTTTGCCGTCTGGGTCACCATCATCATCGTGAGCGCATCAAACGGCGTCAACGTCGCAGACGGCCTCGATGGGCTCGCAACCGGGGCTGCGATTTTCGCGATCTCGTCGTACATCTTCATCGGCTTCTGGCAGTTCAATCAGGCGTGCTCAAACCCGCAGCTGGATGAGGATTTGCGGTACAAGTGCTACGAGGTGCGAGACCCTCTCGACCTCGCGATCATGGCCGCAGCGCTTGCTGGCGCGCTCATCGGCTTTCTGTGGTGGAACACCTCGCCAGCCCAGATCTTCATGGGGGACACTGGCTCGCTCGGTATCGGCGGAGCGCTTGCAGCGTTCGCCATCCTCAGCCGCACGGAGTTGCTGCTCATCGTCATCGGAGGTTTGTTCCTGATCGTGACCGGTTCAGTGATTCTGCAGCGGGCCTACTTCAAGATCAGCGGCGGAAAACGCATCTTCCTGATGAGTCCACTGCATCATCATTTTGAGCTCAAGGGCTGGGCCGAGATCACTGTCGTCGTGCGCTTCTGGCTGATCTCTGGACTGTTTGTTGCTGTTGGAGTCGGTTTGTTCTATCTCGAATGGGTTTACCGGTAGCAGTGCGCGACCTCGATGAACTTACGAGTTGGCACGCTGACTGGAGCGGCTTGCGGGTCGCCGTGCTCGGCCTCGGTGCAACCGGGCTCGCAGCCACAGACACACTCACAGAACTTGGCGCAGCGGTGCTCGTCGTTGCTGCTCATGCCTCGGAGGAGCGCTCAGCCATCGTTGAGGTGGTCGGTGCGCGGCTCGTTTCTGACAGTGCGGCGGAGTCCGCGCTTGATGCACACAATCCCGAGTTGTTCGTGGTGTCGCCCGGCTACCCGCCGAATCACCGGCTCATCGTGTGGGCTCAGGAACGCGGCATCCCGATCTGGGGAGATATTGAACTGGCATGGCGGCTGCGTGACAAGGTGGGGGAACCTGCCGAGTGGATTGTTGTCACTGGAACCAACGGCAAAACCACAACCGCGCAATTGACTGAACACTTGCTGCGCGGCGCTGGACTGCGGGTTGCCGCTGTCGGCAACATCGGGACTCCGGTGCTCGACGCGGTGCGGCGCCCTGAGGGGTTCGACGTGCTCGTCGTCGAACTGTCGAGTTTTCAATTGCACTGGCTCGCTCGAGCTGGCACCGGGTCTCTTCACCCACTCGCGAGCGTGTGCCTGAACCTCGCTGACGACCACCTCGATTGGCACGGTTCAGTGACGGCATACCGCGAGGCGAAGGCCACCGTGTACTGGAACACGAAGGTCGCGTGTGTCTACAACAAGGCCGATCGCGCGACGATCGCGATGGTCGAGGACGCCGAGGTCCAAGACGGTGCTCGGGCGATCGGGTTTGGGCTTGACGCACCGGGTCAGAGTGACTTCGGAGTCGTCGACGGGATTCTCCTCGATCGGGCATTCCTCGAGGATCGAGAACGTGCAGCCCTTGAACTGACTACCGTGGCAGAGCTGAGTGATGCTGGCCTCGCGAGTCCGCACAATGTATCCAATGTGCTTGCGGCCTGCGCGCTTGCGCGCGCCGCCGGAACATCAATTGAAACTGTGCGCGCAAGCCTCGCACGCTTTCGGCTCGACCAGCACCGCACCGAGGCGGTCGCGTTTGCGGGCGAGATTCTGTGGGTCAATGACTCAAAGGCGACCAACCCGCACGCTGCGGAGGCGGCTCTTCGGTCATTCGACTCTGTCGTCTGGGTGGTGGGCGGACTGCTCAAGGGCGTTGACATCAACTCGATCGTCAAGGCCAACGCCAATCGGCTGCGCGCAGCGGTTGTTATCGGTAACGACCGCGAGGCCGTGCTGTCGGCCTTCGCGCGACACGCCCCGGAGGTCGCCGTTCTCGAGGTATCCGCGAGTCAGACTGATCAGGTCATGCTGGAGGCAGTGCGCCTAGCGGGTGGCGTTGCGTTTCCTGGCGACGTCGTTCTGCTGGCTCCGGCTGCGGCATCAATGGACCAGTTTGTGGATTACGCGGATCGCGGTCGTCGATTTGCGGCGGCGGTGACGGAGTATCTGGGAGGTGAAGATGGCAATGAGGACAGCCGAACGTAGCCCAAGCGGGCCGGTCGTGGCCCGCATTCCCGTTGCGACAATCTTCCGCGCCGAAAATCGCACCTATTTTCTTATTCTCGGCACCACGACTTTCCTCGTGCTGTTCGGCCTTGTCATGGTGCTTTCTTCGTCGTTTGTTGAGGCGCAATCGGCCGGGGACGATCCGTTTGGAGTCTTTATCCGGCAGAGCCTGTACGCCGTGATTGGCATACCGCTCATGCTGTTGGCTTCCCGCATGCCAGTGTCGTTCTGGAAACGCTGGGCATGGCCGGCCGTGCTGCTGGGTGGAGTGCTGCAGTTGCTGGTATTTGTGCCGGGCATTGGCTTTGGCTACGGCGGAAACACCAACTGGATCTCGATCGGCACCATCACGGCCCAGCCATCTGAGTTTGTAAAATTTGCCCTCATCGTGTGGGTTGCTTGGGTGCTGTCCACGAAAGAGCACTTGCTCGCCGACTGGAAAGAACTCGCGATTCCCATTGCCCCGGTCGCTGGGCTCGCGATCGGTCTCGTACTCATCGGCAACGACCTCGGCACCGCGAGCGTGATGGTACTGATCGTCCTCGGCTCGATGTTTTTCGCGGGCGCGAAGCTGCGCTTCCTCCTTGTCGCTGTTATCGCGATTGGTCTGATCGTTCGGGTCATCGCCTTCGCCAGCCCATCGCGAACTCAACGCATCGACATCTGGCTAAACGGCTGCACGGAAGCCGACTATCAGGGGCTGTGCTGGCAACTGCAGCACGGAATGTGGGCGCTTGCATCCGGCGGGGTCTTCGGGGTCGGCTTGGGCAACTCCAAGGCGAAGCGCAACTGGCTACCAGAGGCCGAGAACGACTTCATCTTTGCGATAATCGGGGAAGAACTCGGACTCATTGGCGCCATCGTGGTGCTTGCGTTGTTCATTGTGCTCGCGATTGGGTTCGTGAGAGTGATCCGCACAACGCGTGACAGCTATGCACGCATCGCTGTTGCGGGCGTCATGGTCTGGGTTATCGGACAAGCCTTCGCGAACATCGCAGTCGTCCTCGGTGTGTTGCCAGTTCTCGGGGTGCCGTTACCGCTGATATCCGCTGGTGGGTCAGCGCTTATCGCGACCCTGCTCGGAATCGGCCTTGTCTTGTCCTTTGCCCGAAACGGTCGGGCAGTTCAGCGCGAGACTGTCGAGCAGAGTCCAGCCGACCGTTCACGCCTCTTGGCCGCTGAGCGCGGACGCTCGCGCTCGTGACCACGTATTTGCTGGCCGGCGGAGGCACTGCCGGTCACGTCAACCCCCTGCTCGCGATCGCCGATCGACTTCGTTCGCGCGATCCCGATGCGGAGGTGCTCGTTCTCGGAACCGCTGAAGGCATCGAGGCGCGGCTGGTGCCTGAACGTGGTTATGAGCTCATCACGATCCCGCGTTTGCCGTTTCCGCGTCGACCATCCGGCGCGGCATTTCGATTCCCGAAGGCGTTCGGTGAGACTGTCACCCGAATTCGCAAGACCATGCGCGAGCGCGAGGTGGATGTCGTCTTTGGTGTTGGTGGGTACGCGGCTGCACCCGCGTATGTGGCAGCACACCGCGAGTCACTGCCGCTTGCCATCCACGAAGCCAACGCTCGCCCCGGAATTGCGAATCGCCTCGGTGCCCGCTACACCTCGCACGTCGGAGTGGCCTTTGTCGGCACCCCGCTGCCCCGCGCCACTGTTGTCGGGATGCCCCTTCGAGTCGAGATCGAGCTGCTGGACCGGTTTACTGCCAGACAGGAGGCGATCGGGTTCTTTGGCCTTGACGCGAACCGCCCAACGTTGCTGGTCACTGGCGGTTCCTCTGGGGCACAGCGCATGAACGAAACCGTCAGTGAGTCCATTGCGGTTATTCTCGGGGTCGGATGGCAAGTCATCCACATCACCGGTGAGTTTCGCGACACCGTCGAGCACCGCGGACTGCCTGGCTATCACGTGCTCAAGTACTGCGACCGCATGGAGCTTGCGCTCGCTGTCGCCGATCTTGCGGTTACCCGGGCAGGGACCTCAACCGTCGCAGAACTCGCGGCCATCGGAGTGCCAGCCGTCTTCGTGCCGTATCCGGTCGGCAACGGCGAGCAGAAGTTCAATGTGCGGCAGGCGGTGAAGGCAGGGGGCGCGATCATCGTCCACGACGCCGCATTCACTCCCGCCTGGGTCTCTACCGAGTTGATCGCGCTGTTGCGCAACCGCGCCCGCATCGCTGAGATGGCAGCGCGAATGGCAACGACGGGCATTCGGGATGCCACTGACCGCATGATCGCCGTCATCGACAGCGCGGCGGCGGCTGCCACCAGCACGCAGCGCTAGCATTGCCACAATGATCAAGCCCGATCTCTCCATGCCGCTCCCCGCCACACTCGGGGCGGTGCACTTTGTCGGAATCGGTGGATCGGGGATGAGCGGAATCGCTCGCCTTTTTCTCGCATCAGGTCATACCGTCAGCGGCTCTGACCGCACCGAGAATCACAACATCGAAGACCTTCGGTCGCTTGGAGCGATTGTGTCGATCGGTCATGACGCGGCCAACCTCGGCAGCACCGATGCCGTGATCTACACCGGTGCACTCTGGCCGGACAACCCGGAGTATCTAGCGGCGCGCGAACGCGGCATCCCGACACTGCATCGATCTCAGGCGCTCGCCTGGCTGATCGCAAGCCATCGTCTGATCTCGGTTGCGGGTGCGCACGGAAAGACCACCTCGACCGGCATGATCATCACAGCGCTCGTCGAGCTCGGCGCACACCCGAGCTTCGTCAACGGTGGGGTAATTCAATCGCTCGGTGTCAGCGCTGCACAGGGAGAAGGTGAGCTCTTCGTCGTCGAGGCCGACGAATCGGACGGCACCTTCCTGTTGTACAACACGGCTGTCGCCCTGATCACGAACGTCGACGCTGACCACCTCGATCATTATGGTACCCACGAGGCATTCGATGCAGCGTTTGTCGAGTTTGCCTCGGGAGCAAGTGATCTTGTCGTTATCTCGAGCGACGATCCAGGCGCGAAACGGGTCAGCGGCCAGTTGCGCCATGCGCGAGTGATCACCTTCGGCGAGGATGCCGCCGCTGACGTGCGGCTGCGTTCGGTTGTGACGGCGGGACCTGTTTCTTTCACGCTGCGCTACCGCGGTCGTGACTACCCGGTCGCGTTGACGGTTCCTGGACAGCACAACGCCATGAATGCGGCTGGCGCGTTCGCTGTACTGGTGGGCCTCGGCTTCGAACCAGAAGCGGTGGTCAGTGGAATTGAGGTCTTTGGCGGGACGGAACGGCGATTCGAGTTGCACGACATTGTGCGAGGTGTGAGTGTCTACGACGACTATGCCCACCACCCGACCGAGGTCGCCGCGGCATTGAGTGCTGCCAGGACGGTCGTTGGCAATGGTCGCATCATCGCCGTTCACCAGCCACACCTCTACAGCAGAACGCAAATGATGGCGGGCGAGTTCGCCGCTACATACGAGCAACTCGCTGACCACACCATCGTGCTTGACGTCTTTGGGGCGCGGGAGGATCCGATACCGGGGGTCACTGGTGCGCTGGTCGCTGAGCGATTCACCGATCCCTCACGCGTTGACTACCTGCCTGACTGGCAACACGCAGCCGATCGCGCCGCTGAACTGGCTCGCGATGGAGACATAATCATGACGCTGAGTTGTGGGGACGTCTACCGAATTGTGCCGCAACTGATTCAGGCGCTTCAGGTCGAGTTGGCGAACGCGCGCGGCTGATGAAACGGCCAGACGGCTTTGATCCGACGCCACAACGACCGCTTGCCCCGGGTGCGGCGAAAGCGAGCGCACCAGCGCAGGCGCGGAAGCGTGCAAAGGCGGCGCCTGCGCCTTCGCCAGCGCCGAATCCATCGCGATCGGCAACGCGAGAGCAAACCCCACGAGCTGAACAACGCGCACGGCGTCGTGAGCTTCGCATCGCCGCCCGAGAGCGATACCGCTACGAGCGCCGCGAGGTGCGGCGATTTACCCGGCGGGCTCGTGAGCGCCGCATGACGCTCGCGATCGTTGCTGGCATCATCGCAACTCTGGTCGGGCTTGTTCTCGTTGCGGTCTACTCGCCGCTTCTCGCGCTCAAGACCATTGAGGTGAGCGGTACCGAGCGAATCGACCCGGTCGCAGTCCAGTCGGCGCTGGCCGGTCAGCTCGGCACGCCTCTCGCGCTCCTCGATCACTCGCGAATCACGAGGGAGTTGTCGGCGTTTCCGTTGATCAGAAGTTACGTCACCGCGACGGTGCCGCCGGACACGGTTCGAGTTCAGATCGTCGAGCGCCAACCTATCGGCGTGGTGCAAGCCTCTCCGACGGTCTTCCAGCTGGTCGATCCGGCGGGCGTGACCGTGCAGGAGTCGGAGGTGGCGCCGGCTGGCGTTCCGCTCATCAATCTCGCCGGTGGGCCAACGTCCGGGCCGGCCTTTCGCGCGGTCGCCGACGTCTTGATATCGCTGCCTGTGGAGCTTCGCGGGCAGGTCACCTCGGTTTCGGCCCGCACGAAAGACGACGTCAGGCTCGTACTGGTTGGAGTCGGTCAGAGTGTCGTCTGGGGGAGTGCAGCTGACTCCGCACGCAAAGCGGTGCTGCTCGCCGCGCTCATCGCGGTCACGGATTCTGGCAGAGCGGGCGAGTTCGATGTCTCAGCGCCGGGAAACGGGATCTTCCGACCTTCGTAGCTAGACGCCCGCACGGCATGCTGTTCCGCTTCAGTGCCGTCGGACTCGAAGTCGACTTCGCGACACGCTGGACGCCTTGCTTCCCGCCGCAACAGGCCCGACCTAGTCTCAGGTCAACAAGCAGAAATTGAGCAAAACTTTACACCTCAAGTAGAGCTTGAGAGTTTGCAAACATCAGCGGAGGCCGGACGTGACGTCAAACCAGAACTACCTCGCAGTGATCAAGGTAGTTGGCATCGGCGGCGGTGGTGTCAACGCCGTCAACCGCATGATCGAGCTTGGTTTGCGCGGGGTCGAATTCATTGCCATCAATACGGATGCTCAAGCCCTCCTGATGAGTGACGCAGACGTCAAACTCGATGTCGGTCGCGAGCTCACCCGCGGGCTCGGCGCGGGTGCAGATCCAGAGGTCGGAAGACGCGCCGCCGAGGATCACGCCGAAGAGATCGAAGAAGCCCTCGCCGGTGCAGACATGGTCTTCGTCACCGCCGGAGAAGGGGGCGGCACCGGCACCGGTGGAGCACCGGTCGTTGCCCGGATCGCCAAGTCGATCGGTGCCCTCACGATTGGTGTCGTCACGAAGCCCTTCGCCTTCGAAGGCAAGCGCCGTTCCGCCCAAGCTGACGTCGGCGTTGCAAGCCTCAAGAACGAGGTCGACACGCTGATTGTTGTTCCCAACGATCGGTTGCTGGAGATCAGTGATCGCGGCATCAGCATGCTTGAAGCATTCGCGACGGCTGATCAAGTGCTCTTGGCTGGCGTGCAGGGCATAACCGATCTCATCACGACTCCAGGGCTCATCAACCTTGACTTCGCCGACGTCAAGTCGGTCATGCAGGGAGCGGGCTCGGCGCTGATGGGAATCGGCTCCGCCCGCGGCGCAGATCGGGCCATCAAGGCCGCGGAACTCGCGGTGGCGTCGCCACTGCTCGAGGCATCCATCGACGGCGCTCACGGTGTACTCCTGTCGATCCAAGGTGGATCGAATTTGGGAATCTTCGAGATCAACGATGCTGCGCGACTCGTGCAAGAAGCCGTGCATCCGGAAGCAAACATCATCTTCGGTGCCGTCATCGATGACACGCTCGGCGACGAGGTGCGGGTGACAGTGATCGCCGCGGGCTTCGACGGCGGCGAGCCGAGTCACAAGGCTCACGACTCGCGTCGCACGAACTTCATGGTCGCCGACCCGGTTGTCGCCCAGACAACTGCAGGCGCGGCAACTGCCGGCTCTGCAACCGCAACCGCAGCCTCCGCAACTGTAGGCCAAGGCGGACCGACGTCATGGTCGGCTGAACCGAGCCTCGTAGCGACGTCGCCGATCGACCGAAACTTTGACGATGATGACGGTGATTTGGACATCCCGGACTTTCTCAAGTAGCGGCAAGATCATGACCTACGAGCCCGATCTGGGGATGCGGCTGGCTTCGGTGCGTGCGCAGATTGCGGATGCGGCGCTGACCGCCGGGCGCGAACCGTCGTCAATCACGACAATCATCGTCACCAAGTTTCAGCCGATCTCGCTTGTTCGTGAGCTCCTCGACCTGGGCGAGCGCGACTTCGGGGAGAACCGTCATCAGGAGGCGTCGGAGAAAGCCGCAGCACTCGTGAACACCCCGGCTCGTTGGCACTTCATCGGTCAGCTGCAAAGCAATAAAGCCAAGGCAGTCCGGGCATACGCGAGTGTCGTGCACTCCCTCGACCGTGAATCGCTCATTCCGGGATTGTCCACGCCCGAGGGTAGTGACCCGAACAATGACCCTCAGTCTCTCGACGTATTCGTGCAGGTCGATCTCGGCACCGAGCCTGGTCGCGGGGGAGTCGTGCCTGACGCGCTCGATGCGCTTGTCGAGCGGGTAGCCGCGGCATCCGGAATCAAACTCGTTGGGCTCATGACGGTCGCGCCATTGGAGACTGAACCTCGACGCGCCTTCGCAAGGTTGCGGGAGCTCGCCGATAGTGTTCGTCGAACAGTTCCGGGGGCGACCAGCCTCTCGATGGGCATGTCAGGGGACTTCATCGACGCGATCCACGAGGGCGCGACACACCTGCGGCTTGGTTCGGCAATCACGGGAAACCGACCCGTCAATGGTTAATCTCGACCAAGACGCTTCATCATCCGGAGGATCACCATGGCCAACCCACTGCGCAAGACAATGGTCTATCTCGGCCTCGCCGATGAGGACTACGACTACGAGCAGCCGGGTGCGCCGGTCGCGCCCGTCGCTCCGATTGCTCACCACAGTAGCTCGACCGGCAATCGTGCGCCGGTCACCGCCCTGCGACGCACGGCTGCTGCGAGACCGGCGGCACCCGAGATGAACGAGATCCTCACAGTGCACCCGCGCCAGTACAAGGACGCTCAGGTCATTGCCGAGAACTTCCGCGAGGGCATTCCGGTCATCATCAACCTGTCTCAAATGAGTGAACCGGATGCTCGTCGCCTGATCGATTTCGCGAGTGGCCTCTCGCAAGGCCTGTACGGCAAGATCGAGCGGGTCACGAACAAGGTGTTCTTGCTTTCGCCAGCGCACGTAGCGGTGAGCGGGGACCACTCAGAGCCCGAGTCTGAGGTCGACGCCTCGTTCTTGACGCAGTAATTGGGCTGCCTTCGGCATTCGCTGATGCCCCAGGCGACGACGGCTAGGCTTAGCGGGTGTCCTTCGTCTCGATAATCGCCACGATCGTCTACCTCGCCCTCAATGTCTTTATCATCATGATGTGGGCGCGGTTGGTGCTTGATCTGGCACGAACCTTTGCTCGCGAATGGCGACCGACAGGCGCGTTACTTGTGCTTGCTGAGGCTGTGTTTACTGTCACCGACCCTCCGGTCAAGCTCGTGAGGCGAGTGATCCCGCCGCTACGGGTCGGGGGAATCGCGTTGGATTTCGCTTGGACGATCGTCTTGCTCGCGTGTCTTCTTTTGGTTTCCATCATCGTGGGATTCATCAATTAGTGATGCGGCTGTACTCTGAAGTAACTAAGGTGGTTTGCGCATGCCGGAACGGGTACAATCAAGAACGGTCTCTAACCGTCATGCGGACGTTGAAAGAAAGCATTTGAGGTGACCCCAATGGCTCTTACTCCCGAAGATGTCGTCAATAAGCGGTTCCAGCCGACCAAGTTCCGCGAGGGCTACGACCAAGACGAGGTCGACGATTTTCTCGACGAGGTCGTCGTTGAACTGCGTCGTCTCAACCAAGAGAACGAGGAGCTTCGTCAGCGCCTTGTACAGACCGACGCACGCATCAACGAACTTCAGCGCGGCGCGGGCGCGCAGCCAGCGGCGCAGCAGGGTGGCTTTGCCCAACAGCCCGACCCCAGGCAGGCTCCGCCAGCGTTCGGCGCCGCCCCAGCCTTCGGCGCTGCCGCGGCTTTCGGCGCCGCACCGGCGTTTGGCGCCGCTCCAGACTCCGCTAGCGACCCCAACAACCTCCTTCAACTCGCGCGCAAGCTCCACGAGGAGCACGTGCGAGAAGGTGTCGAGAAGCGGGATGCTCTCATTGCTGAGGGACACGCAACGGCAGCTCGCGCTGTTGCCGACGCCGAATCGCTTCAGCGACAGCAGCTCTCATCGCTCGACCAGGAGCGTCAAGCACTTGAGTCGCGCGTCAACGATCTGCGCAACTTCGAGCGTGAATATCGTCAGAAGCTCAAGGGCTACATCGAAGGGCAGTTGCGCGAACTCGAATCAGCCGCGATTGGTACGACGGATGTCGGTTCGAACCAGCTGACAGCTGCGGGAGCACCGTCCGCGAGCGCGCCTCCAAGCGCGACCCCGACCGGTTACTACGTGCCACAGGCACCGGGTCAGTTGCAAGGCGGCAACTACACCGGTTTTGCCGGAAGCTGAAAGCGCTGAGCCGACCGCGCGCGCGCGGCCGGTCAGTGTGCGCGCACTCGCGGTGCTTGGACTGGTCGCTGTCCTCATCTATCTCGCCGATCGAGTGACCAAGATTGTCGTTGTCAACAATTTGGTCCTCGGCGAATCTGTGCCGTTCATCGGCGACTTACTTCGATTGCGTTACGTAGAGAACCCGGGCGCAGCATTTTCACTAGGCAGCGGAACAACGTGGGTGTTTGCAATCATTGCGACTGCGGTAGCTGTCTTCATTGTGGTGTTTGCCCGTCGCATCCGGTCGACCGCTTGGGCCGTGGTGTTTGGGCTGCTGCTCGGCGGCACTCTCGGTAATCTGACCGATCGCCTAACCCGTGAACCAGGGTTCGGTCGAGGCTATGTCGTTGACTTTTTCGAGCTTTGGGGTTTTCCGGCCATCTTCAACATCGCCGATGTCGCAATTGTCTCGAGCATGGTTGTCTTCATTATTTTGACGATTCGCGGCGTCGGTCTTGACGGGACTAAGCACGTGCGCGGAGGGGATCAGTCTGGCAACGATTCTGCGATCTCCGCTGAGCCTGGCGACCAGCGCTAGCGCTGTGGAGTCACGCAGGCTCGTCGTGCCGGAGGGACTCGCTGGTGAACGAGTGGACACTGCACTCGCCAAGCTCATGGGCTTCTCTCGCACGTTCGCGGCAGAGGTCGCTGAAGCCGGGGGCGTGCTGCTCGATGGCGTGCCGGTTGGCAAGTCCGAGCGGCTGGCCGAGGGGGGATGGCTCGAAGTGAATTGGCAATCGAAGGTTGCGCCAACCATCGTCGCGCGGGTGGTCGAAGGTCTCAGCATTGTGTACGACGACGACGACATTGTCGTTGTGGATAAACCGCCAGGTGTCGCGGCGCATCCCTCGATCGGCTGGGACGGCCCGACCGTGCTCGGTGCCCTCGCCGGTGCGGGGTTCACCATCGCTACCTCCGGCGCAGCCGAGCGCGCCGGCATCGTGCATCGGTTGGATGTCGGCACCAGCGGACTCATGGTCGTCGCGAAATCAGAGGGCGCGTACTCGAGCCTCAAGCGCGCGTTCCATGATCGCGAAGTCAACAAGATCTACCATGCGGTCGTTCAGGGGCACCCCGATCCGCTCGCAGGAACGATCGACGCGCCAATTGGGCGACATCCGGGTGCGAGCTGGAGGTTCGCGGTCGTATCGGATGGCAAGCCGAGCGTCACCCATTACGAAACGATCGAAGCGTTTCCGTCAGCAGCGCTGCTCGAAATCCAGCTCGAGACCGGTCGCACGCACCAGATTCGAGTTCACATGGCGGCCCAGCGCCACCCGTGCGTCGGCGACTCGATGTACGGCGCTGATCCGAGCTTGACACAGCGCCTCGCGCTCAGCAGGCAGTGGCTTCACGCCCGGCGGTTGGGCTTCGCGCACCCAAGAACCGGGGAGCATGTGGAGTTCGAATCCGCGTACCCGGCCGACCTTCAAGCAGCGCTTGAGGCGCTTCGCGCGCTCTAGCTTCGGCTTGTTGGCGAGTCCGGTCGAAGGCGCGCAGCGAGCGGATTAGTCTGGAGGCTCATCCCAAACCTGACCCAACTTGATGCACCTCGTTCGGAGATTTCGTGACATCCAGTACCGACTCATTTGTGCACTTGCACGTGCACAGTGAGTATTCAATGCTGGATGGCGCGGCCAGGGTCGCCCCGCTGCTTGACGCCGCTGTCGCCGAGGGCATGCCTGCTATCGCCGTCACCGACCATGGCAACATGTTTGGCGCATACGACTTCTGGAAGACCGCTCTTGAGAAAGGCATCAAGCCCATCATCGGCACCGAGGCGTACATCACTCCCGGCACGGCGCGTGGCGACAGAACGAGAGTTCGCTGGGGGGACTCGCACCAGAGCCAAGACGATGTCGGCGGCTCCGGCGCGTACACCCATATGACCCTGCTTTCTGAGAACAACGTTGGGATGCACAACCTCTTCAGGCTCTCGTCGCTTGCCTCGATTGAGGGCTTCTACTTCAAGCCGCGCATGGACCGCGAGCTCCTGAGCCGGTACGCATCCGGAATCATTGCCACCACTGGCTGCGTCGGTGGTGAGGTTCAAACCAGACTGCGGCTCGGCCAATACGAGGAAGCCAAGAAGGCCGCGGCAGAGTTCCGCGACATCTTCGGGGCTGGCAACTTCTACGCCGAGATCATGGATCACGGTATCGACATCGAACGGCGAACCATGCGAGACCTGATTCGGCTCGCGAAGGAGCTCGATCTGCCGCTCGTTGCCACGAACGACCTGCACTACACCCACGCGCACGATGCCACCGCTCATGCGGCGCTGCTGTGCGTGCAATCGGCGTCAACCCTCACCGACCCAAACCGCTTCAAGTTCGACTCCGACGAGTTTTACCTCAAATCCGCACATCAGATGCGCGAACTGTTCCGCGAGTTTCCGGACGCCTGCACCAATACGTTGAGAATTGCAGAGCGCTGTTCGGTCTCCTTCGAGAAGCGCGACCTCATGCCGAGGTTCCCGGTGCCGGACGGTGAGACAGAGGCATCCTGGTTCAAGAAAGAAGTCGCAACAGGAATGGCGCGGCGGTTCTCGGCAGGCGCGTCCGATGCGCACCTCGCGCAAGCCCAGTACGAAGTGGATGTCATCACTCAGATGGGATTTCCCGGCTACTTTCTCGTGGTTGCTGACTTCATCGCGTGGGCCAAGGCACAGGGAATCCGAGTTGGGCCGGGCCGGGGCTCGGCCGCAGGTTCGATGGCTTCGTTCGCCATGGGCATCACCGAACTCGATCCGCTGGCGCACGGCCTTATCTTTGAGCGCTTCCTAAACCCAGAGCGGGTCTCGATGCCCGATGTCGACGTCGACTTCGACGATCGCCGCCGACCGGAGGTGATTCGCTACGTCACCGAGAAGTACGGCGACGACCGGGTCGCCCAGATTGTGACCTACGGAACCATCAAGGCCAAGCAGGCGCTCAAAGATTCTGCGCGGGTGCTCGGCATGCCGTACGCCGTTGGAGAGAAGCTGACGAAGGCGATGCCGCAGTCGGTAATGGGCAAAGACATTTCGCTCAGCGACGTGTTCGACAAAGATTCTGATCGCTACAAGGAAGCCGCCGATCTTCGCGTGCTCGTGGAAACTGATGAGCAATCTGCACAAGTTTTCGAGACCGCAAAGGGCATCGAAAACCTCAAGCGGCAGTGGGGTGTGCACGCAGCGGGCGTACTCATGTCAGCTGAACCGCTCATGGACGTGCTGCCCATCATGCGCCGAGAAGAGGATGGCGCAATCATCACCCAGTTCGACCAGCCCCCTCTGGAGGATCTCGGCCTGCTCAAGATGGACTTCCTTGGGCTTCGCAATCTCACGGTCATCGAAGACGCGCTGCGAATGATCGAGGCGAACACCGGCATCGCGCTCAAGGTCGAGGACCTTGACCTTGACGCAGACGAAGCGACGTATGCCCTCCTGGCTCGCGGCGAAACGCTCGGCGTGTTTCAACTCGACGGCGGACCGATGCGGGCGCTCCTTCAGAAGCTCAAACCAACCAACTTCGAAGACATCTCCGCAGTGATTGCGCTCTATCGCCCGGGACCCATGGGCATGAATTCCCACACCAACTACGCGCTCCGAAAGAACGGTAAGCAAAAGATTGACGCGATTCACCCCGAGCTTGAAGAACCGCTGAGCGAGATTCTTGGAACGACCTTCGGCCTCATCGTCTACCAAGAGCAGGTCATGTCAGTCGCGCAAAAGGTGGCAGGCTTCTCGCTCGGTCAGGCTGACGTTTTGCGTCGAGCGATGGGCAAGAAGAAGAAATCGGAGCTCGACCAGCAATTCGCAGACTTTGAGGCCGGGATGCTCGGCAACAACTACAGCAAGGCCGCCGTCAAGGTGCTCTGGGACACCCTCATGCCCTTTGCGGACTACGCGTTCAACAAGGCGCACAGCGCTGGATACGGAGTACTGAGCTACTGGACGGCGTATCTCAAGGCCAACCACCCTGCGGAGTACATGGCAGCGCTATTGACGAGCGTCGGCGACTCGAAAGACAAGCTCGGCATGTACCTCAGCGAGTGCCGGCGCATGGGCATCCGCGTGCTCGCGCCGGATGTCAACGAGTCAAGCGTGGACTTCACAGCGACCGGGGGAGACATCCGATTCGGGCTCGGTGCGGTTCGCAACGTTGGTCATGCAGTTGTGGATGCGATCGCTCAGGCACGGACCGCTCAAGGCAGCTTCGTGTCCTTTCACGACTTTCTGCGCAAGGTACCCGTGCAGGTCACAAATAAGCGCACGGTCGAGTCGCTGATCAAGGCCGGGGCGTTCGACTCGCTCGGTCACAGCAGGCGCTCGCTCTACGAGGTGCACGAATCGGCGGCGGATGCGGCATCCACCGAGAAACGCCGTGAAGCAGCAGGCGACGTCGCCTTCGACTTCGACAGTCTCTGGGATGAACCGGAGAACGTCGAACAGTCGGTTCCCGATCGACCGGAATGGGGCAAGCGCGAGAAGCTCGCCTTCGAGCGCGAGATGCTCGGGCTGTACGTCTCGGACCATCCGCTCTCTGGTCTCGAAAGCCAGCTCGCAAAACACATGACCGGCTCAATCACCGAAGTGCTGAGCGGAGAGCTGGCCGGAGACGGCGAGCACGTCACGATCGCCGGGCTGATCACGAACGTGCAGCATCGGGTCGCGCGCAACACCGGCAATCAATACGGCATCGTGACCGTCGAGGACTTCGTCGGTGAGATCAGCGTCATGTTTCTCGGCAAGACGTATCAGGAGTTTGCGCCAGCCCTGACGAATGACGCCATCGTCGTCGTGCGCGGTCGCATCACGACGCGTGACGATGGCATGAACCTTCACGCCGAGAGCATGTTCACGCCAGATACCGGGCCAAGTTTGGGAACGGGCCCACTGATGATCTCAGTGCCCGAGCATCGCGCCACGACTGAGGTGGTCACTGCCCTCAATGATGTGCTCATTCGACACGCCGGTCACAACGAGGTTCGACTGCGACTGGTCAAGGGTGACAGCGCACGGGTGTTTGAAGTTCCGTATCCGGTGACAGTTTCGGCTGATCTGTACGGGGAGCTGAAGACATTGCTTGGGCCGGGGTGTTTGGTTTAAGACGTGACCTGAGAGTGAAACCTCGGTCGCAGGCTCCCTCGGCGCTGGCGTCGCGGAAACGCTGGCACGTTTCTTACAGCTCCAGCGCGCCGGACGTATGGTACCTGCGCCCCGTGTACAGCAACGATTCGTCCTCGGTACCGAGTACGCCGCTGTCGACCTCTGCCACGACGATGGCATTGTCGTGAACTGGATGCACCTCGATAATGCGGGCGAGCAGCCAAGCGGGAACGCCGGTGAGCACCGGTACGCCGTGCGGCCCTGGCTGCCAGTGGTCGCCAACGAAGCGAACATCGTGGTCGCCGGCCATGATCTCAGCGAGCTGGCGCGATCGAGCGCCCATCATGTGGATGGCCACCCAATTGCCGACCGTCATGGCTGGCCACGAGGTAGAGACTTGCGCCATGTTGAAGGTCAGGAGCGGTGGGACAGCCGCGAGGGAGGCAAGGGAAGTGGCAGTGAATCCGCGTGGTCGACCGTGAGCGTCGAGGGTGGTGATGACCGCGACTCCGGCAGCGTGTCGACGGAAGGCGGCCTTGAACGCCTCAGTAGCTGTCTCATTCATTACAGGAATCCCAATCACGGCGCGCCTTATTGTATTCCCGCACCCGAGCGTGCTGCCGCCGCGACGGGCTGAACGCTCAGTCGGCCTGTCGGGCAAGAGCGGAGTGGCTGGCGGCATTCTCACGGTCGCGCCCGCTTCCGCTCCGAGAAGCTCGAGCTGAATCTCTTTGCTTCGAAACGACCAGGCACCACGAACTAACATGAGTAGGCCATGATGCAGACGATCGACATCCGCAAACTCCAGCCATCCCGGGTGGAACTTGCCAGACTTGTACCCCGCGCCAGCACAGATGTTGCGTCGGCAACCGAGGTCGCGGCCGCACTCATTGACGAAGTGCGCGCACACGGTGAACGTGCCTTACTTGAGCAGGCTGAGCGGCTCGACGGGGTGCGTCCCACCCGAGTGCGGGTTCAGGCTTCGGAGGTGAGCGACGCTGTGCAGAGGCTCGTCCCCGCCGTGCGAGACGCGCTCGAGCTTGCGATCGAGCGGGTGAGGACCGCTACCAGGGCGCAAGTCCCAGCACCCACCGCGACAATGATCGCCCCGGGCGCAGAGATCGTCCAGCGCTGGCGGCCGGTGAATCGAGTCGGCCTGTATGTTCCAGGCGGCAAGGCGGTGTACCCGTCGAGCGTCGTTATGAACGCTGTTCCCGCTCAGGTTGCGGGCGTTTCCTCGATCGCGCTCGCCTCGCCCGCGCAGCAGCAATGCGGGGGAGCAGTGCATCCGACGATCCTCGGCGCCGCCGGACTGTTGGGAATCGATGAAATCTACGCGATGGGCGGAGCCGGGGCAATTGGTGCCTTTGCGTACGGGGTTCCGGACCTCGACCTCGATCCGGTGGACATCATCACTGGACCGGGCAACGTCTATGTTGCCGCGGCGAAGCGTCTCGTTCGGGGCGTCGTAGGAATCGATTCAGAAGCGGGACCCACCGAAATTCTGGTGATTGCAGACGGTCGCGCCGACCCTGTTCTCGTCGCTGCCGACCTTGTCAGCCAGGCTGAGCACGATCAGCTGGCGGCCGCAGTGCTCGTCACAGACTCGCCGCAGCTTGCGCGAGCAGTGGCGATCGAGGTGGAACGGCTTGCGGCATCCGCCCATCACGGGGCGCGCGTGCGCGAGGCGCTCGCTGGCCAGCAGTCGGCAATCGTGATCGTGGCCGACCTCGGAGTCGCGGCAGCGTTCAGCAACGCATACGGGCCAGAGCATCTCAGTATCCAGACCGAAGCGCCAAGCAAAGTTCTCGACCACATCGAGAGCGCTGGAGCGATCTTCCTTGGCGCATACTCACCCGTGAGTCTCGGTGACTACGTGGCCGGATCCAACCACGTGCTGCCGACCGGTGGCCAGTCACGCTTCGCACCGGGGCTCGGTGCCTACACGTTCCTGAGGCCACAGCAGGTCATCAACTACGACCGCCAAGCTCTCCACGCCGTGGAGGCGCAGATCGTAGCGCTGAGTCGCGCCGAGGACCTTCCCGCACACGGTGCAGCGGTCAGCGCGCGCTTCGACACGACCTAGCGTATTCTTGCGGCACCATGTTCTGCCCATTCTGTCGCCACCCAGACAGTCGAGTCATCGACTCTCGAACGAGCGACGACGGACTCTCGATCCGACGACGTAGGCAGTGCCCGGAGTGCGGCCGTCGCTTCTCGACAACCGAGACCGCGAGCCTGAGCGTCATCAAGCGCAATGGCGTTGTCGAGGCGTTCAGTCGCGAGAAGATCGTCGCGGGCGTGCGCAAGGCCTGCCAAGGTCGGCCGGTTACCGACACCGATCTCGCAGTCCTGGCCCAGCGCGTTGAGGAAACCATTCGCGCGACCGGCGCTGCGCAGGTCGAAGCGAACGATATCGGGCTCGCCATCCTGACCCCGTTGCGAGAACTCGACGAGGTTGCATATCTGCGGTTCGCGAGTGTCTACCAAGGGTTCGACTCGCTCGAGGATTTCGAGGCAGCGATCACGCTACTCCGCGTCGAGCACGGCGCCGTCGGCGAGCCTGCCAGGCCCCCGCGCGCCGGCACAACCCGCTAGCCGACGCACCCATGTATCAGTTCCTTTTTCGCACGGTGCTGTCGCGAATCGAACCGGAACGCGCGCACGGGTTCGCGTTCGCGTTCATTCGAGCCCTTCCGTACATCGGGGTAGGAGCGATTCTTGATGGATTCACCCGGGCCGATCCGTCGTTACGAGTTGAAACACTCGGACTGGTCTTCACCTCACCGTTCGGGGTAGCGGCTGGCTTCGACAAGGAGGGCACCGGCATCCGCGGGCTCGGCCAGCTTGGCTTCGGTCACGTCGAGGTAGGAACAATCACTTCGAAACCCCAGCCGGGCAATGACAAGCCGCGGTTGTTTCGTCTTGTCGCTGATCGCGCGGTGATTAATCGGATGGGATTCAACAATCACGGTGCTGCCGCAGCACAGGCGGTGATCGCCAACGCCAGAGCGCGGGCGGATCGCCCGGTGATCGGCGTAAACATCGGTAAGTCTCGCGTTGTTGACGTGGATGCCGCGACCGCCGACTATCTCGAGAGCACTCGCCTGCTGGCGCCACTCGCCGACTATCTCGTTGTCAATGTCAGTTCGCCGAACACACCGGGTTTGCGTGCGCTGCAGGAGCTGGAAAAACTCAGGCCGCTGCTTACGGCTGTCAAGGCCGCAGCGGGTTCGACACCGGTGCTCGTCAAGATCGCGCCCGACCTCTCTGACCGGGAAGTGCAAACCATCGCCGAGTTGGCGGTTGCCGAGCTCGACGGCATCATTGCGACAAATACAACGCTCGCTCGCCGTGGACTCAGAACGGATGCTGCGACAGTCGAGGCCGCCGGTGCTGGTGGTCTTTCCGGTGCACCCTTGGCTGCCCGATCAATCGAGCTGTTGCGGGTCATCCGCGCAGTGGTGCCCGAAGGCTTTTGTGTGATCTCGGTCGGTGGAGTCGAGACGGCGGCAGACGTCGCCGAGCGGTTGGCAGCGGGTGCAACGCTCGTTCAGGGCTACACGGGATTCCTCTACCGAGGACCACTGTGGGCGCGACAGATAAATCGGGGCCTCGCCCGTGGGATCGGTGCTACCGGCTAACCGGCCACCTGCCAACCCGCGCCCGGCTACTCCGGGTACGCGCCGCGCTTGACCTGAGGTTTCGGAAGTCGCATGACGCGCAGCTGCAGGGCTCTCATCGCCGCGTAAAAGCGTACTTTCTCAACGCGGTCTTCACCATATTTTGCGCTGAGCTTGCGCTTGACGAGATATCCAAGAATGACACTGTCGATGATCGCGATCGCAAAGAAGAGCCACAGGGTGAGGATGCCGATCGTCTGCACCTCTGGTTGCGGGAAAAAGGTCAAAATGATCACGCCGAACATAAGCGGAATGAGGAACTCCCCAACACTTGTGCGGGCGTCGACATAGTCACGTACGTAACGCTTCTGCGGACCGCGGTCACGCATCGGCAAGTACTTCTCGTCACCCTTCGCGAGACCGATTCTTGCCTTCTCGCGCTGCGCCTGCTCCAGCGCGCGTGAATGTCTGCGGGCCTCTGCGCGGTCATTACTCACGAGCGGTCGCTTGCGCGCGTCCTGCTGCTCTTTACGAGTCGGAGTTGCGCGACCCTTACCGCTTGAAGTGCTGTCTTGGTTGAGTTCGTAGCCGGCGTCGGTGCCAGCGTTGTTCTCGGTTGTCTTAGCCACGAAGATCCTCGCCTCTGCTCTCGGCTTAAGATTACTCGCATGACGGACTTCGCTACCACGCCAGCAGTTCAAGAACCCGAGGCAACGGTCGTTTCCCAGCTTGCGGCTGCGGTTCAGACCGGGCTCCCGGTCGCGATTGCAGGTCTGGGCCGACTTGTTCGCATCCCTTCCGTTTCGTGGGACGGCTTCGATTCGGGCGAGGTCCAGAAGAGCGCGGAAGCGGTGTGCGAGCTACTTGAGGCGCTCAAGTTCTTCGATTCGGTCGAAATCTCGCGTGCTCCCATCGACGACAAACGGCGGGGTCAACCGGCAGTGCTAGCGACGCGTGCCGCCCGAAACGGTCGGCCAACAGTCCTGCTGTATGCCCATCATGACGTTCAGCCGCCGGGTGACCCAGAGCAGTGGGAATCCGCTCCATTCGAACCGACCGTGCGCGGAGATCGACTCTACGGTCGCGGAGCAGCAGACGACAAGGCAGGCGTTATGGCCCACATCGCGGCGATCCGAGCGTTCGTCAAGGTTGCTGGAGACGAGATCGACCTCGGGGTCGTCGCCTTCTTTGAGGGGGAGGAGGAGTTCGGTTCTCGATCGTTCGGGGCCTTTCTTGCCCAGCATCGCAGCCAGCTCGCCGCCGATGTCATCGTCGTTGCCGACTCCGACAACTGGAATGCTGCGACCCCATCGTTGACGGTAGGGCTGCGCGGCAACGTGACGTTCAAGCTCCGGGTTTCGACACTCGACCACGCTTTGCACTCGGGAATGTTCGGGGGAGCGGCACCGGATGCGATGCTCGCGACAATCGCCCTCCTATCGACCATGCACGATGCAGACGGCGCTGTTGCCGTTTCGGGATTGCACTCGCGCCAAGCGCCGGTGCCGGACTACGAGCACGCACGCCTTATAAAAGATGCCGCTCTGCTGGACGGAGTTACCCCGCTCGGCCGCGGCCCGATTCTGTCGCGGTTGTGGAATCAACCGGCCATTACAGTGACTGGTATTGACGCGCCTACCGTTGTCAATGCATCCAACACGCTGGTACCGAGCGTCACTGTAAAGCTCAGCGCGCGGATCGCGCCAGGGCAGTCAGCCGCGGATGCTTTTATCGCGATCGAAGCGCACTTGCACAAACATGCACCGTTCGGTGCGCACCTCGAGTTCACTGACATCGACCGTGGCGATCCCTTTCTTGTCGAGACGACAGGCTGGGCTGTCGATGAAGCGAAAGCCGCGATGACGGCTGGCTGGGGAGTCGAACCAATCGAGACCGGCATCGGCGGTTCGATTCCGTTCATCTCGCAGCTTGCCGAGGAGTTTCCGGCGGCGCAGATTCTCATCACCGGCGTCGAGGATCCCGATTCTCGCGCTCACAGCCCCAACGAGTCGCTTCACCTTGGCGTGTTTCGCCGTGCGATCCTGACTGAGGCGATCCTGCTCGAAAAGCTCAACCGCCGGGCGTAGAATCTGACTATGACTGACACTTCGATACGTACTTCCGCCCACGGCGTATCTCTGACGGATGCCGCTGCCGAGAAGGTGCGCAGCTTGCTGTCCCAGGAAGGTCGCGATGACCTTCGACTTCGCCTCGCGGTGCAGCCCGGGGGTTGCTCCGGCCTCATCTACCAGCTCTACTTCGACGAGCGCAGCCTCGACGGCGACGCGAGCGTCGAGTTCGGCGATGGCGTTGAGGTCGTTGTCGACAAGATGAGTGTTCCCTACCTTGATGGTGCGAAGGTCGACTTCGAAGACACCATCCAAAAGCAGGGTTTCACGATCGACAACCCGAACGCTGACGGTAGTTGCGCGTGTGGAGACAGCTTCCACTGAGCCAAGCGCGGGCGATCGCTCACTGTAGACTGAGGCGGTAGCAGCCGGTGTTTTTCGAGAGGTTTTCCGTGCGTTCTCAGCGTCGAATTCGATGGTCCGCGATTCCGATTGGAATCGCAATGATGGTGGTCTTGGCAGGCTGCACGCAGGATCAACTTCAGGGCTACCTGCCCACCAACCCGGAGACCACGAACCACACGAGCCGAATCATCGGTCTGTGGGTGAACTCGTGGATTGTGCTCCTCATTGTCGGTGTCGTCACGTGGGGCTTGATCATCTGGGCGGCTGTCGCGTATCGGCGTCGGCGTGGCCAGACCGGACTACCGGTACAACTCCGTTACAACATGCCAATCGAAATTCTTTACACGGTTGTCCCGTTGATTCTCGTGCTCGGGTTTTTTGCATTTACTGCACGCGATCAGGCCGTGATCGAAGAGGCGATCCCAGACCCCGACGTCAAGATCGAGGTGTTCGCCAAACGGTGGGCTTGGGACTTCAACTATGTCAACGAAGACGTCTACAGCGTCGGGGTTCAAGCCGAACAGCTCCCGAGCGGGCCGATCGACACGAGCAACTTGCCCAAGCTCGTTCTGCCGGTCAATGCGAAGGTCGAGATCAAGCTCGAGTCGCGCGACGTTATCCACTCGTTCTGGGTGGTCGAGTTCCTGTACAAGAAGGACATGATCCCCGGCAAAACGCCGTCGAACTATATGTACTTCATACCGCAAGAGATCGGCAGCTACATGGGCAAGTGCGCAGAGCTGTGCGGCGAGTATCACTCCCTCATGCTGTTCGAGGTCGAGGTGGTCTCGCAGGCCGACTACGACGCGTACATCGAAGGCCAGCGCGCAGCCGGCTTCGAGGGTCAGATCGGGGCTGAATTCAACGTGAACCAAAATCTGCCTGGCAACGGCGGAACGACGGAGGAGTAGTAGTTCCATGACGACAATTCTCGAACGACCGGTAGCTCCATCGACCGGGGGTACCTCGACGCCGATTACGCCGCGCGAAGAGAAGCTCGCGCGAAAGGGAAACGTTGTCGTGGCTTGGCTCACGTCAACTGACCACAAGCAGATCGGGTACATGTACCTGGTCACCTCGTTCATCTACTTCCTTCTCGGCGGCGTGATGGCCCTCGTGATTCGAGCCCAGCTATTCGCACCAGGACTCGATGTTGTAGCAACTGGCGAGCAGTACAACCAGTTGTTCACGATGCACGGCACGATCATGCTGCTCATGTTCGCCACTCCGTTGTTCGCCGGATTCGCGAACGTTCTGATGCCGCTCCAAATCGGTGCGCCGGATGTCGCGTTCCCGAGACTGAACGCCTTCGCGTACTGGCTCTACAGCTTTGGCTCTCTCATTGCGGTTGCCGGCTTCCTCACCCCCCAAGGCGCGGCAGCCTTCGGCTGGTTCGCGTACGCCCCACTCTCGAGCGCGACGTTCTCGCCCGGCTTCGGCGGCAACCTGTGGGTCTTCGGACTCACTCTGAGCGGGTTCGGTACCATCCTCGGCGCCGTCAACTTCATTACAACGATCATCACAATGCGGGCTCCCGGCATGACGATGTTCCGGATGCCGATCTTCACGTGGAACACGCTTGTTACGTCGATCCTCGTGCTCATGGCATTCCCGGTACTTGCGGCCGCGCTCTTCGCGCTCGGCGCAGACCGAGTATTCGGTGCACACATATTTGACCCCGCCAACGGGGGAGCGATCCTCTGGCAGCACTTGTTCTGGTTCTTCGGTCATCCCGAGGTCTACATCATCGCGCTGCCGTTTTTCGGAATTATCTCGGAAGTGCTCCCGGTATTCAGTCGTAAACCGATTTTCGGCTATCGCACGCTCGTCTACGCCACAATCGCGATTGCCGCGCTGTCCGTCACGGTCTGGGCTCACCACATGTACGTGACAGGCTCAGTACTGCTGCCGTTCTTCGCGCTCATGACAATGCTGATTGCAGTACCGACCGGCGTAAAAATCTTCAACTGGATCGGCACCATGTGGCGCGGCTCGGTGACCTTCGAGACTCCGATGCTGTGGGCGATTGGCTTCTTGATCACCTTCACCTTCGGTGGGCTGACCGGCGTTATTCTCGCCAGCCCACCGCTGGACTTCCACGTGTCTGACAGCTACTTCGTCGTCGCGCACTTCCACTACGTCGTGTTCGGTACCGTCGTGTTCGCGATGTTCAGCGGCTTCTATTTCTGGTGGCCGAAGTTCACGGGCAAGATGCTCAACGAGCGTCTCGGGAAGATTCACTTCTGGACGCTATTCATTGGTTTCCACATGACCTTCCTGATCCAGCACTGGATCGGGGTGGTCGGACTGCCGCGTCGCTACCGTTCATACCTTGAAGAAGATGGTGTGACCTGGATGAACCAGCTCTCGACCGTCGGCGCTGCCGTCTTGGCGCTGTCGATGCTCCCGTTCTTCTACAACGTCTACGTCACCGCGCGCAAAGCGCCCAAGGTGACGGTAAACGATCCGTGGGGTTACGGACGATCGCTCGAGTGGGCGACGAGCTGCCCGCCGCCTCGCCACAATTTCACCTCGATTCCGCGCATCCGCTCGGAGTCGCCGGCGTTCGACGTAAACCACCCGGAGGCGGGAATGCCGGTCGGCATTGGCCCGATGAAGGATGCTCCAGAAGCGCCGGTCTACGACCTCAGCGCAGAGAAGGTGAAATAGCGGTGCAAACGAATGCCCGACTGTTCTGGGTTCTTGCGGGTTTCTTCTTCGTCGCCGATGCCATCTATATCGCTTGGGGCTTTCTTGACCCATCGCAGGGGCGCGTCGAGTGGGTTGGGGCAATCGTTCTTGGCTTGACAGGCCTTCTCGCAGCGTTCATCGCCTTTTATCTTGGTAGAATCTATGCCTCTCAAGGCGGCGAACTGCCAGAAGACCGCCTCGACGCGCGAATCGAAGACGGCGAAGCAGAACAGGGGCACTTCAGCCCCTGGAGTTGGTGGCCGGCAATTCTTGCCGCCAGTCTTGCAGCCGTGTTTCTCGGACTAGCGGTCGGTCTGTGGATCGCCGCCATCGGAGCCGGGATCGCCGTGGTCGCTCTGGTTGGCTGGGTGTACGAGTACTACCGCGGATACTTTGTTCGCTGATTCCGGAGCTGATTCCAGCGGCGCTGACTCGTACTCAGAGGGTCGTCCTTCTGGCAGTGATCTCTCGGCCGTTCCACTGACCGTGAGAACCGCAACTGTCGATGATGCCAATCGTGTGTTCGCCCTCCTCAAGCAGCTCGGCACGGACTATGCGCCGGATGCCGCCGCCTTCGATTCCACCTACCGCGGGATCATTGCTGACGGTTCAAGATCTTCTATCTTGCTCGTCGCGAACAATTCGTCGGGCCCCGTACTTGGCTACGCGTTGACCACGATCAGCCCCCTGCTCTACATCAATGGGAGCTCCGCCCAGCTACAGGAACTCGTTGTTGATAATAGTCACCGAGGCCAAGGCGTCGGTACCGCCCTCGTTGAGGCAACTGAGGCGGCGTGCCGCAACAGACAGGTTCGGCAGTTGACGGTACCGAGCCGTCGCTCCGCGAACTTCTACGAGCGAATCGGGTACACCTCAACGGCGGACTTTCTCAAGCGCACCTTCGACTAACTGCGCCTTCGACTGACCGCGCCCTCGACTGACCGCGCTGGTCTCACTCCCTGGGGAGCTAAGACCAGCGCTCGGGGTCAGTGTGTGGCGTCGTGGGCCCGCTCGAGCTCGGTGCGGGTGACTGGCGAGATCCGGTCTTCAAAGAACCAACTCGAGGCGGCAGCCCGAATGCGTTGCGCTGCCGTGATCTTGCCCTGTTCGTTGGGGCGGACCATGAGAGGCGTGTATTCGTCGAAACTCACGAGCTTCCAGCGCTCATAGTCATCGAGCTGTTCGTGAACTTCGATGTACTCACCGCTCGGAAGTCGAACGATGCGGCCGCTCTCGTAGCCGTGCAGAGCGATCTCACGATCCTTCTTTTGGAGCGCAAGACAGATGCGCTTGGCAACGTGGTAGGCAACGATTGGGGCGACAACCAAAAGCACTTGAAGGCTATTGATGACTCCCTCGATGGTGACCCTGAAGTGCGTTGCGATGAGGTCCGAGCTTGCAGCAGTCCAAAGCACCGCGTAGAACGTCACACCAGCGGCACCGATCGCGGTGCGGGTCGGCGCGTTCCGGGGACGTTGAGCGATGTGGTGCTCGCGCTTATCGCCAGTGACCCACGCCTCAATGAAGGGGTAGAAGGCAACGACAGCCATGAACACCGCGAGCCCGACGAGCGGAAC
>JBBQLW010000002.1:0-40284 GCA_038328315.1 Actinomycetales bacterium
GCGGTGGTCAGCGGCCTTGTCGTTCTCATCTCAGTTACCAGAGGTCGCTGGCGCCGTCCGGTGGCGTTCGGCCTTGCTGTGGCATCCGTCGCCTATCTCGGTTTCGTGGGCGGCAGTCGCGCAAGTACCCTGCTCTTCAGGCCAGGGGACTGGCAGATTGCCGCGTGTGCGATCGGGCAGGGCGATGCAATGCTCGTTCGCAGCCGCGGTTCCATCTCACTGATCGACACCGGTGCGACCCCCGCTCTGCTGACAGCGTGTCTTCGTGAACTTGGAATCACCCGGATCGACCTGCTCGTGCTCACGCACTTCGACCGCGATCATGTTGGCGGAGCCGAGGCGATACTCGGCATGGTCGACACGGTCATCGCAGGGCCGGGCGATGCGGAATCCGACCGTCTGCTGCTTCGCCGTCTGGCCGAATCGGGTGCATCGGTGCAGCAACCGTGGCGCGGATCAAACGGCATGCTGGGTGACCTGCGCTGGTCAGTGCTGTGGCCAGCCCCAGCGGCGGGAGCGGGCCATAACTCCAGTTCCACGAGCGTGCGTGGCGGCTTCGAGGTCGGGAACGACTCAAGCCTCGTGCTCGAGTTTCGCGGGGTCGGAGATTGCCTCAGCGGATGCCTCAGCTCGCTCTTTCTTGGTGACCTTGGCCGGGAGGCGCAGGAGGCCATGATGCGCGCCAGCGTTCTCACACCGGTGGATGTCGTGAAGGTCAGCCACCACGGGTCCGCCGACCAAAGTGACCGTCTCTACGAGCGGGTCGCAGGTGTTATCGGACTCATCGGAGTTGGTGCCGAGAACACGTACGGGCACCCGACGACCGAACTGTTGTCGACACTGCAGAGTACGGGCACGCTCGCGTTGCGAACCGACACGGACGGCATGATTCTGCTTGCACCTAGCACCGAGCCCGGCGCAATCACTGTCTGGACCGAACGTTAGGCTGAGAACGTGGTTGTCGCTCGAACGCAGATTCCGCAGCTCAGTTGGGATCGGGTTCGGCCAGCGCCAATCATCCTGGTGACCGGACCGGAGCATTTTCTTGCCGACCGCGCCATTCGACTGCTGCGTGACACGCTCAAGACCGAGGATCCAAGCCTCGAAGTAACCGAGATTGAGGCCGACCACTACTCGCCTGGCGAGCTTCTCACGCTCGCGAGCCCCTCGCTGTTCAATGAGCCGCGGCTGATTCGCGTCAGCAACGTCGAGAAGTGCACTGATGCTTTCATCACCGAGACGATTCACTACCTTGACCAGCCGGCTGATGACACCTACCTCGTGCTGCGTCACGCCGGGGGTGTGCGTGGCAAGAAGCTGCTCGATGCGATCAGGGCGGGTGCCGGTTCCGGCATCGAGGTCGCGTGCCTCGAACTCAAGAAAGATGTTGAGAAGTCCGAGTTTGCTGGCGCAGAGTTCGCGGCAGCAAGCAAGCGGATCACACCGGGTGCCTTACGCATGCTCGTCTCTGCATTCGCCGACGACCTAGCAGAACTCGCCTCCGCGTGTCAGCAACTCATTGCCGATGCTGTCGAGGAGATCACCGAAGTCACCGTGGATCGGTACTACGCCGGGCGGGTTGAGACCAACGCCTTCAGCGTCGCGGATGCAGCAATTGCTGGACGCCGCGGCGAGGCGCTTGTGCTCCTGCGCCATGCGCTGGCCTCTGGGGCCGATCCGGTCCCGCTGGTTGCCGCGTTCGCAGCGAAGTTGCGAACGATGGCTCGCGTGAGCGGGAGCCGAGCATCCAGTGCGGCGCTTGCTCAACAGTTCGGGCTCGCGCCGTGGCAGGTGGATCGTGCTCGTCGTGACCTTCAGGGTTGGACCGAGGCGGGGCTTGCCCGCGCGATCGAGACCCTCGCAGATACGGATGCCCAGCTCAAAGGTCTGGGTCGCGACCCGGTCTACGCCCTCGAACGAATGATCGGGATCATTGCCGATCGAGGCGAGCCGCTGCGCTAGCTAGAGCGCTGCGCCAGCTAGAGCGCCGCGACCTGCTTGGCGATCGCGGACTTGCGGTTCGCGGCCTGATTCTTGTGGATGACGCCTTTGCTCACGGCCTTGTCGAGCTTTCTGGTGGCGACGAGCAGTGAGGCGTTCGCCTTGTCTTTGTCACCAGAGACGACAGCTTCGCGCGTTGCACGCACGGCGGTCTTCGCCTCGCTCTTGACAGCCTTGTTGCGCTCTTGCGCCTTCTTGTTGGTGCCATTGCGCTTGATCTGGGACTTGATGTTTGCCACGAAAAATTGCCTTCTAGTTGAGTGTCGACTGGGAGATTCGCGTGCCGCACGAGCGTGCCACGCGGAAGCCAAAGCTATAGTCTAGCAGCCCCTCGATGCGCTCAGCAATCGTACTAGCCTGAGCGCATGCCGTCGCTCAGTCCACACATTCTGGGAGTGCCGGCCAGCGGCATCCGTCGCATTCACGAGATCGCGATCGGCATGGAAAACGTGATCTCGCTCGCTGTCGGTGAGCCGGATGCCACGGTAGCAGCGCACATCGCGACGGCGGCGAAAGCGGCGTGGGACGCTGACGAGACCAATTACACCGCCAATGGCGGTATCGCAGCCTTGCGAGCGGCAATTGTCGACAAGCTTGCGCGAGAGAACTCGCTTCTCGTCGAGCTAGAACAGGTCTGGGTCACCGTTGGCGCAACGCAAGCACTCCATCAGGCGATGGCCATAACACTTTCGGCTGGCGATGAAGTGCTCATCCCCGACCCTGGGTATACGACATTTTCCATGAACGCGCACATGCTCGAGGCGGTCGCGGTGCCATATGCGCTCAGTCCGGATGCCGGTTTCCTGCCAGACATCGCTGAACTCGAGTCGCTCGTGACGAGTCGCACCAAAGTGATTGTGATCAATTCCCCGTCGAATCCTCTTGGCACGGTCTTTCCAGGGGAACTGCTGGTTAAAATTCTCGAGTTCGCGCGCCGCCACGATCTCTGGATCATCAGCGATGAGGTGTACGAGTATTTTGCGTGGGCCGAACCGCACCTCAGTGTCGCGGCGTTCGACACCGATAATCGGGTGTTGAGCGTGTTTTCATTCTCGAAGACCTACGCGATGACCGGCATCCGGGTCGGATATCTCGTCACGCCGCCTGGCTTGAGCGACACGATGCGTTCTGTGCAGGAAGCGTCGATCAGCTGCGTCAACAGTCCAGCCCAGTTCGCGGCGATCGCCGCGCTCACCGGCGACCAAGAGAATGTTGCGGTCGCGCGGGAGCACTACCGGAGCAATGGCGAGGCGGCGATGCGACTGCTCGATGAGCGCGGCATCCGCTATCTGACGCCGGGCGGAGCGTTCTACCTGTGGATTGACCTGAGTTTCGCAAGCCGCGGAAACGTCGCGGATTGGGCGGAGGGGTTCCTCATTGCAGAACGGGTCTCCGTCGCGCCAGGCAGCGCATTCGGTCGCTCCGGTGAGGGCTGGATTCGAGTCTGTCTTGCCTCGCCGACCGAACAGCTTCTCGACGGGCTGTCACGCCTGCCAACTCCGTCGAGGGCTTGAGGGGAACGCCAGAGCGGTTTTCGGGGGTTAGCCGGATGCCGCGGCGAAGTTGCGATTCGTAGTCTTGAGCTATGACAACCACTACAACCATTTCCGCGTCCGAGGCACCCAACGCCATCGAACAAGCACCACCCGTCGATCAGCAGCTCGCTACTCGCACCCAGCCGATTCTGGCAATCCTCAGCCTGGTGTTCGGTATCACTGGCATTGTGACGACGATGATCTTCCCGTTCTCAGTCGCGGGGCTCGTGCTCGGCATCTTGGCGCTCCGCCGCGAGCCGCAGGCCCGCGCTATGGCCATCTGGGGCACCGTCATCAGCGGCATCCCGGGGGCGCTCATCGTTCTGGTCGGCGTGCTTGCGGTCATGATTCTGATTCCGCTCGGCTTCGTTGCGGCGACTCTGTAGTCCTCAATTCACGCGAAGGCCCCGGCGACGCTCCTCATCGGATCGGCGTCGGGGCCTTCCGCACCTCGGGCGTCTCGTAAACTTGGGTACGGCCATCGCGGCGCCGCTTCGGCGTTCGCGTTGCCACGCTGCATCCGGCAGCCGTCAATTCGCGAGGTAGGCAGTGAGTCCACGAGCACAAACGACACTCGAACCTGCCTCAACCGATCCGGCGTTCATCCGCAATTTCTGCATCATCGCCCACATCGATCACGGCAAGTCGACTCTCGCCGACCGAATGCTGCAAATCACCGGAGTCGTGAGCGACCGCGACATGCGGGCGCAATACCTCGACCGCATGGACATTGAGCGCGAGCGCGGCATCACGATCAAGAGCCAGGCGGTGCGCATGCCGTGGGCCGGCGTAGGCCCAACCGGTGCGCGGCAGAGCTTCGCCCTCAACATGATTGACACCCCCGGTCACGTCGATTTCACCTATGAGGTCTCTCGGTCCCTTGCCGCCTGCGAGGGTGCCGTCCTCTTGGTGGATGCCGCGCAGGGCATTGAGGCGCAGACGCTCGCGAACCTGTACCTCGCTCTCGACAACGACCTGACGATCATCCCAGTGCTCAACAAGATCGACCTGCCAGCGGCCGATCCAGACAGGTACGCGCGTGAACTCGCTTCTCTCATCGGCGGGTCTCCGGAGGACGTGCTGCGGGTGAGCGGGAAAACCGGCCAAGGCGTGGAAGACCTTCTCGATCGCGTCGTCGAACTGATTCCCCCGCCGCAGGGTGATCCGAACGCGCCGTCTCGGGCGATGATCTTCGACTCCGTGTACGACTCATACCGCGGGGTCATCACCTACGTGCGCATGATCGACGGCAAGCTGAGTCCAAGGGAGCGCATCCAGATGATGTCGACCCGCGCGGTGCACGAACTTCTCGAGATCGGGGTGAGCGCGCCAGAACCGACTCCGAGCAGAGGCTTGGGCGTTGGCGAGGTCGGCTACCTCATTACCGGCGTGAAGGACGTGCGCCTGTCGAAGGTCGGCGACACCGTGACGAACGCCCAGAAGCCGTCGACCGTCGCGCTCCCCGGCTACACGGACCCCAAGCCCATGGTGTTCTCTGGCCTGTATCCGATCGACGGCAGCGATTATCCAGCTCTCCGAGAAGCCCTCGACAAACTCAAGCTGTCCGATGCCTCGCTCAATTACGAGCCGGAGACATCCGTCGCGCTCGGTTTCGGCTTTCGCTGCGGATTCCTCGGGCTCCTCCATCTGGAAATCGTCACGGAGCGACTCGAGCGCGAGTTTGGACTCGACCTGATCTCGACTGCGCCATCCGTCACCTATGAGGTCACGACAGAGGATAAGAAGCACTTCACGGTGACAAACCCGAGTGAATTTCCCACCGGGGCGAAGATTGCGCATGTCACAGAGCCGATGGTTCGAGCTGCGATTCTCGCGCCAAAGGACTATGTCGGCACGATCATGGAACTGTGCCAGTCTCGGCGCGGAGTGCTGATCGGCATGGATTACCTCGGCGAAGACCGTGTTGAGATCAAGTACACGATCCCGCTCGGTGAGATCGTCTTCGACTTCTTCGACCAGCTCAAGAGCAAAACCGCTGGCTACGCGAGCCTCGACTATGAACCGAGCGGCGATCAGCAGGCCGACCTCGTCAAGGTCGACATTTTGCTCCAGGGCGAAGCTGTCGACGCCTTCAGCGCTATCGTGCACCGCGAGAAGGCCTACGCCTATGGCGTGCTCATGACCGAGCGTCTCAAGAAGCTCATCCCTCGTCAACAGTTCGAGGTGCCCATCCAGGCG
The DNA here is from genome assembly GCA_038328315.1 of Actinomycetales bacterium. Lineage (GTDB taxonomy): Bacteria > Actinomycetota > Actinomycetes > Actinomycetales > Microbacteriaceae > Rhodoglobus. Next base: position 5,736 of record JBBQLW010000002.1, read on the forward strand.
GCGATTGGAGCGCGCATTATCGCGCGCGAGTCAATCTCGGCCATGCGTAAGGATGTGCTCGCCAAGTGCTATGGCGGCGACATTACCCGCAAGCGCAAGCTCCTTGAGAAGCAAAAAGAGGGTAAGAAGCGCATGAAGATGGTCGGCCGGGTCGAGGTGCCTCAGGAGGCGTTCGTCGCGGCCCTCACGGGTGACGTGGAGAAGAAAGACAAGAAGTGAGTGACAGTCGGCCCGCGCCAGGCACGGAGCCATCGGCTGGCGGCGTTCCCGCAGCGAGTTCTGGTTCAGTGCCGATCTGGTTGGCCCCGGTTACCTACGGGGCGGTCGGCGCGACACAGGCCCCGGATCTTCTGCGTTACCCGCCTGCCGGATATCGAGCGATCGAACGGACTGCCAGGATCGGGCACGGAGCGGCGAGATTCGAGTACGCGTGCGTCGCAGCGCTCACTTGGGGCATTCAGAAACGCAGCGGATTTCGGATCCAGTCGATCGAGGCTCCGATCGAGGCTCCGATTGAGCCTGACGCACTTTCCGGGTCGAGCAGGCGCGAGGCGCTCTACGGGCCAGACGGTACGCAGTATCTGAGACCCGGCGACACCGCACAGCTGGTGATCCCTGTCGTCGGGCCGATCGTCATCAGGGCCCCAGCGAGAGTGGTCTACCTGATTGACGAGCCGAATCGCAAGGGCTTCGCGTACGGGACTCTGCCAGGACATCCGGAAGACGGCGAGGAGGCCTTCATCGTCTCCCAGCGCGAGGATGAGTCGGTGTGGCTGACGATTCGGGCGTTCTCTCGTCCGAGTTCACGCAAGTGGTGGGCCGTCTACCCCGCGCTGCGCATCGCGCAAGAGTTGTACACGAGGCGGTACCTCGGTGCGCTTGCGGGTCCAATCGCGTGACCTGCAGTCTGGTCGCTGCTTGCCCGTCAGCCTGTACTGGGACAATGAACCATGGCAAGTGCCCTCCCGATTGCGGATCCGGCGCCACTCGACGGCGCTCTCCCGGCATCCGTGGCGCTCGGGTCGGCCGAACGTGACTTCGGCGTCTACCTGCACGTGCCGTTTTGCCGGGCGCGGTGCGGCTACTGCGACTTCAACACCTACACGAGCGAAGAGTTGCGCGGGGCAAGTCGGTCGAACTTTGCCGCTCAGGCGATCGCAGAGTTGGTCTTCGCCGAGCGTGTGTTAGCGGATGCCGCGGTCAGCCCGAGGCCCGTTTCGACGGTGTTCTTCGGCGGTGGCACCCCGACGCTCCTGCCGCCGAGCGACCTCGCTGCGATGCTCGAAGCCGTCGAGCGAACCTGGGGACTCGCGACGGGTGCCGAGGTGACGACCGAGGCGAATCCGGACTCGGTGGATCGTGACGATCTGCTGCGACTTGCCGCAGCAGGCTTCACCCGCATCTCGTTCGGCATGCAGTCGGCAGTTCCCGCCGTGCTGGCGACCCTCGAACGCACCCACGATCCCGACCGTGTACCTCAAGTTGTCCAATGGGCCAGGGACGCCGGACTCGGTGTGAGTCTCGATCTGATCTACGGAACTCCGGGGGAGAGCATCGCTGATTGGCAACGATCGCTTGAGGTCGCGATCGCTCAACAGCCAGACCATCTGTCTGCCTATGGACTCATCATTGAGGATGGCACGAAGCTCGCAGCGCAAATCCGGCGGGGTGACGTTGCCGAGCCAGACGATGACCTGCAGGCCGACATGTACGAACTCAGTGACCGCATCCTCAGTGAGGCTGGGTTCGACTGGTACGAGGTCTCAAACTGGGCACGGGGCGCCGAGCACCGCTCACGCCACAATCTCGGCTACTGGCTCGGCCATGACTGGTGGGGGATCGGGCCGGGCGCCCACAGTCACGTCGGCGGTGTTCGCTGGTGGAACGTCAAGCATCCGGCAGCGTATGCAGATCGAGTTACGGCCGGTCTTTCACCAGGCGCCGGGCGGGAATCGCTCGACGCTGCGACGCGTCAGGTCGAGCGGGTGTTGTTGCGAACCCGACTTCGGGATGGCTTCGCGATTGCCGACCTCGCTCCCGCCGGGCGCCGTGCTGTTGCTGAGCTGATTGCAGATGAACTCGTCAACGCAAAAGCCGCCCTCGCCGGTCGGATCGAACTGACCTTGCGAGGACGGCTGCTGGCCGATGCCGCAGTGCGGCGGTTGGTGGCCGTTGAGGATCGCTGACCTACTCGCCGTGCGACCTCGGTGGTTCGCGAGTTAGGAGACGAACTTGATGGCGATCGGGTAGGTGTAGAGCTCACCCTTGTTTGCAGCAATGGCAGCCATGATGCTGAAGATGAGCGAGACGATTCCCGCCGCAGCCAGAATCAGAAAGCCAATCAATACGAGGCTGAGAACGAATCCGACAACATAGGCGATCAGGAGCGTCAGCTGAAAGTTTGTTGCCGTTGCGGTGTGCGCGCGGATGAATGCACCGCGGTCCTTGAGAACGAGGTATCCAATCAGCGCCGGGAGGAACCCGACGACGATTCCACCGATGTGGATGAGGGTGGCCCAAAGACGCTCGTCGCTTGGGCTGAGGGGCTGGACCGTCTGGTACGGCTGGGCAGGGGGCGGGGTTGATTCGGACATGCGGCCATTAAAGCAGTTAACCCGGGAGTTGCGCTCCCGGGTTAACCAGCGTTTCGTCAGATAACTTCGCGTTCAGTCGCTTACTTGATGAGGCGAATGGCGAAGGGGTAACGGTATGCACCGCCGCCGTTGACCTTGATGCCGCCGATGATCGAGAGCACGGCGTTGAGGACCCAGAGCAGCGTCGGAAGGAATCCGAGGACACCGACGATGGCGAACGCGTCGGTGAAGATCAGAATTGCTGTGAAAATCGACACGATAATGTTCAGCGCGATGAAGGCAATCGTGAACGTGATCTGCCAGTTCAGGGCTTCCTTCGACTCTTGCTTCGTCAGGGTGCCACGGTCCTTGAAGATCAGAAAAATGATGAGCGATGGCAGGATGCCGAGAACGCCTCCGAAGTGAGCAAACGACGCCCATTGCTTGTCTTCTGCCGGTGTCAGTGGGGCAGCCGGCTGGGGAGCGACTGGCTGCGGAGTTGCGTCTGTCATGTTCAATGCCTTTCAAATGAACGGCGGGTTTTCCCGCTGTTGGGGCGGATCACACTCGTGCCCGCCGACGCTCCGTGTGTGGGGCTAGCGCAAGCACAGTCACACGGTAGTGCCTATGCGACGGTGCGTGCAACGATTTGCGCCCGGCGTGGCGCGGTACGATTGGCAGTCAGTTTGATCGAGTGCCAGTCGTGAGGGGTGGTGTTGAGATGGTCTCAGAACGAGGACTTGAAGTGCTCCGAGTCATCGTGCAGGACTATGTCGCCTCTCGAGAGCCCGTCGGATCGAAGTCGATCGTTGAACGCCACTCGTTCGGAGTGTCGGCCGCCACAATCCGCAACGACATGGCCCTTCTCGAAGACGAAGAACTTATCGTCGCCCCGCACACCTCTTCTGGGCGGGTGCCAACAGATAAGGGATATCGAGTCTTTGTCGACCAACTGGCCGATCTTCGTCCGCTCACTTCAGCCCAGCGACAGGCTATCGAAGCCTTCCTCGGAGAGTCAGTCGATCTTGACGATGTGCTCATGCGCACGGTACGACTGCTTTCGCAGCTCACCCATCAAGTGGCCCTCGTGCAGTATCCATCGCGCGCGGTATCAAGAATTCGCCACGTCGAGCTTGTCCAGCTCAGTTCGACCAAGCTCATGACCGTGCTCATCACCGATTCGGGAGGAGTTGAGCAGCGACTCATCGACATCAGTACCGAGCTTGACGAGGAGTTTTTGACCGAGCTTCGCAGTCGGCTCAACAACACCCTCGGCGGGCTCAATCTTCAGGATGCCGCAGCTCGGCTTGCCGAACTCCCGACCCAATTCGCGCCGTCTAGGCAGCCGATGATTGCTGCCGTCACATCCGCTCTCGCTGAGCAAGTGCTTGCCAACCGGCACGACAAGTTGCTCATGGCAGGGACAGCCAACCTCGCGCGGACAGAAGAAGACTTTAGCGGCAGTATTTTTCCCGTGCTCGAGGCCATCGAGGAACAGGTAACGCTCCTTCGGCTGTTCGCCGAAATGGATGTCGACGTCCGCGACGTTTCAGCCCGCATCGGGCGGGAGAACGAGAATTTCGCTCTCGGAGAGACTGCCGTGTTGACGAGCGGGTACTCAGCGAGCGGTGGGAGTATTGCGCGACTGGGTGTGCTTGGCCCCATTCGCATGGATTACCCAAACAACATGGCAGCAGTCCGGGCGGTAGCGCGCTACCTGTCAAGACTGCTCGGTGAGGATTAGCACAGCACGTGGCAGATCATTATGAGGTGCTCGGTGTCGACCGCAGCGCCGCGGCAGAAGACATCAAAAAGGCATATCGCCGGCTCGCTCGGGAGCTTCATCCAGACGTCAACCCGAGCGCGGTTGCGGCGGAACGCTTCAAACTCGTCACCCACGCCTATGACGTGTTGAGCGATCCGCGCGAACGCCAGCAATACGACCTCGGTGCGCAGGCTGGATTCTCCGGCGCTGGATTCACCGGGTTTGGTGACATCTTCGAGACCTTCTTCGGAGGAGGAGCGCGCACGACAGGGCCGCGCTCTAGGCGCGAGCGCGGCCAGGATGGACTCGTTCGTATCGAGGTCGAACTGAGCGAGGTAATCTTTGGCACCAAGCGCGACGTCGAGGTCAACACCGCGATTCTCTGCACAACCTGCGCTGGCTCGTGCTGCGCGCCGGGCACATCCCCCAAGACCTGCGATATCTGCAACGGCACCGGCCAGATTCAGCGCACCATGCGCAGTCTGCTCGGGAACGTCATGACCTCGAACCCGTGCGGGACCTGCCGCGGCTATGGCACCACGATCGCGACTCCGTGCGTCACCTGCGCCGGTCAAGGGCGCGTGCGCGCAGCGCGGGTGATTCCCGTCGACATTCCGGCGGGCGTCGACACCGGCCTTCGGCTTCAGATGCCCGGCCAGGGCGAGGTCGGCCCGGCCGGTGGACCCGCCGGTGACCTATTCCTTGAGATGAAGGTTCGACACCACGAGACCTTCAGCCGAAACGGCGATGACCTGCTTGCCACAATTGAAGTTCAGATGACGGATGCTGTGCTCGGCACAACCGCGACGCTCAAGGGCCTGGACGGCGAGATTGCCATCGAGATCAAGCCGGGAACGCAAAGTGCCGAGGTGATCATGATCAAGGATCGCGGCATCACGCACTTGCGCGGTAGCGGCAGAGGCGATCTGCGGATCGGCGTGCAAGTGCTCACGCCGACAAAGTTGAGCGCCAAGGAGCAGCAGTTGATCAAACAGCTCGCTGCATCACGAAAGGCGGAGGTTCCGCATTTCTCGCACTTCCAGCAAGGCCTCTTCACGAAGCTGCGCGAGCGCTTTATGGGCGGCTAGTGGCGCACCGCTATCTCGATGAAGAGCTCGTTTCTGCCGCTCTGGGGCAGCGACTGATTCTTGAGGGTGCAGAAGCTCGCCACGCTGTCACCGTGTCGCGCCTTGCACCGGGCGAGCGCATCTCGATCGGCAATGGCGCTGGCCTCGTTGCGACCGGAATCGTTGTCGTCGCAGAGCACACCCGGCTCGAGGTCGCGGTTGAAACGGTTGAAACGAGTGAGCGAGCGCATCCGGCGATCTTTCTCGCGCAGGCGCTCGCCAAGGGCGATCGCGACGAGCTCGCAGTGCAAGCGGCAACCGAACTCGGCGTCGACGGGGTGATTCCGTGGGCGGCAGCGCGAAGTATCTCCCGGTGGGAGGGGGCAAAAGTTGCCAAAGGACGAGACCGCTGGATGGCAGTCGTGCGTGAGGCAGCGAAACAATCATTGCGCGCTTGGCTCCCTGACGTACTCGAGCTCGCAACGACGAAGCAACTCGCCAAGCTGTCACCAGCAAGTCACCTCGTTGTACTCGACCCGACGGCCGCAGTGAGCATCGCAGAGCTCGAGCTCGACGACCGCGACGTTGTCGTGTTGGTTGGGCCAGAGGGCGGCGTCGCCGACCACGAACTCGAGGCCCTTATCGCAGCCGGCTCAAGCGCAGTTCGGCTCGGTCCAGAAGTGCTGAGAACCTCAACCGCTGGACCAGCAGCGATCGCAGTATTGAACCTCAGGCTCGGTCGCTGGCGCGCCGGAAGTTAGGCTTGAGACATGCCGACCCCCACCCCGAGCATTTTCTCGCGCATCATCGCGCGCGAGATTCCGGCCGACATCGTGTTCGAGAGTGACGAGGTCATCGCCTTTCGTGATATCGAACCGAGAGCGCCGGTGCACGTTCTGATCGTGCCGAAGACCGAGGCATACCGAAACGTCACCGAACTGGCGGCTGGAGACCCGGCGCTGTTAGCAACCATCGCTGCAACCGCGCAGGTCATCGCCGACGAGCAGTGCGGCGGTGAGTTCCGACTCGTGTTCAACACCGGGGCGCGAGCCGGGCAAACCGTCTTCCATGTGCACGCTCATGTGCTCGGGTCGATCCCACCAGAAAGTTTGACGGAAGGAAGCCTTGCCGATTAGCGAAACGCCATCCTCGAATGAGGAATTGCACTCTGTCGAGATCGAGGTCGACGGCGTCGCGATGGTGCGGTTGCTTGGTCCGCAGGATCGCTTCTTGAAGATCATCGAAGGGCAGTACCCAACTGTCGACGTGCTCGTTCGAGGCAATCGCATCACCATCAGCGGGCCAGCTGCGGCCGTCACGTCTGCGACAACGCTCGTCGACGAGCTCGTGCTCATGGTGCGCGACGGGCGCGACCTCGGGCCGGTGGAGGTCACGTCTTCTGCGCGAATCATCGATTCCCGTTCAGGAAGCCCGGCAGAATTGCTCAGCCAAGCGATCCTGACCTCGCGCGGCAAGAGCGTCCGCCCAAAAACGCTTGGCCAAAAGGACTACGTCGACGCGATCGACCTCAACACGATCGTCTTTGGTATCGGGCCAGCCGGAACCGGCAAGACATACCTCGCGATGGCAAAAGCTGTTCAGGCCCTGCAGCGAAAAGAAGTCGATCGAATCATTCTGAGCCGGCCGGCGATCGAAGCCGGAGAACGGCTGGGCTTTCTGCCCGGGTCACTCAGCGACAAGATCGACCCGTACCTGCGGCCGCTCTATGACGCGCTCAACGAGATGATGGACCCTGAACTGGTACCGAAGCTCCTCGCGGCGGGAACGGTGGAAGTGGCGCCCCTCGCATACATGCGTGGTCGCACCCTCAACAACTCCTTCATCGTGCTCGACGAGGCGCAAAACACGACGCCGGAGCAGATGAAGATGTTCCTCACTCGGCTCGGGTTCGGCTCGAAGATGGTCGTCACCGGAGACATCACGCAAGTCGACCTCCCTGCGGGGGCGAGCGGATTGCAGCTCGTAACGCGCGTGCTTGACTCGATCGACGACATCCACTTTGCTCGACTCACCAGCGCCGATGTCGTGCGTCACAACCTCGTCGGCACGATCGTGGATGCGTACACCCGCTTCGATGAAGACCGGCAGCGTGAGCGATTCGAGCGGGAAGAAGCGCGGAACAACAGTCGAGCGGATGCCCGCGGCACGAACCAAGCGGGACGGTTCGGACCTTCGTGAGCATCGAGATTAATAACGAATCGGCTGTTGCCGTCGACGAAGTCGCGATTCAGCGCCTCGCGATGTACGCGCTTGATCAGATGCACGTGCATCCGGACGCAGAGTTGGCGATCGTCTTCATCGACGAAGCCGCCATGGAGCAACTGCACGTGCAATGGATGGACGAGCCCGGGCCGACCGACGTTCTGAGTTTCCCGATGGATGAGTTGCGACCGGGCAGCGAAGACCACCTCACTCCGCCAGGGTTGCTCGGCGATATCGTCGTGTGCCCGCAGGTGGCGATTGCTCAGGCCGAGACAGCCGGGCACAGCGCGCTCGAAGAGATGCTGCTCCTGGTAACGCACGGCGTACTTCACCTGCTCGGCTTCGATCACGCAGAGCCGGATGACGAGAAAGAAATGTTCGGCATCCAGCGGGACATTCTTGTCGGCTTTGCGCTGGCCGAACGACGGCGCTGAGCCCATGCTCATTCCGATCTTTGTCACCGTAGCGGTCCTTCTGGTCGTCTTTGGTGGGCTTCTCGCTGCGGCGGACTCTGCGCTGACTGTGCTCAGTCGAACGGAGCTCGTCGACCTCGCTTCGAAGAGTCGGGCGAGTCGCTCGCTCATCGCGATCTCGAACGACCCCGGCGCACACGTTAACGCCCTGAACTTCATGCGCATCGTGGTCGAGACGACCGCAGCGGTGCTGGTTACCCTCGTATTCGCATCCCTTTTTGCAGAGTGGTGGTGGGTACTGCTGTTCAGCGCGCTCATCATGACCGCGGCATCCTTCGTGCTTGTCGGGTCAAGCCCACGCAGCGTTGGTCGAGTTCACGCGCGGGCGGTCATGCGATTCTCGGCGCGCACCGTGCGCGCCATTCGCGTGCTGCTCGGGCCGATTGCCGACGCTCTGGTTGCGTTTGGCAACCGCGTGACGCCAGGCCGCCCTCGAACGGCGACCTTCTCGAGCGAAGAACAACTGCTGAGTATGGTCGACGAAGCGACAGAACTCGATGTGCTCGAAGAAGACGATCGCGAGCTGATTCACTCGATTTTCGAGTTCAGCGACACGGTTGTGCGCGAGGTTATGGTGCCACGCACCAACATGGTCACGATTGACGGTGACGCGACCATGGGCGCGGCAATGGGCTTGTTCCTCAGCCGCGGAGTGTCGAGAGTGCCGGTGATTGGCGAAGATATCGATGAAGTGCTCGGCGTCCTGTACCTCAGGGATGTCGCGCGCGTCGTCTACGAGCAGACCCTTGATGCCGACACGCTCACGACCGAGCAACTCGCGAGGGCCGCGCTTTTTGTTCCTGAATCCAAGAAGGCGGATGCCCTCTTGCGGCAAATGCAGCTCGAATCGAATCACCTCGCGATGGTGGTCGACGAGTACGGCGGAATTGCTGGGCTCGTTACGCTCGAGGACCTGATCGAAGAACTTGTCGGAGACATTGCGGACGAATACGACCGCGAGGTGCCGGAGATCGAAGACCTCGGGCATGGAAAGTATCGAGTGAGCGCTCGGCTGTCGATCGACGAGCTTGGCGACATCTTTGGGATCGAGTTGGAAGATGACGAGGTCGACTCGGTCGGCGGACTGTTGACGAAGGTGCTCGGGCGCCTCCCGGTGGTCGGCTCTCTTGCAGAATACTCGGGGCTCCTCCTCGAGGCCGAGCGCACCGAGGGCCGCAGAAAGCACTTGAGTACCGTCCTCGTTGAACGCGATCAGGCATTGATCGATGTGCAATCTGCATTCGCCAACATCGAGAAGAGCGCTGAATGAGCGAGAGTTTCCGGGCCGGGTTCGTGTCATTTGTCGGCCGTCCGAACGTCGGAAAATCGACACTGACGAACGCCCTCGTCGGCGAGAAGGTGGCGATTACATCCTCGAAACCGCAGACCACGAGGCGCGCCATTCGCGGAATCGTGCATCGCGCAGACGGCCAGCTTGTCATCGTTGACACGCCCGGAATGCATCGGCCGCGCACCCTTCTCGGTGAGCGGCTCAACGACATCGTGCAATCAACGCTCGGCGACGTCGACGTGATCGGATTGTGCGTACCCGCTGGGGACAAGATCGGGCCGGGGGATAGGTACATCAACGAGCAATTGGAGTCCTTCCCGCGCGCGAAGAAGGTTGCGATCGTCACCAAGATCGATGCGACATCGCGCCCGGGTGTTGCCGAACAGTTGCAGACAATCAGCGCACTTCGCGACTGGGATGCGATCATCCCGATTTCTTCCTTTGATCGAATCCAGCTCGATATTCTCACGACCGAGCTCATCAAGCTCATGCCGATCTCGGCGAAGTTGTATCCGGATGATGCGATCACTGACGAAACCACGGAGCAGCGTGTCAGCGAGCTCATTCGTGAGGCCGCGCTCGAGGGCGTGACCGACGAGTTGCCGCACTCGATCGCTGTCACGATCGACGACATGATCGAGAGTGAGACGAAGGATCTCCTCGAGATCTATGCCAACCTCTTCGTCGAGCGGGACAGTCAAAAGGGCATCATCATCGGCCACGGCGGGGAGCGCCTTCAGAGTGTCGGTGCGCGCGCCCGCGTCGAGATCGAGCGGCTCCTCGGTCGCCAAGTGTTCCTGTCGTTGCGCGTCAAGGTCGCGAAAGAATGGCAGCGCGATGCCAAGCAACTGGGGCGGCTCGGGTTCTAGCGGCCCGCCGTCTCCATGGCTCGCGCGCCCGCTGCCCCCGCTGCCCCCGCCTCTCCCTAGTTCGCCCGCGCGCGACCCCTGTCGCCCGGGCGTGCGCGACCGCGGGCTCGTGTCGCTGGCGCGCGCACACGACACTTGCCGAAACTCCAGTTGTGACGGCGCAACTGGGGTTCTCCGTCACAAGTGGAGTTTCGGCGGCGTTGTCCACCGGTTGCGGCGATAAGTTTGGCCGGGCGCGCGGGTTCGGGATGCTCTACCCACGCCAGAACCCGCACCGTATCCTCGCCAACGCGTGGGTCGAGCGCGACAGCCAGAAGGGCATCATCATCGGGCACGGGGGATCGCGTCGTACCGACGTAGTCACCCGTGCGCGCGTCGAGATCGAGCAGCGGCTCGGCCAGCACCTGTACTTCAAGTCGCACGTCAAGGTCGCGAAAGAGTGGCAGCACGGCCCCTTGCAGTTGGGCAAGCTCGGGTTCTAGTCCTCTGCTAGCCCGACACCGAGACGATGTCGCCGAGTATTACCGAACCGGTAACCGAGTCGTCAGCGGAGCGCAGCACACCGCAGTAGAACATGTAGCGCTCGTCGGGGTCGAAGGTGCCGTCGAAGTCGTCCCAGCCGCCACCGAAGCTCAGCAGGTGGTCGCCCCAGACCTTCCACGAGCCATCGTCGAGCACACCGGAGTGCACGGTGTCGATGAGCGTCTCGCAGTACGCGTCGAGTTCGCTGTAGTCAGACGCCTTGGTCGTGACGGGATCGAAGCTCTCGATGAACTCGGACGAAAGCGCTGTTCCGCCGTCGAACACAAGCAGATACTCGCCATTGTGCGGCTCATCACAGACGACGGGCCGCTGGTCGCCAGGGCCGAAGCGGGTGAAGCACCCGTAGGCCTCGAGCACACCGAGCTCACCCGAGACGAGTCCCGAGACAGAAGCTCCGTCTGGGTGCGCGAGCGCGGTCAGGGTGTTTTCGGTACTCATCCACGCCACCGAGCAGGTCGTCGTTCGATCGCCGGCGACGAAGACGTCGAGCGACGCCAGGGAGTGGTCGAGGTAGTACTGGGCCGACGGGTTGAGGTGCAGATCGTCTCCGCTCACTCCGTCGACGGTGACGCTCGACAAGCCGACAGTCTCGCGCAACTGTTGCTCGCAGGCCAACGGCACCCACTCCCAGTACGCCTCCAGGGAATAGTCGGCAATGCCAGCGTGCACCGCCTCGGCATCGAGCTCATCGATTGCGCTCTGCATGTCTGGCCACGAGACCGTACCGACGACGTCGAAGCGATGCTCTTCTTCACAATCGACCACCGAGGTCAGGTCAGCGGTGTCGCCGTCGGCAAACTCGAGGCACGTTCCGCGCGGGAGGCTGCTCGAACTTGTGCAGCCCGCGAGTGCGAGCAACAGGCCGACAATACAGAGACTGGGGATGAACGTGCGCACGCGGGCTCCTCTTCGGTCGCTGCCACGATTCGACAGTACGGCGTTAGGGTATAGTGCACCGTATCGGTCGGGCAATAGCCCCTTTGAGGCATTGCAACACTCAACCCCGCGGCAGCATCCCGAGGTCATGGGCGTAAAGCAGCACTTGCACGCGGTCGCGCAGCCCGAGTTTGGCGAGAATGCGGCCCGCGTGTGACTTCACCGTTGCCTCGGCCACGAAGTCGCGCGCGGCGAGAGTTCGCCGGGAGTGCGGGCGCGGCGAGCATCCCGGGTACTGTTGCCGGCAGCGACTTCAGGGCCAATGCCGATAGCGGTGCCTGAGCCCGCACCGGGCACTGTTGCCGACGGGGACCTCGGGGCCGGTGCCGATAGCGGTGCCTGAGCCCGCACCGGGCACTCCCGACCGGACGTGCGCAAGCAGGCCGCTGATCGCGCCGGGAGCGACGGCCGCGTGCCCGCCGTGCACCGCGCGGGCGCCTCGGGTTTTAGCGGCCCGCCGTCTCCGTGGCTCGCGCGCCCGCGACCCCTGTCTCCCCGGCTCGCGCGCCCGCGACCCCTGTCTCCGTGGCTCGCGCGCCCGCGACCCCTGTCGCCCGCGCGTGCGCGACCGCGGCCTTGTGTAGATGACGCGCGCACGCGACACTTGCCGAAACTCCCGTTGTGACGGCGCAACTGGGGTTCTCCGTCACAAGCGGAGTTTCGGCGGCGTTGTCCACGGGTTGGGGAGGCGCGTGCGGGCGGGGGCGTTGGTTCGGGATGCTCGACCCATGCCAGGACCCGCACCGTTGCCTCCACCACTCGACGCCGTACCATTCCACATCCGGGAGGCGGCCAAGCTCAACGTGCCCCCAGCGCGACTACGAAGGCATGATCTCGGGCTCCCCTTCCGCGGCATTCGCACACCTCGACCCCTCGTGACGACCGAGGACCGCTGTCTGGCGTACCTGCCTCGGCTGCGTGAAAGTCAGTGGTTCAGCCATTCAACCGCCGCGACACTCTGGGGAATGTGGCTTCCATCACGTGTTCAGCGTGACTCGGCGATTCATGTGAGTTCTGCATGGCCGGCGCGTGAGCCCCGCATGCGCGGCGTCGTCGGTCATCGTGTCGCCGCCAATTCGGTGAGCCTCGCGGTACTGCGCGGGATGCCCGTTTTGTCCCCGCCAGACTGTTGGACTGCGCTCTCCAGCGAGCTGTCGATGGATGAGCTCGTGATTGCGGGCGACAGCCTGCTTCGGCGGAAAGCACCCCTCGCCACGGTCGAAGACCTCGTCAATGCGCGTGCGCGCCACGGGAAACGGCGCGGAGCCGGGTTGCTCGCACGCGCGTTCCCCTTGCTTCGCGCACGGACCGACTCCGCCCGTGAGGTGGCACTCAGGTTGTTGGTCGTGCGCTCTGGCTTGCCCGAGCCCGTGGTGAACTACAGCATTCGCGACGCTATCGGGGAGATGTTTGGTGATCTTGCGTACCCAGAGTGGTTCGTGTTAGTTGAGTACGACGGTCGGCACCACCTGACCGACGAGCAAGCGGCAGCGGACATCCTTCGTCTAGAACGCCTTGCCGCAGCCGGATGGACGGTGGTTCGGGTAGTGAACGCCCACTTCAGCGATCCAGAGCAGATCATTCGGCGAGTGGCGCGGGCACTGGCGGACGCCGGGTGGCGCCCACCCCGGTCGAAACTCCAGTTGCTGCGCTGAGCGCGCCTGCGCTCGTCGCAACTGGAGTTTAGGCGACCGTTAGCGAGGCACGACCATTGTGCGCCGTGAGACTGCCGGGTTCTCGCGCCGCACCCGTCCAGTGCTACCCTGAACCCGTGTTCGGTTTGCTTCTCCTTAGCCGCCGCGACGAGACCTAACCTCAGGCCTCACTCGTCGCGGTGTTCGTCGTTGGCTGACCACTCCTCAGACGAAAGCAAGGACCATGAAGAACACACAGTCGGCTTCTGCGATGCCGATCCACAAGTACCGCCCGTACCACGAACAATTCACCGTCGAGCTGCCGGACCGCACGTGGCCGACGAAGCGCGTCACCGAGACGCCTCGCTGGTGTGCTGTCGACCTGCGTGACGGCAATCAAGCGCTCATTGATCCAATGAGCCCTGAACGTAAACGCATCATGTTCAACCTCCTTGTGAGAATGGGCTACAAGGAGATCGAGGTCGGCTTCCCGAGCGCAAGCCAGACCGACTTTGATTTCGTCCGTACCCTCATCGAAGAAGACCTCATCCCGGATGACGTGCGTATTCAGGTGCTGACCCAGGCCCGTGAGGAGCTCATCAACCGCACATACGAGTCGCTCAAGGGTGCCAAGCAAGCAATCGTGCACCTCTACAACTCCACGAGTGTTCTACAGCGCGATGTTGTGTTCCGCACCGATAAGCAGGGCATCGTCGACATCGCCCTCAACGGTGCGCGGCTATGCAAGGTCGCTGAAGCGCTCATCCCAGACACTGAGGTCTTTTACGAGTACTCGCCCGAGAGTTACACGGGTACCGAGCTCGAGTTCGCCGTGGAGGTGTGTAACCAAGTCGTCGAGATTTTTGAGCCAACTCCAGAGCGCAAGGTCATCATCAACCTGCCGGCGACTGTCGAGATGGCGAGCCCCAATGTCTACGCCGACTCAATCGAGTGGATGTCGCGGCGTCTGCACCCGCGCGAGAACATCATCCTCTCACTCCACCCGCACAACGACCGCGGCACAGCGGTGGCGGCGGCCGAGCTCGGTTACCTTGCCGGAGCCGACCGAATCGAGGGGTGCTTGTTCGGCAACGGCGAGCGAACGGGCAACGTCGATCTCGTCGCCCTCGGCATCAACCTCTTCACCCAGGGAATCGACCCGCAGATCGACTTCAGCGACCTCGACGAAATCAAGCGAACAGCCGAGTATTGCAACCAATTGAAGGTGCACGAGCGCAGCCCGTGGGCCGGCGACCTCGTCTACACAGCCTTCAGCGGATCGCACCAAGATGCGATCAAGAAGGGCTTCGAAGCCATGGCTGCGGATGCCGCGGCACGCGGCGTGAGCGTCGATGAACTTCAGTGGGCCGTTCCGTACCTGCCGGTCGACCCGAAGGATCTGGGCCGCGGCTACGAGGCCGTGGTACGCGTCAACTCGCAGTCCGGCAAGGGCGGTGTCGCCTACCTCCTCAAGGCGGACCACAGCCTCGATTTGCCGCGCAAGCTCCAGATCGAGTTCAGCGGCGTCGTTCAGGCCAAAACCGACGCGGAGGGCGGTGAGGTCACGAGTGACGAGATTTGGTCGCTCTTCCAAGACGAATACCTCCCAGCGCCCGCCGACCGGGCTGAAGACAAGTGGGGGCGTTTCGAACTGTTGTCGACCCGCACCGCCAGTGACATGACGGGGGAGACGACCCTCGACGTGAGACTTCGCGTTGGCGATGACCTCGAGGCAACGTCCGCGACTGGTAATGGTCCCGTCGCTGCGTTCCTTGCTGTTATGGCCGATCAGGGTATCGACGTGAAGCTATACGACTACGTCGAGCACGCACTGAGTGCTGGTGGTGACGCGATCGCGGCTGCGTATGTTGAGCTGAACGTCAACGGTAAGCGCCTCTGGGGCGTTGGCATCGATGCTGACATCTCGACGGCATCCCTCAAGGCCGTTGTCTCAGCGGTCAACCGTGCGGTGCGCAGTGAGGCTGGCGATCGCGAGCTCGTGAGCGCCTGATCGAACCGATCACTCGGCTTGGCGTTTCGCACGACGGATGCGCGGAAACTTCTCGATGGCGCGTTGCTCAGGCAGCGACCAGTTCAGGAGCACCGAGAGCACGCGAATCGTGAAGGTCACGGCGACACAAATGCTTGCGGCGAAGAAGACCGGCACCTGAAGTTCCAGAAGCAGAACAAGGCTGGTTGCTCCTCCAAACGCTGCGACCGCGTACAACGAACCGACGTGCATGAGAGCAATCGGCCGGTTGAGCAACAGATCCCGCAGAATCGAGCCGCCGACCGCCGACACGACTCCGACGAAGATCGCTGGCACCTCCGGTAGCCCAAGGGCGAGCGCTTTCGTCGTCCCGATCGCACCGAACAGACCTATCGTGAGCGCGTCAAGCGCGTTGACGAGCGGGCCCATTCGCGAGATCAGGCGCTCCAGCAACATGCCGAGAAGGGCGGCAAGGGTCGCGACGATGAGGTACCAGTTGCTTGTGAGTGCTGCCGGGACCTCCGCGAGCAGGACATCGCGCAGGATTCCGCCCCCGAACCCGGTTGCGACCCCGACAATTGCAACCCCGAGCAAGTCGAGCCGGCGGTCGCGAAACTGAGCTGCGAAGAGCGCGCCCTGCATCGCTCCGATCCCGACGGCGAGAAGGTCAGCCCACAGCGGGATGACAAATAGTGCTTCCACCCGCTATTCGTACCACGTGTCGTGCTGGATCACGGCGATACTTGAAGGGTGCCGACTTACCGTGACGAAGCTGTTGTGCTGCGCACCCACAAACTGGGCGAAGCCGACAGAATCGTAACGATGCTGAGTCGGCAGCACGGCAAGATTCGCGCTGTCGCAAAGGGTGTGCGTCGCACGGCGTCGAAGTTTGGCGCGCGACTCGAACCGATGATGGTCGCCGATGTTCAGTGCTACGTCGGTCGAAGTCTCGACATCATCCAGCAGGCCGAGTCGATCGCGTCGTACGGTGCGGAGATCGCTGACGACTACGCGAGCTACACGGCAGGCAGCGTCATGATCGAGACGGCCGATAAAGTCACGGATGACGATGGCAGTCTCCAGCAGTACCTCCTGCTTATCGGCGCGTTGCGTTCGCTCTCGCGCCGGGAACACCACCCGAGCCTCACCCTTGACTCGTACCTGTTGCGCGCCCTCTCCATCGCCGGCTGGGCTCCGAGTTTCGTGGACTGTGCCGTGACGGGTGCTCCTGGACCGCACACCGTGTTTGTGCCGCAACTCGGTGGGGTGGTTGCCGACGAGGTTGCACCGCCCGGCGCTCCGCGACTCGACCTTGCGACCCTTGGTCTGCTCGGTGCTCTGCTGGAGGGACGATGGGATGCCGCGGAGTCGAGCGACGAGCGCGCGCGCGCCCAAGCGAGCGGGGTTGTTGCGGCGTACACGCAATTCCACTTAGAGCGCAGCTTGCGCTCCTTGCAGCATGTTGATCGAAGCGCATGAGTCCGGTTTCGAAGACCCACAAGGATGCCATCGACTTCAAGCCGATTGATTGGACAGGCGTGTTCCCGCCGGCATTCCCCGTCGTGCCGAATCACGTTGCCATCGTCATGGACGGCAACGGTCGATGGGCAAACGGCAAGGGCCTCACGCGCATCGAGGGTCACAAGGCTGGCGAAGCATCCCTGTTGGATGTTGTTGCTGGCGCCATTCAGGTCGGCGTCAAACACGTCAGTGTGTATGCGTTTTCCACCGAGAACTGGAGTCGCTCGCCGGATGAGGTGCGCTTTCTG
Source organism: Actinomycetales bacterium (assembly GCA_038328315.1). Taxonomy (GTDB): domain Bacteria; phylum Actinomycetota; class Actinomycetes; order Actinomycetales; family Microbacteriaceae; genus Rhodoglobus. The sequence continues at coordinate 22,869 of JBBQLW010000002.1, forward strand.
ATGGGCTTCAACCGGGACGTACTGCATCGCCGCCGGGACCAGTTGAACGACTGGGGCGTTCGCGTGCGGTGGGCCGGTCGACGCCCGCGCCTCTGGTCGTCGGTGATTAAAGAGTTGCGGTTCGCCGAGGAACTGACTGCCAAAAACTCAATACTCACCCTCACGATGTGCGTGAACTACGGTGGCAGGACCGAGCTCACGGATGCGATTCGCCGTATCGCGACGGACGTTGCGGCCGGCAAACTCAAGCCGTCCGGCATCAGCGAGCAGGTCATCCAAAAGCACCTCTACCAACCCCAGCTGCCCGATGTTGACCTGTTCATTCGCAGTTCCGGGGAGCAGCGCACGAGTAATTTCATGCTCTGGCAGAGCGCATACGCAGAACTCGTTTTTCTCGACACCCTCTGGCCGGATTTCACCAGAGAAGACCTCTGGCACGCGGTCGCGTTGTACTCGAGTCGGAACCGTCGGTTCGGCGGCGCTGTCGACAGTCCCAACGCTTGAGTCGACTACTAAGCTAACCGGATGCCCACCACCCAGCCCATTCGCACTGGAATCATCGGCTTCGGCTTGTCCGGTCGCGTCTTCCACGCTCCGTTCATCGCAACCAACCCGGCGTTCCGGCTCGATCTTGTCGCCACGGGCAACGCCGAGCGCGCCGAAGATGCACGCTCGCAGCACCCGGGCGTCGAGGTCGTCGAGACCCCAAACGCCCTTCTCGACCGGGCAGGCGACCTCGATCTGGTGATTCTTGCGTCTCCCGCTCACGTGCACCTCGAGCAGGGGCTCGCTGCATTCGCGGCGGGCGCGCACATCGTGATCGATAAGCCGTTCGTGCCAACGGTGGTCGATGCGAAGAACCTGATCGCGGCGGCGGACAAGGCAGAGCGCACTCTCACGGTGTTCCAGAACCGTCGCTGGGACGGCGACTTTCTGACCGTCAAGAAGTTGCTTCAGGATGGGGCGCTCGGCACAGTGCACCGATTCGAGTCCACCTTCGAACGATGGTCCGGCCCCAACCGGGATCGCTGGCAAGACACGACGACGATCGCTCAAGGAGCGGGGATCACGTATGACCTCGGAAGTCACTTGGTCGACCAGGCCCTGCAGTTGTTCGGTCCGGCGACGGTGGAGGCCGCCGAGCTTCGAATTGTGCGAGAAGGCAGTGTGAGTGACGACGACGCGTTCATCTCGCTCTTGCACGCCAATGGCCTGCGATCGCACTTGACGCTCAGTCGTGCGGCCGGTCAAAGCGGGCCGCGCTTTCGCGTGCTCGGCTCGCAATCCGCCTACACCGTCTACGGCTTGGACGGGCAAGAGCCTGCGCTCAAAGAGCAGCAGTGGCCGGGCAGCAACGGCTACGGCGTCACGCCAGAATCCGAATGGGGGCTACTGGGTGTGGCCGACGACCTCGCGCCGGTCCGTACCGAGGACGGTCGCTACCCGGACTTCTACGCTGGCGTTGCGGCGAGCATCCTCGACGGGGCATCACCGGTCGTTGACCCGCGCGATGCCATCGAGGTGGTGCGGATTCTCGAGCGTGCGCACGCACTCTCACCAGCAAACCCCTAGGAGTTCCAGTGACCTCAGCGGCATTGCAGTCGGCAATTGACCAGTTCGGCGATCCGCACGGCTATCTTGCCGTGGCATCGATCGGGTTACCTCCGCTTGTCGCTGTCGAAGCGCTCACCGCGGATCTCGCCAATTGGGCGCGCGGTGATCGTGATCCGCAGGGCTATGACGCTGGCATCGAGCGGACTCGCCAGTCATTTGCTTCGCTCGTCGGGATGCCGGTCGATCGGGTCGCTCAGGGCTCGCAGACCTCTGTGCTTACCTCGCTCGTTGCTGCAGCAGTGCCGGATGGCGCGGAAGTGCTGTGCGCCGACGGAGATTTTGCGTCAATCATCTTCCCGTTCCTGCAGCGGTCTGGCATCCGCGTTCGCACGGTTGCACTCGACGCGCTCGCCGAGTCGATCACCGATGACACCTGGCTCGTCGTCTTTTCGCGTGTTCAATCTGCCAACGGAATCCTCGCGGACGTGCCGGCCATCCTCGAGGCGGCGCGGCTCCATGACTCGTTCACCTTCTGCGACACGACTCAGGCTGCCGGGGTGTTGCCGGTCGACGCCTCCCTCTTCGACGTCACGGTGTGCCACACCTACAAGTGGCTGTGCTCGCCCCGGGGTGTTGCGTTCCTCACCCTCAGCGAGAGATTCGACCCGCTTCTTACGCCGCTTCAAGCCGGCTGGTACGCGGGAGAGGATGTCTGGAAGAGTACCTATGGACCGGCGATGCACCTCGCGTCCACAGCCCGCCGCTTCGATGTGTCGCCAGCGTGGCAGGCATGGATCGGCGCTGAGCAGTCCATCGGCCTGTTCGCCGGTCTCGACATCAACGAGATCTGGAACCTCACCGCCGGGCTCGGGGATGCGCTGTGTGACGCGTTGGGGATTCCGCAACAGCACCAGGCGATCGTGAGTTGGCCGGATGCCACTGGGCACGACTTGGCGACTCTCATCGGTGAAGGCATCCGGGTGTCTGGCCGCGCCGGACGGCTTCGTGCCTCGTTCCACCTTTGGAACAACGAAACCGACGTTGAATCGGTCGTGCGGGCGTTGCGCCAGTAACTCACCGACGACGGTTATCGGTACTGTTGCTGGGTGGTCACCAGCAATCTCGACGCCGTTATCAACCTCGCCAAGCGCAGGGGTTTCGTGTTCCAGTCCGGCGAAATCTATGGCGGATCGCGGTCGGCCTGGGACTACGGACCACTCGGGATGGCACTCAAGGAGAATATCAAGCGCCAGTGGTGGCAGACCATGGTGCAAGGTCGTGACGATGTGGTCGGGATCGACTCTGCGGTCATCTTGCCCCGCCGTGTGTGGGAGGCGTCCGGCCACGTCGAGGTCTTCTCCGATCCGCTCGTTGAGTCGCTGTACACGCACAAGCGCTACCGCGCCGATCACCTGCTCGAGGCCTACGAAGAGAAGCACGGGCATCCGCCGGCAAACGGCCTCGCGGATATTCGCGACCCAGATACCGGCCAGCCTGGATCGTGGACCGAGCCGCAAAACTTCTCAGGGCTGCTCAAGACCTTCCTTGGCCCGGTCGACAATGAAGAGGGGATGCACTACCTGCGGCCAGAGACCGCGCAAGGGATCTTCGTCAACTTTGCGAACGTGATGGGCGCAAGCCGGATGAAGCCGCCGTTTGGGATTGGCCAAGTGGGCAAGAGCTTCCGAAACGAGATCACGCCGGGAAACTTCATCTTTCGCACCCGCGAGTTTGAGCAAATGGAGATGGAGTTCTTCGTCGAACCGGGAACTGACGAAGAGTGGCACCAGTACTGGATCGACGAGTCGCTGCGCTGGTACACCGAGCTCGGCATCAAGCCGGAGAATCTGCGACTCTTCGAGCATCCGAAGGACAAGCTCAGCCACTACTCGAAGCGCACTGTCGACATCGAGTACCGCTTTCGCTTTGCCGGCAGCGAGTGGGGCGAGCTCATGGGTGTCGCTAATCGCACCGATTTTGATCTCAAGACGCACTCTGAGGCATCCGGTACCGATCTCTCGTACTTTGACCAGACGAAGGACGAGCGGTGGATTCCGTACGTCATCGAACCCGCATTTGGGCTCACGCGCGCGCTCATGGCGTTCCTGCTCGACGCCTATGCCGAAGACGAGGCCCCGAACGCGAAAGGGGGCGTTGACAAGCGCACGGTGTTGCGGCTCGATCGTCGGCTCGCGCCGGTCAAGGCAGCCGTTCTCCCGCTCTCACGCAACGAGCAACTCTCACCGCTCGCGAAGGAGCTCGCCGCTGGCCTGCGCAAGTACTGGAACGTCGACTTCGATGATGCTGGCGCGATCGGTCGTCGCTACCGCAGGCAAGACGAGATTGGCACGCCGTTCTGCGTCACGGTCGACTTCGACTCGCTCGAAGATAGGGCCGTGACAGTGCGAGAGCGCGACTCAATGGAACAAGAGCGCATCCCGCTCGAAGGTTTGCGCGGCTATCTCGCGGAGCAGCTGCTCGGCGTATAGGAGCACGACCTGCTCGAGGGAATTCACGCTGGCGCACAAGCGTTGCACCGCACATGACTGAACCAAGTAAGCCTGAGCCGACTATGACCGCACCAATCAAGGTCGACATTTGGTCTGACGTGCAGTGCCCGTGGTGCTACATCGGCAAGCGCAAGTTTGAGGCGGGCGCTGCCGCATTCGGCGGCGACGTCGAGGTCGAGTACCACTCCTTCGAACTCGCGCCGGACACTCCTGTCGATTTCGACGGCACGACGGCCGACTATCTGAGCAAGCGCAAGGGGATGCCACTGGCGCAGGTCGAGCAAATGATGGAGCAAGTCACGACGGTCGCGAAGTCCGTCGGTCTCGACTACGACTTCGATCGAGTTCACCAAACCAACACCGTCATCTCGCACGAGCTGCTGCACTTCGCAAAGAGCAAGGGACGCCAGCTCGAGATGAAGGAGCGCCTGCTCAAGGCATACTTCGTCAATGGCGAGCATGTCGGTCGCATCGCGGACCTCGTCGAGATTGCGGCAGAGCTTGGCTTCGATCGTGACGAAGTGACCGATGCGCTGACGTCGCACCGCTTCTTGCCAGCCGTCAAGGCCGATGTCGCGCTCGCTCAGGAGTACGGCATCAACGGGGTGCCGTTCTTCGTCATCGACGGAAAGTACGGGGTGTCGGGCGCGCAGGAGGCCGAAACCTTCGCTAACGTGCTGGCACAGATCGCTGCCGAACGCGAGGCTGAGCCAGATTCCGCGCACGAGCGCTCTGACAAGGAAGCTGCACGATGACGAACAATGCAACCGGGTCGATCAAGATCGTGGCGCTGACTCCATTGGGGGATGCCGCGGCAGGAGTGTGCGACGGTGATTTCTGCGCCGTCCCCGAACATCACACGCAGGCTGTCGTGAACAAGAAGCTCGACGAGGACCTCGTCTGAACGAACCGCCCGGCATGTCTGGGAGAATCGTTACGTGACCATTCTCGTCGAGCCGCAACGACAGGCTGCGCCAGCGCTCAAGATCGGGCGCATCGCTCTTGCTGTGCCCGTCGTGCTTGCCCCGATGGCTGGAATCACCAACACGGCGTTTCGCCGTTTGTGTCGCGAGTACGGCGCCGGGCTGTACGTCTCCGAAATGATCACGAGTCGCGCTCTGGTCGAGCGAACGCCCGAGAGCATGCGACTGATTCGCCACCACGAGTCTGAGACGCCGCGCAGTATTCAGCTGTATGGCGTCGACCCCAAGACTGTCGCTGAGGCCGTCACCATGTTGGTCGCGGAGGATCGAGCTGACCACATTGACTTGAATTTCGGATGCCCGGTGCCCAAAGTAACTCGCAAAGGCGGGGGAGCGGCCCTCCCGTGGAAGCGAGACCTGTTCCGGGACATTGTTGAGCGTGCCGTCACGGCGGCGGGAGACGTGCCGCTCACGGTCAAGATGCGCAAGGGCATCGATAGCGATCACCTGACCTACCTTGAGGCTGGCCGCGCTGCGGCAGGCGCCGGGGTGGCGAGTATCGCGCTGCACGCCAGAACCGCCGCCGAGTTCTACTCCGGCACGGCCGACTGGTCGGCGATCGAGAAGCTCAAGACCGCGATCAGCGATACCCCCATCCTGGGCAACGGCGACATCTGGAGCGCCGAGGACGCACTCCGCATGGTCGATGAGACCGGATGCGACGGCGTCGTTGTCGGCCGCGGTTGCCTCGGACGTCCATGGTTGTTCGGCGACCTCGCCGCAGCGTTTACGGGTCAATCGTTGAGGACCACGCCCGATCTCGATTTTGTGGCCAAGGCGTTTAAACGGCACGCAGAGCTCTTGGTCGAGTTCTTTGACGACGAGGACCGGGCCTGCCGAGACATCCGCAAGCATGTCGCTTGGTACTTCAAGGGCTATTCCGTTGGCGGCGAACTGCGGGCATCGCTTGCGACGGTGCGGGATCTCGCGCAGCTCGACGAACTGTTGGCGGCGCTCGATCACGACCAGCCGTACCCTGGGGCGGATGCCGAAGGCCAGCGTGGCCGAGCGGGAAGTCCAAAAAGCCCGAGCTTGCCGCAAGGTTGGTTGGATAGCCGTGAACTGCAGGAAACTCATCGCGACGAGCTGAAGAACGCCGAACTGAGTGTCAGTGGAGGGTAGGGCGGTGCCTGCCGACGAGGTGCCTTCTCACTACGACTTGACTGATGCCGAACGGTGGCTTCCTGAGCAGCACTCCAGCCGCAGAAGCGACTTCGCCCGGGACCGCGCGAGGGTGTTGCACTCGAGTGCACTCCGTCGCTTGGCTGCCAAGACGCAGGTGTTAAGTCCGACGGCTGGGCTTGACTTTGCGCGAAACCGCCTGACCCACTCGCTCGAGGTTGCGCAGGTTGGTCGCGAGCTCGCCAACAGTCTCCAACTCGACCCCGATGTCGTTGACACGGCTTGCCTGTCGCACGACCTCGGGCATCCGCCGTTCGGTCACAATGGCGAGCGAGCGCTCAACGAGTGGGCTGCAGACTTCGGGGGCTTCGAGGGAAACGCGCAAACGCTGCGAGTCCTGACCAGAATCGAACCGAAGGTGTTCGGCGATGACGGTCGTTCCTACGGACTGAATCTCACGCGGGCGAGTCTCGATGCCAGCTGTAAGTATCCGTGGCCGACCGCTCAAGGCGTTTCCGATCCGAGCGGGCGCAGCAAGTTCGGCTTGTACGACGATGATATTGAGGCGTTTCAGTGGCTGCGTGCCGGTGCCCCCGATCGCCAATTGTGCATCGAAGCGCAGGTGATGGATCTCGCCGACGACATCGGCTACTCCGTGCATGATTTCGAGGATGCGATCGTCGGCGGCTACGTCGACGTCACCACCCTCGGTGCTCGTGTTGACCATGACGAGCTCGTGAACTCGATGTTCGCCTGGATCGGCGGCGAGTTTGATCACGATGAACTCATCGCCGCGTTCGACCGACTCGACAACCTGGACTTCTGGATCGATCAGTGGGACGCGAGTCGTCGAGCTCACGGAAGACTCAAGAACCTCACCAGCCAGCTCATCGGTCGCTTCGCCGGGGCCGCGACTGCGGCGACGCGCGAGCACTACAGCGGCTCGCTCGCTCGATTTGGCGGCAGCGTCGTCGTTCCGCGTGAGATCGCGGCGGAGATCGCGGTGCTGAAGGGCGTTGTCGCGGCCTTCGTGATGACCACCAACTCGCGCCGACCGGTGTACGCGCGGCAACGTGAAGTGCTCTCTGAACTGGCCGACGCCTTGTTCGCTGCGGGTCCTGCCGGGCTCGACGCCGGCTTCGCTGGTGACTGGAATGAAGCCGAGACTGATGGCGCGCGCAAACGCGCTGTCGTCGATCAACTCGCATCCCTCACAGACCAGTCGGCGTTCGCTTGGCACGAGCGGCTCGTGCGCCCGGCAGCGTCGGATGCCGGAACGTAGAATCACTGTGTGGCTGGCCTGATTCGACAAAACGATATCGACGAAGTCAGGTCGCGCACCAACATCGCAGACATCGTTGGCGATTACGTCACGCTCAAGAGCGCCGGTGTCGGGTCGATGAAGGGCTTGTGTCCGTTTCACGAGGAGCGAAGCCCGAGTTTTCATGTGCGACCGCAGGTCGGCTTCTATCACTGCTTCGGCTGCGGTGAGGGCGGCAACGTCTTCACGTTTCTGCAGCGCATGGATCACGTCTCATTCAAGGAAGCCGTCGAGCGACTCGCGGCGAAGATCGGCTACGAGCTGCACTACGAAGACGGTGCTGCGGCAACTGATCACGGCAACCGCAGTCGCATCCTCGCGGCGAATAAGGCCGCGGCGGACTTCTTCGTCGCCCAGCTGGCGACGACCGACGCAGAGCCTGGCCGACGGTTTCTCGGCGAGCGCGGCTTTGACCAGTCGGCCGCTGAGCGCTTCGGTATTGGGTTCGCGCCCAGGGGCGGCGTGTTGGCGAAGCACCTGAAGTCCCAGGGATTCAGCGAGGAGGAACTCGTGACGGCCGGTCTGCTCGGACGGGGCGATCGGGGGGATGTCTACGATCGTTTTCGTGGGCGACTGGTCTGGCCGATCCGAGATGTAACCGGGCAAACCCTCGGCTTCGGCGCACGCAAGCTGCTCGACGACGACAACGGACCGAAGTATCTGAACACTCCAGAAACGCCGGTGTACCACAAGAGTCAGGTGCTCTACGGGCTCGATCTCGCCAAGCGGGACATCGCTCGCGGGCGCCAGGTGGTTGTTGTCGAGGGCTACACGGATGTCATGGCGTGCCACCTCGCTGGCGTCACGACCGCGGTCGCGACGTGCGGTACCGCGTTCGGGCTCGATCACATCAAGGTCGTTCGGCGCCTCATCGGTGACGTTGACAACGCCGACACGACCGGAACGGGTGAGATCGTCTTCACCTTCGATCCAGACGAGGCAGGGCAGAAGGCCGCGAGCCGAGCCTTCGCCGAGGAACAGCGGTTCGCGGCACAGACCTTCGTCGCGGTCGCTCCTGACGGCCTCGATCCGTGCGATCTGCGCTTAGCGAGGGGCGATGACGCTCTTCGGCTGCTCGTCAGTTCACGCAAGCCGATGTTTGAGTTTATGATTCGACGAGTGATCGCTTCCCACGACCTTGAGACGGTTGAGGGGAGGGTTGCTGCATTGCGCGCAGCTGCACCCGTTGTCGCTGGCATCCGCGATCAGGCCCTGAGCGTTGGTTACGTGCGCAACCTTGCTGGCTGGCTCGGCATGGACCCGAGTGAAGTACAGCGTGCTGTCGCCCCCGCTCGCACTTCCCTTCGTACCGAGCAGCCTCAATCGGAGCCATCGACTGGCCCATCCCTCACCCAGCTGCCAACCGATCCGGCAACGCGGCTCGAGCGTGATGCGCTCATGGCGATCCTGCAGTATCCGAAGGAGATCGGTGCCGAACTCATACAGCGCGCGACGGGAGCGGCCTTCTTTGACCACACTCTTTCGGTCGTGCGCGACGCGATCGCCGGCAGCCTCGAGCAACTCGAGACTCCGCAGTGGCTCGAAGGAGTTGCGGCTGAGGTGCCACCGAGCTTCTCGACCCTCGTCAACCAACTCGGGGTGGCGCCGATCCCTGAGCGTGCCGATCGAATCGGCGCGTATGCGCGCAGCGTCGTCGTCGACCTCATCGATCGTGATCTGCTTCGTCGCAAGCGCGACCTGCTCGGGAGTATGCAGCGCATGGATGCCGCGGCCGATCCCGAGCGGTATAGCCAAGTGCAGCGTGACCTTGTGAGTATCGAGACCGAGCGACGCGCATTGCGGGATGCATGAGCGACCTGAAACTCCGTCCTGCGGTCTCCGCGCGGGACCTTTCGCTGCACTATGAATCCAGCAGTCAGGCCACTCGCGGAGTCGCGGTCGACGGCGTGTCCTTTGACGTTGAGGAAGGCCAGATTCTTGCCGTTGTCGGCGAGACCGGTTCCGGCAAGAGCACGCTTGCGAGAGCACTCGCGCTTGAGGCTGACCGTCCAACCAGTTCGTCACCGACCATTCGCGGCGGCAGCCTGAGGGTGCTCGGCAGCGAGGTGCGCGGCATCAACTCGCGTCGGCGCGATCGGCTGAGCATCCAGATTGGCTACTTGCCCCAAGAGGCTGGCGATCAGCTAGCACCTCGGCTGACGATCGGCGAAAACGTCGCAGAACCGATCTTTTCCCGCGACCGCAAGTTCGATCAAGACGAAGCGGGACATGCCGTCGCGACCCTCATCGATGCGGTGCGCTTGCCGCTGTCCACCATGAACAAGTACCCGCACGAACTCAGTAAAGGGCAGCGCCAGCGGGTCGCTATCGCACGCGCAATGGTGCTTGAACCTCGATTGCTTATCGCGGATGATCCGACAGCGGGAATCGACGTAACGGTGCGCGGCACAATCCTCGATATTTTGTCTTCGCTTCAGCGCGATCGGGCTTTCTCTGCGGTCGTGGTGACGGCAGATTTGTCGGAGGTGCGCAGGATCAGCACCCAGTTGGCCGTCATGTACCGCGGCGTCATTGTCGGGATCGGGGACATCGACGATGTGCTCAACGACCCGCGGCATCCGTACGTTCGTCGCTTAGCCCAATCGCTGGATGCCTCGGTGCGGTTACCGATTGAGGCACCGATCGAGGAGTACCGTGCGCCCTGAGCAAGCAGTCGGCAAGCAACGCGATCCCGGCTACGACCGCCATCCCGGCCAGCATCGTGATCCGGTCGCTGCCAACGCAGAACCACTCGCGGCCGACCGCGTGCCAGAACTCGGCCCGATCGCGATTTTGCCTGCCGAGCGCGAGCCGTTCACGAGTGCTGTGCGCACGAGCGGGGGAGCGATCGCGCCGCTGAACGACGACACACGGGGTGTGGTCTGGCTCAGCCCGAGCGGGGCGAAGGAACTCGAGAAGGTGCTCGCCGCGCATCCCAAGGTCACCTGGGTGCAGCTGCCGTGGGCTGGCGTCGACTCGTTCGCCGCGGTACTCGCGCGTTTCGCCGATCGCCAGACTCCGCTCTGGACGAGTGCAAAAGGCGCATATGCCGAACCGGTGGCCGAGCATGCGCTTGCACTGACACTTGCCGTGCTTCGACAATTGCCCGACAAGAGCCGCGCCCGATCGTGGGCCGGAATCAAGCAGGGCATCTCGTTGTACGGCCGCCACGTCGTCATCATCGGTGCCGGCGGTATCGCGGTCGAGCTGATGCGACTGCTCGCACCGTTCGAGGTGCGCGTGACCGTGGTTCGCCGGTCTGGCGGACCACTGCCTGGCGCTCACCGCACAGTGCTTGTCGACGAGTTGGACTCCGTGCTGCCAGAGGCCGATGTCGTCATCGTCGCCGCTGCGGCAACAACTGAAACCCGCCATTTGCTCGGTGCTCGCGAGCTTGCAGCCATGAAGGCGGATGCCGCGCTCATCAACATCGCGCGCGGCCCGCTCATCGACACTGACGCTCTGGTCGAAGCACTCAATCGCGGCCACTTGTGGGGTGCAGGGCTCGACGTGACTGACCCAGAGCCGCTCCCGGACGGTCACCCGCTGTGGGATGCGCCGCGCGTTGTCATCACCTCGCACTGCGCTGACACCCCGGAGATGACCGAGCCTCTGCTAGCAGAGCGGGTTGCGCTCAACGTTGCGGCCCTCGTGTCCGGCAGTGGTCGCTTCGTCGGTGTTGTCGACCCGGAGCTCGGGTATTGAGCGGTTTGGCGCGTGCGCAACCTTTGGTAAAGTAGGCACGCTGTTCGGCCAACGATCAGCGATCCTCGATAGCTCAATTGGCAGAGCATCGCACTGTTAATGCGACGGTTCTTGGTTCGAGTCCAAGTCGGGGAGCGAAGGCCCGAGTCCTCCACGACTCGGGTCTTTTTCTTTGCGTACTCCCGTGGGAGTATGCGCAGCACGCCCGCGGGCAGATGCCGCCCATCGTGCCACAGGCCTACGATCAAGGAATGTACGCGCAGCGCCAGTCGCCCGGGAAATGGCGGTCGGATCGGTTCGCTGGCTGGTCTGAACGTTGGGAACACCGTCCGCCAGGAAGCGGCACGTCGTCAGCCCGTGCCAGCTTGTGGATTCCGGTTATTGTCTCGCTCGTGCTGCAACTTCCGGCCGCGCTGTTTGGACCCGTGTATCGCGCTGACTTCAGCATCACCGCGCTCATCGCCGTCGGTCTCGCGACCGCCGGTCCGCTGCTGCTCCTCGGGGCCCGTAGGTTTCCCGGGCCGGTCGTCGCTGTTGTCACCGTCGCTGCGTGCGTGGACTTCGTCTTTGTGCAGACCGGTCCTAGCCCGCCGTTCATCGCACTCGCATTCGCCATCGTTGGGGCAATCGTGCGCGGCGCGCGCGTCTGGGCCTGGATCTCAGTCGGCCTTGGTTGGACAATCACCGTCGTCATCGGAACCATCGCCGGTGTCGACTGGCGCCCGGCCCAAGTGGCCATCACCACCCTCGGCATCCTTATCGTCATGGGTATCGGTGAGGCAATCAAAACGCGGCGTGAGAACTTCGCAGAGTATCGGCGCTCGTACCAGCAGCGCCGACAGACCGAGGTGCAGGCCGAGCGAGTTCGCATCGCGCGCGAACTTCACGATGTACTCGCACATTCGTTGAGTCAGATCAACGTGCAGGCGAGCGTTGGCCTGCACCTCATGGACACGCAGCCCGACAAAGCTGCAGAGGCGCTCGCAAGCATCAAGGACACCAGCAAGACCGCACTCGACGAGGTGCGATCTGTCCTTGGAGTTCTGCGAGCAGAGGACGGACAGGACCCGAGCGCGCCACTGGTGCCCGAGCCCGATTTTTCCAGACTGGCCGGGCTCGTGGCATCCGTCACGTCTCAGGGGGTTGAGGTGAGCCTGTCGAACGCGCTCACTGACGCTCCACAGGCGGTGCAGCTAGCGACCTACCGAATCGTTCAAGAGGCTCTCACCAACGTCGTGCGGCACGCGAAGGCTCGCCGTGCGACAGTGGAGATCTCCGAGGCCGACGGGAGTTACATCATCGCGGTCGCCGACGACGGAATCGGGGTGGCCGATGACCGTGACCTGACGAGCGGGCGCGGATTGCTCGGCATTCGCGAGCGCGCCGAACTGCTCGGAGGCACGCTAGACGTGTCCGGCTCGCCGTTCGGCGGCATACTCGTGCTTGTGGCCATTCCGCAGAAGGAGCACGCCGAATGATCCGAGTCGCAATCGCCGACGACCAACAGCTCATCCGGGCTGGCTTCCGCAGCCTCCTTGAGGCGGAGCCAGACATTGAGATCGTCGGCGAGGCCGGCACCGGGGTGCAGGCGGTCGCACTGGCAACCGAGACGCGTCCTGATGTCTTTCTCATGGACATCCGAATGCCAGAAGGCGACGGTCTGTGGGCGACTGAGCAAATCGTGCGCAACTCAGACCTGTCGAGCACGCGCATTGTCATCGTCACAACCTTCGAGCTTGACGAGTATGTTGGCCGAGCCATTCGCGCGGGCGCGAGCGGGTTTCTTGTCAAAGACACTGAGCCCGTCGATTTCATTCGCGCCGTGCGAGTCGTGGCGGCCGGGGATGCGCTGCTCAGTCCGACCGTGACGCGCCGCCTGCTGGAGCGTCTCTCCGGCGAGATCAGCGACGCACCGGATGCGAGCTCGCTCAGCGTGATCACCGAGCGCGAGCGCGAGGTGCTCGGCCTCGTCGGGCTTGGACTCACCAACGACGAGATCGGCAAGAGGCTCTTCCTGAGCCCGCTCACCGCGAAGACGCACGTCTCCCGCATCATGTCGAAACTTGCCGCGCGCGACCGCGTGCAACTTGTCGTGATCGCCTACGAGACCGGGCTCGTCAGTCCCGGCCGAACGGAGTAGGGCGAGTTTCTTTGCTGCGCCCTGCGGAGTAGGTGAGGTGTCGCCGTCGGGCCGATTCGCCGAATCCAGCATTGGCGCAGTCTGGTCTCAACGGTCCACCAAGGGCCCTTAGTGAATGGATACAACGTGTTCTCGACTCTTGCGATCGCCGGCTCCGCTGGCTACCTGGGCGGCCCGGTGGGCTTCGGCTTCGGCTTCGCCCTGTTCTTCCTTATCCCACTCCTGCTCGTTGTACTGCTGATCGTCCTCCTGAGCGTTGGTCGCCTACGTTGGATGCGCGCCGGCGGCTATGGTCCCGGCGGCTACGGCCCCGGCGGCCACGGCAACTGGTCACCCGGTGGCTGGGGCGCCGCGAGCCGCAGTGCTGAGGCGACGCTCGCTGAGCGTTTCGCCCAAGGCGACATCGACGAGAAGGAGTACCGGGCTCGCCTCGAGGTGCTTCGCGCCAACAACCCAGCACCAACCCCAAGCCGGTAGCCGCCGCCTGGCGCGCTCACCGCGTCAAGCAGAAGATAGAGTCTCCCTCTGGGTCGCGTGCCCGGAGGGAGACTTTTTTGGCCAGAAGCCCAGAAGCGATGGAGGCGATCCGCGCCAGTTTCGGTGTGGGACTTGCGGTCGCCGCCTACGGCGTTTCGTTCGGCGCTCTCGCCGTTACCGCAGGACTCGATATTTGGCAGACCTGTGTGCTGAGCCTCCTGATGTTCTCCGGGGGTTCGCAGTTTGCCGTCATCGGCATTCTTGCCAGTGGTGGCGCCGCCGCCGGCCCCGCAGCGATTGCCAGTGCTGCGCTACTGGGCACGCGAAACTCGCTCTACGCCATCACGATGGCACCGATCCTGGCCGAGCGCTGGCCCAGGAAGCTACTCGCGGCACACTGGACGATCGACGAGTCAACCGCCGTCGCCATGGCCCAGTCGACGCTTGAAGCCAGGCGCACCGGATTCTGGTGGACCGGCATCATCATTTTCCTCGGTTGGAATCTGACCACGCTGATCGGTGCGCTCCTCGGCGACCTGATCGGCGACGTCAGCCAGTACGGTTTGGATGCTGCCGCCGCCGCCGCGTTCCTCGGCCTCTTATGGCCCAGGCTCAAGCAGTTGCAGCCGATCGTGGTGGCCGTCGCCGCAGCAGTCGTTGCGACGCTCCTCACGCCCGCACTTCCCGCGGGCCTGCCAGTGTTGCTGGCCGCACTTGTGGCCGTCATCGTCGGCATTGCGAACTGGTTTGCCCCGCGGGGTCGCGCGCGCGAGGCGCCGCTGGACCCGAGAGCCGCGAACGGTGGCGTCTCGTGACGGTCTGGCAGATCATCCTCGTTGCATCGATTGCCGTGCTGGCACTCAAGCTGCTCGGCTATCTGGTGCCGCCGTCCATCATCGAGAAGCCCACCCCCGCACGTGTTGCAAACCTGTTGACGGTTGCGCTGCTGTCTGCGCTCGTTGCGGTGCAGACTCTTGCTGTCGGGCAGAGCATCCAGCTGGATGCCAGAGTGCCAGCCCTGCTTGTCGCGGCGGGGCTCTTCGCCCTGCGTGTGCCATTTATCGTCGTCATCATCGCGGCGGCGGCGACGGCGGCGCTGATTCGCCTCGTCACGTAGCCGTCTGCACGCTGGCGCACTCGCCACCGGGCCAGCGGCTACCCCTCGAGGTGCTCTTCGCCGGGCGTCCAGCTCATGTCGGGCACGCCCCAGTTTCGCTTTCGAATGGCCTTCTGAGCCGCCTTGTGCCGGTCGCGATCGAGACGGTCGGCATACAGAATGCCGTCGAGGTGGTCGAACTCGTGCTGGAAGATTCGGGCGAGCCAACCCTCGGCGCGCACCTCGAAGGGTTTCTGAGCGAGATCAACAGCACGCAGGATCGCGGCGGGGGAGCGTCGGAGTGCAAAGCGTTCGCCGGGGATCGAGAGGCAGCCTTCTGATTCGTCGTCGTCATCCGCCTCACCAATCGGGGTCGGCGCGATCCAGAGCTCCGGATTGATCGCAACACCGCTGAACGCCACGTCATCGTCGTCAATCCAGTCGTAGACGAACACGCGCAGCGGCACTCCAACCTGAGGGGCAGCTAGGCCGACTCCTGGTGCCTCGTGCATCGTGTCATTCAGGTCCGCGACGAGGCTGCGCAGTGCAGCGTCAAACTCGGTCACTGGCTCTGCTGGCGCGTGCAACACCGGATCACCCGTGATTCGGATCGCACGCACGGCCATTCCTTCAGAATATCCCCCGCGAAACAGGTAGATTACGAGCCGTGACAATCGACCTCATCCAACTCGCCGACCAAATCACCCTCACTCCGTATCAAGCGCTCGGAATTCCGCTCGCTCTCATCGGAGCGGTGTTTCTGGCGATCGGCGCGCAATTTCAGCATCAGGGTGTTGCGATCGTCGAAAGCAACCTTGGCGATCACCAGCGGGCCGGCCTCAACCTGGCTCAGTTGCGGGCCCTGTTCGCGCGGCCGAGCTGGGTGCTCGGTACTCTCATGCTCGGGCTCGCGGTAGTCTTCCAACTCGCCAGTCTCATCTTCGCGCCGCTCATCGTTGTGCAGCCGCTCGGTGCTATCGCGCTGGTCATTACGGCGATCGTGAATGCACGGGTCAGCAAGATCCCGCTCGACGCGGTGTCGATTCGCGCGATCGTGGCGTGCATGGTCGGAATCGGGCTCTTCGTCACGGTCGCAGCCTTTGTGGCCAAGTCGCGGCCGATCACCGAGGTGCAGCTCATCACGGTGCTTGCCATTCTTGCGGTGGTGCTCACGGGTTGGGCGGTAAGTTTCGGGCTCTTCCGCAAACGAGTATCGCCGACCTATTACATCGTCGGGGCCGGGATGCTGTTCGGGTTCGTCGTGACTCTCGCGAAGGTCGTTATCGACCGTATCAAGACCATTTCGCTCGACTCTTTTAGGGTCTCGGATGCCGAGTGGCTCACACTCCTGTGCGTAGTCGGGCTTGTCGCGGCGGGGCTCTTTGGGCTCTACTTCGTGCAAACTGCGTACTCGTCTGGCCCGCCAGACCTCGTCGTCGCCGGCTTGACCGTCATCGATCCGATCGTCGCCGTCTCAATCGGCATCATCGTCCTCGGCGAAGCAGCAGGTGCTCCGCTGTGGTCGATCTTCGCCTTCGTTGTCGCCGCGGCGATCGCTATCTGGGGCGTGTTGTCTCTTGCGCGCCACCATCCCCACCTGAGGCCAGAAGCGCGGACTGTGCAAGCACGGGCCTGACTCACCCGCGATCAAGACCGAGCAAAGCGGCGGGTGCGATAGGTTATTGAGACGCTCTTGCTCCGCCCGCGTGCACATGCACCGCCTGCTCCGGCATCGTCCGCGACAGCGTCCCAGAGCCAAAAGGAATCCCGAAACGTGACGACAAGTCCCCGTGTTTCGCCGCACATCGGCAAGCCGCGACTGCGCATCCTGATTGGTGCAGACACGTTCGCGCCAGAGATCAATGGCGCAGCGAGCTTCATAGCGCGCCTCGCAGCGGGACTCAGCGAGCGCGGCCACGACGTGCACGTCGCAGCCCCGGCCTACTCGAATACGAAGCGCGGCGCCCTGCGTGAAACGTACGACGGTCAAGAGATCACGGTGCATCGCATCTACTCGTGGCGCTGGTACCCGCATCCGTGGTTCCGCTTTGCGTTACCGTGGCGCATCAAGCAGAACAGCGCCAGGATCCTTGACCTGGTGAAGCCCGATGTCATTCACTTTCAGTCGCACATCGTCATCGGCCGCGGCATGACGATCGAGGGCGCCAAGCGTGGCATCCGCCTCATCGGTACCAACCACGTGATGCCTGAGAATCTGCTGGACTACGCATTCGTCATACCGAAGTTCCTTCAGGCGTGGGCTGTTGGCCTCGCCTGGAAGGCGGCCGGTCGTTCCTTCGGCCGTGCTGAAGCCGTGACGACCCCAACCCAGCGTGCAGCTGACTACCTCGAGAAGAACACCTCGCTCACTCACGTGTACGCGATCTCATGCGGCATCGATGCGCACAACTACGTTGCCGACCTGAGCCCGCGTGCCGAGAAGCTCATCGTTTTTCTCGGGCGAGTGGTCGGCGAGAAGCAGATCGACAAGCTCGTCCGCGCCTTCGC
>JBBQLW010000003.1:0-36421 GCA_038328315.1 Actinomycetales bacterium
GCCGTCGAACAGCTGACCGACGGAGAAGAAGTCCTCGTCAACTGTTGCCGCTGGGATGTTGAAATGCTGTTGAACACCGGGGAGATCGGTGAATCGGATATCAAGGAACTTGACGTCAGTGTCCTTGATGAACTTGAGCACGTCCGAGGAATCGCTGAACATGTGAGGAACTCCAATGAGCTTGGTGCTGATCGACAGCAGGTGCCGCCAACGAGAAGAGTATGCGTACGGAGTTTCGCAAGCGTCACGCAATTGTTTCGAGAGTGTTACGCATTCCCACCCCGGTAGACTCTGCCGGTGGTCAGTACCCCATCACTCGCCGATTCCTGGCCAGGTCGATCGCTCGGGCTCCCGCCGTCTGGGCCACGCTCGGTAGCGCGGTTCACTCGAAGAGTCGTGGCACTCGCGATCGACTGGGGGTTTGCCGTGATCGTTTCGGTCACGTTCTTCAGTTATGAACCGTTTGCCACCCTCGCAGTCTTTGCGACGGCGCAAATCGTGTTGCTCTTGACTGCGAACGGGAGCCTCGGCCATCTCCTGCTCGGGATGCGAGTTGTCCCGATCGCTGGTGGCTACCTCGGTTGGTGGCGACCGATTGTGCGCACGCTCTTGATCTGTCTCGTGATTCCGGCCGTGATTTGGGATCGCGATCAGCGGGGCGCCCACGATCGACTCGCTGGCACGGTGCTGGTGCGTCGTTAGGTCACCACACCACCAGCCGGAATCGCAGCTACCGGAACCGCCGACGAGCGGTCGGTCGCTAGCGAGGTCGGGCTGCTCGAACCCTCATCGGGTCGATTCCCTTTGGTATCGGCAACCCGTTCTTGCCGAGAGAGTTCAAGCGATTCGAGACCGCAAGAATCTCAGACTTCCGAAGCGCAGTCTTGAGTTTGCGCAACTCCCACGGGATTCGGTGCAGCCGGGTTGAATCCGGGTCAGGGCCGACGAAGAGCACATTCACTGGCACGTTGGGCAGGATTCGAACGATGTTTCTGCGTTCGTCATCGAGCATGCGTTGGGTGCGTGAACGGGGACCCTCACCGATGAGGGCGACGCCACCGCGGCCAACTGCTCGGTAGACAGCATCCTGAGTTTTTGGGCTAACCGAGATGGGCATTTCGCTTGCAGTCCAGCCGCGGCGAAGTGAACTCTTGAGCACGGCGCCAACCGCCCCTGGCTGCCCCTCAATCTGCGAGTAGGCCGCGCGTTCTGCTCGCCTGCCGAGAACGATGAGGAAGAGGAGAACGCCGAGGAGAACGCCGGCGATGATGTACAGCACCATCGTCAGCGCGTTGCCCGCGGAGATCAGAACAGCAAACAGGACGCTGGCGATAATGGGGAGAAGGAACGCGAGAAGCAAGAACCAGATTGCTTTACTGTCATACCGCCGCGTCATCTGGAAAACCTGATACATCTGCTTCAGACGCCCAGGACCCTTCGGCGGTTTCGGGGTGTCGTCTTTCTTTCGTGCCATGACCCTAGGATAAGGCCCTTCGACTGGCACCGTGCCGCACTTACGACACTGCCTGTGCGAAGCCGAGCTTGGCGTCGGCCAAATGCCTGAGCGCCTCCGGAATCTCGCGGCCCTTCGACTGCATCGACCGAGCCCACAGTCTGCCTGCACGGTAGCTCGACCGAACCAAGGGTCCGGCCAGAACGCCGAGAAAGCCGATCTCCTCTGCGGCTTGCGAGAATTCGATGAACTCTTGCGGCTTCACCCAGCGGGCGACCGGTAAATGCCGAGGAGTCGGGCGGAGGTACTGCGTGATCGTAATGATGTCGGTGCCTGCGTCATGAAGATCGTGCAGCGCCCGGATGACTTCGCTTGGCTCTTCGCCCATACCAAGAATCAGGTTTGACTTGGTGATGAGACCGGCAGCGCGAGCTTGAGTGATGACATCAAGGGAGCGTTCATAGCGGAACGCTGGACGAATTCGTTTGAAGATTCGAGGCACAGTCTCGACGTTATGTGCGAACACCTCGGGACGCGAAGAGAACACCTCGGCGAGAAGATTGGGATTTCCGGAAAAGTCGGTCGCGAGAATTTCGACACCGGTGCCGGGATTCTTGGCGTGGATCTGGCGCACGGTTTCGGCGTGCAACCAAGCACCCTCATCTGGAAGGTCATCGCGCGCCACGCCCGTCACCGTCGCGTAGCGGAGGTTCATTTTTGTGACCGACTCGGCAACCCGTCTCGGTTCATCCTTGTCGTAGTCGGCTGGCTTGCCGGTGTCAATCTGGCAGAAGTCGCAGCGCCGAGTGCACTGGCTGCCGCCGATGAGGAAGGTGGCCTCACGGTCTTCCCAGCACTCGAAAATATTTGGGCATCCAGCCTCTTGGCAGACGGTGTGAAGGTTCTCGTCCTTGACAAGTGCCTGAAGCTGCCGATATTCCGGCCCCATGTGCGCGACCGTCTTGATCCACTCCGGCTTGCGCTCGATTGGGGTCTCGGCGTTGCGAACTTCGAGTCTCAACAACTTTCGCTCGCCGACCTGATTGGCCGGTGGGTGGATGGGGGTGACCGGATGACTCACGCGTGTGCTCCTGACAGGGCTGACTCGAGGTGACGTTGAACGAGGGGTGCAACGTCAGCCGGACTGACATCTCTCCCGAGCTCCTGAGAAATAGACGTCACACCGGCGTCCAATATTCCGCACGCAACGATCTTGCTGTACGGCTCGAAGGAATTGTTGCAGTTGAGTGCGAAGCCATGCATCGTGACACCGGATGCCACGCGGATCCCGATCGCGGCGATCTTGTCGGCCCCAACCGGCGAGTCGTACCTCATCCAGACTCCCGAGCGGCCTTCGACTCGGCCAGCGTCAATGCCCAGTTCCGCGAGAACTCCAATAACTACGGCCTCGAGCCGACGAACATAACTGACGACATCGACAGGCTCCGCGAGGGTCGTGATGGGATAGCCGACAAGCTGTCCAGGGCCGTGCCAGGTGATCTTTCCGCCGCGATCGACGTCGATTACGGGGGTACCGTCACTGGGCCGCTCGGAGTCCTCTGTGCGCTTGCCAGCGGTGTACACCGATGGGTGTTCCAGCAAAATTACCGTGTCGTTTGCGGTGCCCCCCACGACGGCGGAATGGATGTCTCGCTGCAGCTCAAGTGCCTCGAGGTATGGCACCGCATTGGCGCCAAGCCCTGCCATCACGAATTCAATCACGAGCCCAATTGTACGCCGATGCTTCTCTGGGCCTGCTGCGCGGCCCTGCTGTTCGGCGTTGCTGCGGAGTCTTCGCCCGTCCGCCTCTCCCCAGTGCATCGACTCTGGCGAGACCGATCCAGAATCGTTGAGAAGGTGCCCCAAGGATCTGGCCCATATTGCACCATCAACTGTGAGTGCAGCCGCCGTCATCTCCGGTTTCCGAATCATCCGCAAGCTCGGCGAGGGCCGGCGGGCAGAAGTGTATCTCGCGAGAGCCGAGCGCGACGCGCAGTCAGAGCGCGGCCAATCGGATGCCCCAGCCGCACCCGGTTTCACACTTGGCACGCTAGCGATCAAGTTGTACCGCGGGGGTACGCAACAGCACGACTGGCTCACAGAGGTAGAGGCCCTCGAGCGCGCCGCGGGGGCACATGTGGTCGGGCTTTCCGACATCGCGGCGACCGGGGCTGGCGGTACTGCCCTTGTTCTCGAACGGCTCGAAGGAGGATCCCTCGAGATTCTGTTGCGGCAACGGGCCGGCCTCTCCGTCGGCGAGGCGATCACGATTACCGCGCCAATCGTCGAGACAATCGCGCGGATGCACGCAGCCGGAGTTGCGCACGGCGCTGTGAGCACTCGGTCGGTGCTGTTCTCGTCCCTGGGGGCGCCAGTCCTCGCGCGGTTCGGCTCGGTGGTGCTGGTCGAGCCGGAGATGCCGCGAGCGCGGCGGGCAGCAGACCCCTTGTTGATTCAAGACGTTTTAGCAACCGTGGACTTTGCAGCGAGTGTGCTGCGCAGCGTGCAAGTCGATCGCGAGGTGCTGGCAGTTTTGGCTTGGCTCGCGGAGAACGCTCATGCGGGTACCCCCGATGTGCTGACGGAGCTCACCGCGAAGCTCTACGACCTTGGCGTGGCCGCTCCGGTTCAGTTTCTCGAAGAGTGGGATCTCGATCCTCCATCCACTCCCCGCGAGGCGGTGTGGCAATCAGCGCTCGGCGGGCAATCAATTCGCTCAGAGCGAACACCCAATCTGGGGCCATTGTCCGGAACGCCGACTATCCCGGGTTTGGGTCTCGAACGCGCGAGCAGACACGAGCTCGCCGGTCCCACCGCGGAGGACGCGACAGGCGGTCGCATCGGTACGCAGGCGACAGCCGCTTTCCTGCTGCCGGCATGGCTGACCGGTCAGCTTGACCAGTGGCTTGCGGACGGCAAACCGCTCGCGCGAGCCCGCGAGGCAATCGCGCTTCGTGTGCCTGCCGAGCTTACCGAGCGCATTGCGGCGGCGCGGGCTTCGCTGTCATTGGTTCGGCCCCGCGTATGGCTGATTGCAGCCGTCGTCACTGTCGCCTTGGTGACCGCGATCAATATCGTGCCGCACCGTGCTAGCGAGAACACGTCCACCGATACAGCTGTCGACGGCGGGAATAGACCGGTGATTGACACGGGAGAAGCTGGCGCGAGTGAGCCTGCTGAGATCAGTGAGCCAAGAGTCACCCAGCACCCCGCCATCATGGCCGATGATCCAGTCGCAGCCGCTCTTGCTCTTGCTGGCGCTCGTGAACAGTGCATTCGCGATCGTTCCGTGCTGTGTCTCGATGGTGTCGCTCAAGCCGGCTCGGCGGCGCTCAGCGATGATCAGAATCTTGTCCGTGCGCTTCAGGGCGGCGCTGAACTGACGGTGCCGTGGTCGCTCAACGCCGATAACATCACTGTTCTCGAGCGGCTCGGGGATTCTGTACTGCTCAGTGTTGCCGGTCAGAACGACGCCGCCAAGACGATTCTTATGATGAAAGGAAACCTCGGTTGGCGGTTTCGCGACTATCTGTCCTAGCTTTCATCACTCGGTTGGCGCCCGGTAGTGACCACCGAACTGGGTTCAGATGCCGAGCTTGCTCGAGAAGGCGCCGGCTTCGAGTCGAGTTTTGACCGCGACCAAGAACCTCGCAGCATCGGCCCCGTCGACGATACGGTGATCGTAGGAGAGCGCAAGGTACACGATCGACCGGATCGCTATCGCGTCTCCACTCGCGTCGCTCACGACAACAGGCTTCTTCGTGACGACGCCGGTCCCGAGGATCGCCGACTGTGGCAAGAACACGATGGGCGTATCAAACAGTGCACCGCGCGATCCCGTGTTGGTGAGCGTAAACGTACCGCCGGCGAGCTCGTCTGGCTTGAGCTTGTTCTCGCGGGTGCGTTCGGCGAGGTCGGCGATCTGGGTCGCAAGTTGGGCGAGGGTCATTCCAGCGGCATCCCGAATCACCGGTGTGAGCAGACCTCGCTCGGTGTCAACGGCAATACTGAGGTTCTCTTGCGCCGGGTAGCTGATCGAATCACCATCGATCGTCGCATTGATGATCGGGTACGTCGCGAGCGCCTCAGTCGCCGCCAGAGCGAAGAACGGAAGGAATGTGAGCTTCACGCCTGTCTTGGCTAAGAACGCATCCTTGACGCTTGCGCGGTATGCGGCGACGAGACTGACATCAACCTCGACGACCGACGTGAGCTGCGCGGAGCTTTGCATCGAGATAACGGCGCGCTCGGCAATGACCTTGCGCAATCGTGACATCGCGACGGTGGTACCACGCAAAGGAGAAATTTCTGCATCATGGTGCGCAGTAGCGACGGGTGCGCTTGTCGAGTTCTCACTGAGGTCAAAAACGTCCTGCTTGCGGATGCGACCGCCAACGCCAGTGCCAGTGACAGTCGATAGGTCGACTCCGCGTTCGTTCGCAAGCTTGCGGACCAGTGGGGTGACGTAGCCTGCAGCCGCGGCGTTGTCAGAAGCGGCCGCGTTATCAGCGGACGGAGACGCGGGGGCGGGCGGTTCAGCGGCGGAGGGCACAGGCGGCGGCGGGGTTGCTGCTGCCGGCTCGGGAACCGGAGCGGGAACCGGTACTGGCTCTGGCGCCGGTGCCGCCTCGGGCGCCGGTGCTGGCTCTGGAGCAGGCGCTGGCTCTGGGGCTGGTGCTGGCGCCGGCACCACTTCCGGCGCAGGTGCTGGCTCTGGGGCTACGGCGACGGGTGCGGGCTCAGGAGCGGCAACGGCGGGCTCAGCAGCGGCGCCGTCTGATGTCGCAGCAGCAGCTTGTGGTGCCGGGGCAGCAGCGGCTCCACTGCCATCACCAATAGTCACCAGTGCGGTTCCGACTTCAACCGTCTCATCTTCAGCGACCAGAATTGCTTCAACGATCCCGGCGATAGGGGATGGGATCTCGGTGTCGACCTTGTCGGTCGAAACCTCGACTAATGGTTCATCGACCTCGACCCGATCTCCGACCTTCTTCAGCCAGCGGGTAACCGTACCCTCGGTCACACTCTCACCGAGTGCTGGAAGGCTAACGGATTCGCTCATCAGTGATGCTCCTTTGGTGACGCTCGTGCGGGTCTAGCTTAGTTGCGAGGCTTGGCGGCGGCCTAGATCGCGTGGAGTGGTTTGCCAGCCAGCGCGAGGAACGCCTCGCCGAGCGCTTCGCTCTGAGTGGGATGCGCGTGGAGCAGAGGGGCAATGTCCTCCGGGTACGCCTCCCAGTTGACTGCGAGCTGGGCTTCGCCGATCAGTTCTCCGACGCGCGAGCCGATCATATGCACACCGACAACCGGACCTTCCTTCACGCGAACGACCTTGATCGAACCGCTCGTTCCGAGAATGTGGCTCTTTCCGTTCCCGGCGAGGTTGTAGTCATATGAGAACACTTGGTCTGCCCCATACTTTTCGACCGCCTTTGCCTCGGAGAGTCCAACCGATGCCACCTCGGGCTCGCTGTAGGTGACCTTCGGAATGTTGAGGTCGTCGACAACGATGGGGGCGAGACCGGCGATTTCCTCCGCGACGAAAATGCCGTGCTGAAACCCGCGATGGGCTAGCTGGAGCCCCGGGACAATGTCGCCGACGGCGAAGACACCCGGGATGTTCGTCGCGAGGCGCTCGTTCGTGGTGACGAATCCGCGGTCGACCGTGACTCCGACCTCCTCGAACCCGAGCCCGGCGGTCGCCGGTCCGCGGCCGACGGCGACGAGGAGCAACTCGGCCTCGATGATTTCGCCGTTCTCGAGGGTGATGATGACACCGTTCTCGTTCTGCGTGACCCCCTGAAAGCGCACACCGAGCTTGAAATCGATCCCGCGCTTGCGGAACGCTCGCTCAAATTGCTTGCTGATTGATTCATCCTCGTTCGGGACGAGATGCGGCAAAGCTTCGATGATCACTACATCAGTCCCGAAGGAGCGCCACACGCTTGCGAACTCCACACCGATAACGCCGCCGCCGAGCACCGCGACCTTCTTGGGGATGAAGTCGAGCTCGATTGCCTGCTCAGAGGTGATCACCCGCCCACCCAGCTCGAGCCCAGGAAGCGTTCTGGAAAACGATCCGGTCGCGAGCACAACGTTCTTTCCGGTCACGGTGTCAGCCCCGACCTGAACGGTGGTGGGCGATACGAGCCGACCTTCGCCAGCGATCACGGTGATACCGCGTGCCTTGATGAGCCCCTGAAGTCCCTTGTACTTGCTCGAGACAACTTCTTCTCGGTAGCTCGTGACAACCGCGATGTCGATGCCGTTCAGCGTCGAGTTGACGCCGTACTTGGCTGACTCGCGCGTGACATCCGCAACTTCTGCCGCATGCAAGAGCGCCTTGGTCGGAATGCAACCGACATGCAGACAGGTGCCGCCGACTTTGTTCTTCTCAATGAGTCCAACACTCATGCCGAGTTGGCTGGCGCGCAACGCGGCAGCATAGCCACCGCTTCCGCCGCCGAGTACTACAAGGTCAAAATTCTGTTCAGCCAATCCCAGCAACTCCTCGGTTCAGGATGTCGTCTTCCGGCGTGATCTTGCCTGGACGCGCCTTGCACGAACGACACACAGCAACAAGCACGAGCGGTGCTGGCGGAGGTAACCGCCTGGATGAACATTACTACGGTCGAGAAAAGTCTTCGGCAAGCTGGATGAGTGCGCGCACCGCGACTCCCGTCGGGCCCTTGCCGGTGTAGCCCCAGCCTGCGGCAGCGTTGTTCGCACCCCCGGCAATGTCGAGGTGCGCCCACGGGATCGGGGACGCGTCATCTGTGTCTGCGCTCGATCCGATGAAGTCCTTCAAGAACGCCGCAGCGATGAGCATGCCGCCAGCGGTGTTGCCAGGCTTGATATTGGCGATGTCAGCGATGTCCGAGGCGAGCAGCGGGCGGAGCTCTGCTGGAATCGGCATCGGCCAGAGGGTCTCGCCGACGCGGGTCGCAGCGTCCACCACCTTCGTCACGAGGTCGGGGTCTCCCATGGTGCCGACGTATCGATTCCCGAGGGCGATCATGGCGGCTCCGGTGAGGGTCGCAACATCGACGATGGCGTCGGGGTTCTCTTCGCCTGCCGCTACGAGACCATCAGCGAGCACGAGTCTGCCCTCAGCGTCGGTGTTGAGCACCTCGACCGTCTTGCCACCGCGAATTCTGATGACGTCCCCTGGACGCATGGCTTGACCTGATGGCATGTTTTCGGCAATACACATCCACGACGTGATGCGCACTGGCAGCTCAAGCCGTGCAACGGCAAGAATGACGGCGAGCACCGTTGCGGCGCCCGTCATGTCGTACTTCATACCGATCATCGATGCTGGTTGCTTCAAGGACAGCCCGCCGGAGTCGAACGTGATGCCTTTGCCGACCAAGGCCAGGTGACGCTGTGACCCGGGTGGTGCGTAGCTGAGCTTTACCAAGCGTGGGCCGCGGCTCGAGCCCTGACCGACACCAAGGATGCCGCCGAACCCGCCATCCTGCAGTTCAGCATCCGCCAGAACTTCCACCGTTATCGGCAGATCGGCTGCGAGCGATACTGCTTGGTCCGCGAACGTTTCGGGGTACAAATCCGATGGGGGCGCGTTCACCAAGTCGCGCACGACGTGAACGGCTGATGCAATCGAGAAGGCACGTTCAACCAGCGCGGCCGCGTCGGCGACGGCTGTGGCAACAATGATCGCTTCCGCTGGCGCCTTCTTTGCGGAGCGCGATGCAGATCGGTACTCGGTATATGCGTACGCACCGAGCGCCGCCCCCTCAAGCACAGCGAGCAGCTCACTTTCGGTCGATGTCGGCAGTGCAAACACAATCGACCGGATGCCGCGAAGCTGGCGTGCGGCAGAGCCGGCGGCATGCCGCAACTCGTTGTCACCGACGGAGCTACCGAGACCAATGAGCGCGATACTCTCGGTGGCACCGATGGACGAAGGCAGCCTTCTCAGTTCATCGACCTCCCCAGTCACGCCGATGGAGTCAAGCGCCAACTGCAGCTCGCTGAATTCGTTCTCGTCGCGCGCGAGCCGCGGTCCTTCGGGTGTCTTGACCACTCCGACCACGAGCACGTCGCCCTCAATCGTGAGTGGCGAAGCGGTCGAAGTCGAGAGAGCAGGCACGGTCATCCGGCAATCGTAGCCTCGGCACGGTTCTCGTTCGCTCTGAGCGTCGAGGGAAGAGCTGGCAGCCGGGCTCGTGACTGTGCCCCGCAGTTAGAGTGGGCGTATGCGCGATCCGGCCGGCCTGTACGACATTTCTGACGAGGTCGCGACAGTACCGACTGGCCTCCACCTTGTGGCAGGGCTCACGGGTTTCACCGACGCAGGTGGAGCGGTAAGCCAAGTGAGCGAGTACCTTCTAGAGACGCTCAACCATCGGCTCGTCGCGGAGTTCGACAGCGACGCCCTGCTCGACTATCGGGCACGTCGACCACTGGTCTTTTTCGATCAGGACCATCTCAGTGACTACCAGCCAGCCAGACTCGCGCTGTATCTGGCCGACGACGAGCTCGGTAAGCCGTTCCTGTTACTGACCGGCTACGAACCCGACTTTCAGTGGCAACGATTTACCGCAGCCGTAGTCGGAATAATCGAACGCTTTCACGTTGCAACATTGACTTGGGTCAATGCGATTCCGATGCCCGTGCCGCACACGAGGCCGATTGGCGTCACGGTCAGCGGTAATCGCAGCGAACTGACGGATGCGATGTCGGTGTGGCGCCCGCAGACGCAAGTTCCAGCGAACGCGCTGCACCTCATTGAGTACCGACTCCAAGAGCTAGGACATCCAACAGCGGGGTTCGTGCTCCTGATTCCGCACTACTTGGCTGACACCCAGTACCCGGCTGCCGCTGTTGCGGCGCTCGAGAGCATCAGTGCAGCAACCGGGTTGATCTTCCCAACCGATCAACTGCGCGAGGACGGTCGGAGCTTCATCGCAAAGATTGACGGGCAACTTCAGAGCAATCAGGAATTGGCTCGACTTGTCGGAACTCTCGAGGAGCGCCACGACAGCTATATGCAGGACAATCCGATGCGGTCACCGCTGACCGACGTTGACGGTGAGTTGCCAACCGCCGACGAGATCGCTGCCGAGTTGCAGAACTTCCTCGCAACCAGACCGACCGGGGACGACCCGCAAGCAACTCGGTAGAGCAAAGTGCAGGTGACGCACAGGTGCTTTTCGTGCGGATCGACGGCCTGGGGCTGACAAAGCACAGCAGGCATTTGGCGAAGGCGTCGGTCAAAGCGTGCAATACTTGGGTCTAAGACCCGGTTTGGTTCGGATCATTCGCTGGAAATCTCGTTGCGATGGCCAAGGACTTGACATGGGTCTTCGTACTGCCCTAAAACTTCCGGAAGGTGCTCCCGTGGCAACTCGAACTCCTGCAAAGGCTGCCGCCACTGCGGAGGCTGTCGCCCAGAAGCCGGCAAAGACGTCGACTTCCAAGATTGCGGCGGATGCTGATTCGAAACCGACTACAGCCCCTACCGTGAAGACCGCTGCCGCGAAGGCTCCGGCAGCGAAGGCTCCGGCAGCGAAGGCTCCGGCAGCACGGTCGAAGTCAACGCGCGGTGCACAATCGGGTTCGGTTGGTACCGCTTCGTCTGATGCGGCTTCCTTCGGCCACATCGACGCGGTCGAGGCCGATGGCGCTGACCTCGAGCCGGCGGAGATCGACCCCGCCAACATCGATGCCGTGGAGGTCGAGGTGCCGGTCGCCGCGCTCGAGGTCGACAGCGAAGAAAATAAAGACGAGGCTGAGGCATCCGACGATGATGACGACGATGACGAGAAGTCGACCGGGAAGGATGAGGCGCTCCCGACCGGTGCACTCGTGCTGTCACTCGTTGATGACGATGACGAAGTTCCCGTCTACTCTTCCGCAATCACGGGAGCCACGGCTGACCCGGTCAAGGACTACCTGAAGCAAATTGGCAAGGTTGCCCTGCTCAACGCGGCAGAAGAAGTCGAGCTGGCGATGCGCATCGAGGCCGGACTGTTCGCAGAGGACAAGCTGTCGCACATGTCGGCCGCCGAACAAAAGTCCCAGCTCGGACGTGAGTTGTTATGGGTTGCCAAGGACGGCCAACGCGCCAAAAGTCACCTTCTCGGTGCCAACCTTCGTCTTGTTGTCTCACTCGCCAAGCGCTACACCGGTCGAGGAATGCAATTTCTCGACCTCATCCAAGAGGGCAACCTCGGTCTGATCCGTGCAGTCGAGAAGTTCGACTACACCAAGGGCTTCAAGTTCTCGACCTACGCAACGTGGTGGATCCGCCAGGCAATCACGCGGGCAATGGCCGACCAAGCGCGAACCATCCGTATTCCGGTGCATATGGTCGAAGTCATCAACAAGCTCGCCCGCGTACAGCGCCAGATGCTTCAGGACCTCGGCCGCGAGCCGACTCCCGAGGAGCTCAGCCGCGAACTCGACATGACGCCAGAAAAGGTCATCGAGGTGCAGAAGTACGGTCGCGAACCGATCTCGTTACACACCCCGCTCGGCGAGGATGGCGACAGCGAGTTCGGTGACCTCATCGAAGACACCGAGGCGGTCGTACCGGCAGACGCAGTTGGCTTCACAATGCTGCAGAAGCAGCTCGAGAATCTGCTCGATTCGCTCAGCGAACGGGAGGCTGGCGTGATTCGGATGCGCTTCGGCCTCGGTGACGGTATGCCGAAGACTCTCGACCAGATCGGTGACACGTTTGGCGTGACGCGCGAGCGCATCCGCCAGATTGAGTCGAAGACGATGGCGAAGTTGCGTCACCCATCACGTTCCCAGTCGCTGCGCGACTATCTCGAGTAAACCCAATGCGCGTTGCGTTCGCGATCTTTGTCGGCCGGGCGGTTCAGTTGCTCGCTCGACTGCGCGGCGGAAAAGGTAGCGGGGCGCCGGGGCTTGTCACCAACGTGCTTGCGCCGGGTCTGCTGAAAAAGGTCCTAGCGAGCTTCCCCGAGGGTCTCGTCGTGGTGAGTGGAACGTCGGGAAAGTCGACGACGACGAAAATGCTCGCTGCGCTGTTGTCGGCGCACGGCGTTCAGGTTTTCACGAACTCTTCGACCGCCAACCTGCCACAGGGACTTACATCCGCCGTTCTGGACCAGGGGGATTGGCGTGGCGCGGTTGACGCCGACATCGCGGTGCTCGAGTTGGACGAGGCGCACGGCGCAGCCATTGCCGCGCAATTCAGCGCCCGAGTTGTGGTGCTAACGAACGTCATGCTCGACGACATTGAGCGGTACCAATCGATGACCCGGGTCGCATCGCTCCTCGAGACCATCGCAGCTCGCGCGACCGAAGCGGTCGTCTTGAACGCGGATGACGCGGCACTTGTCTCCCTTGGCCGTTCGATCAGCCTCCAGAACGAACTTGCGGTCGGTTGGTTCGGAGTTACTGCCGAAGTGCTGAACGCTCAGCGCCACGGGCTCGGGTACGCGACGACAGCAGTCGAGCGAATGAGCTCAGCAGAGGCGGTCATCGTCGAAGCAGTAGTTGGCCGTTCCGCTCGAATCGCAGTGTTGGGCGAGAGCGTCGAGATTGGTCTGCCCTCGCGCGGAGCGCACTTCGCGGTCGATGCCGCTGCAGCGGTCGAGGCGTCCCGCATGGTGCTTGGCGACCGGTTCAACCTTTCCCTAGCCGCAACCACTTTGACAGCCATCAAACCGGTCTTCGGACGAGGCGAACTTGTCACCATCAACGGTGTCGAGCTCGAGTTCGTGCTCGTGCAAAATACCGCGAGCTTTCAGCTGAACGTGAATTGCCTCGAGGCTGGCAACGATCGCATCTTCGTTGCAATTGGTTCCGAAGAAAACGACTCGTCATGGCTCTGGACGGTGGACACCAGCTCACTTTCAGCTGTTGACTTCGTCTCCGGGTCGAAGGCAGAAGACATGGCGCTGAGGCTGATGTACGACGGTGTCACGGTCGGTCGAGTAGACCGCGATCTGGTTTCGGCGTTCGACGCATTTCTCGCCCAGCCAACGGCACCCGGCGAGCGCAAGACGGTGTTGTTTACTGCATCGTGCATGCGCGAACTGCGTCGGCGCTACGGTCTTGTTCACGCCGAACTTGAAGCGGCGAAATTATGACAAGCGATCGCCTCGTGATCCTCTCGCTGTTCCCCGAGGTGTCGAATGTTCACGGAGACGCCCAGAACGCGACGGTGTTGGCGCGGCGTGCGCGTTGGGCGGGCCGTGAGGCGCGCACGGTCGAACTGTCGGTTGGCGGCTCACTCAACGGTGCGCTCGCGGGCGCGCAACCACACATCGTGGTGATTGGGGCTGGATTCGACGAGGATGCTCCTCGTCTTCTCGGCGCGTTGATGCAGGTGCGCTCCGCCCTGATGGACTGGCACGCGGCTGGCACGCCGATCCTCGCCGCGGCAAATGGCTGGGAACTGCTCGCGACAGAAGTCGAGCTTCGCCCCAGCGAACCGATCGCCGGAATCGGGCTATTCCCGGGCCGCGCGGTGCCTGCGGATAAGCCAGTCGCTGGCCCGTTAGTAATTGAGACAGCCTTCGGAAGCTTGGTCGGCTATGAGTACCACTCGCGCGACTATGTTTCGGCTGCGGGCGAGTTGACTCTCGGCACGGTGGTCGCTGGTCGAGGCAACGGAGGCGACTCTCGCAACGAGGGTTCTCGCATCGGAAATGCCTTCGGGACTCACCTTCGCGGGCCGGTTCTCGCCCGCAATCCCTCTTTTGCGGATGCGCTCCTCACGCTTGCACTGGACGTCCGCGCGCCCAACAGACCCGCGGAGTTGGCTGAAGAGCTGGCTGACCAGCAGGACAGCGATGCGCCATCCGATTCGCTTCGGCGTGAAGCGGCGGATACTCTCGCCGCGACGGTCAACCGTCGGGTTCGCTCCTCGATCTAAACTCAGGACCGGCCGAGG
The DNA here is from genome assembly GCA_038328315.1 of Actinomycetales bacterium. Classification (GTDB taxonomy): domain Bacteria; phylum Actinomycetota; class Actinomycetes; order Actinomycetales; family Microbacteriaceae; genus Rhodoglobus. The sequence goes on from JBBQLW010000003.1 coordinate 14,349, forward strand.
TCGTCGGTGCCGCTACACCGTGACCGCTACACCGTGATCGCTACACAGTTCGGTCGTCGAGCAGCTTTGCCGATTCGTCGTGCCAGTGCAGCGCGGTCGGGAAGAGCTTCTCTTTGAACTTCGAGCCGTGGTGAGCGCAAAAGAGAAGATCACCGGTGGAAAGTGTCACTCGGACGTAGGCCTGGGCGCCGCAGCTGTCGCAGCGGTCGAGGGCAGAGAGGGAGTACTCGAGTTCGTCAACGCTGTTTCCGGTTGCGATCTGAGACATGTGCTGCTCCATTCTGGCCATCCGATGACCTTGCGTACGTCAATACAAGCATGCCGTTGTTACAGCCGTGCGACATTTGACGGGTATTTCGCTGAACGCGTAGCGCTGCCCCGTCATGGGGTGTTGGTACGGCCCACCATGCTTCGGTAACCGTAGGCTAAACGATGGCCTCGAACCCCCAACCGCGGGCTCGCCCTACCCAATCAGAGGGAGAATTGTGTCGAACGCTGACTATTCGGCTCGGCATCTCTCGGTACTCGAGGGGCTCGAGGCAGTTCGCAAACGTCCGGGCATGTACATCGGCTCAACGGATTCCCGCGGGCTCATGCACTGCCTTTGGGAGATCATCGACAACGCTGTCGACGAAGCGCTCGGCGGGCACGGCAACGACATCAATGTTGTGCTCAAGGCCGACAACAGCGTCGAAGTGCGGGACCGAGCCCGGGGTATCCCGGTCGATATCGAACCAAAGACCGGGCTATCCGGTGTCGAAGTGGTATTCACCAAGCTGCATGCCGGCGGAAAGTTCGGCTCCGGCTCCTACGCAGCATCCGGTGGTTTGCACGGTGTAGGGGCATCCGTTGTGAACGCACTCTCGGAACGACTCGATGTCGAGGTGGATCGAGACGGCAAGACCTGGGCGATGTCGTTCCACCGCGGTGAGCCGGGAGTCTTCGCCGACCACGGCGAGCCGACACCGGACGCGCCATTCACACCGTTCGTGTCGGGAAGCGAGTTGCGGGTCGTCGGCAAGGTCGCCAAGGGCGTGACTGGAACTCGAGTGCGGTACTGGGCTGACCCGCAGATCTTCACCCGCGGGGCGAGCTTCCAAACCGAAGAGTTGCTCGATCGATTGCGGCAAACCGCGTTCTTGGTGCCGAATCTGAGCCTCGATCTTCTCGACGAACGCGGGGCTGAGCCAACCACCGAGCGCTTCAGTTTCGAGGGCGGAATCGCTGAGTTCGTTGAGCATCTTGCTCCGGATACCGCGATCACCGACATCTGGCGCCTGACGGGCGACGGTACCTTCACTGAGACCGTTCCCGTGCTTCAGTCCACCGGTGCGATGGTGCCGACCGAGCTCGAGCGCGAGTGCCGCGTCGACGTCGCACTTCGATGGGGGACCGGCTACGACACCGTATTCAAAAGCTTCGTCAACATCATCGCCACTCCGAAGGGTGGAACCCACCAAGCTGGCTTCGAGCAAAGCATGCTCAAGTTCTTGCGAGCGGAGGTCGACAAGAACGCGAGACGGCTGAAAGTTGTGTCGACGAGCCGGGCTTCGAGCAACACTCTCGAGAAACTCGAGAAGGACGACATCCTTGCCGGCCTCACTGCGGTGTTGACGGTGCGGCTGCCCGAGCCGCAGTTCGAGGGGCAAACCAAGGAGATTCTCGGGACCCCAGCGGTGCGAACGATCGTTGCAAACGTTGTGGCGGCGGCGATGGCCGAGAAGTACGCTTCGCCGAAGCGATCCGACAAGGATCAGGCCGCACTGGTGCTCGACAAGGTCGTCGCCGAGATGAAGTCACGCGTCTCGGCGCGAGCCCACAAAGAAACTCAGCGCCGCAAGAACGCGCTCGAGAGTTCGTCGCTGCCCGCGAAGCTCGTTGATTGCAGATCCAATGATGTAGCCAACAGTGAGCTCTTTATCGTTGAGGGTGACTCGGCGCTTGGCACAGCCAAGCTCGGGCGAGACAGTGAGTATCAGGCCCTGCTGCCGATCCGGGGCAAGATTCTCAACGTGCAGAAGGCATCCGTGAGCGACATGCTGTCTAATGTCGAATGCGCATCCATTATTCAAGTGATCGGGGCAGGCTCTGGTCGAAGCTTCGACCTCGAGGCTGCTCGTTACGGCAAGGTCATCATCATGGCCGACGCGGATGTCGACGGCGCGCATATCCGCACGCTGCTGTTGACCCTGTTCTTTCGGTACATGCCCGAGATCATCCACGATGGTCGCGTCTATGCGGCAGTGCCGCCGCTGCATCGCGTCGTCGTTCTGAATGCTGGATCCAAGCCTAATGAGACGATTTACACCTACAGCGAGGCCGAACTCAATGGCGTTCTCGCCAGCCTCAAGAAGAGCGGCAAACGGTATCAAGAACCCATTCAGCGCTACAAGGGCCTCGGTGAGATGGACGCGGACCAGCTCGCGACTACAACAATGGATCGAGCCCACCGCACATTACGTCGTGTCAACATCGGCGACGCGGAGCAGGCGACGGCTGTTTTTGAGTTGCTCATGGGCAACGATGTCGCTCCCCGCAAGCAATTCATCATCGCCGGCCAGGGCCTTGATCGCGACCGTATTGATATCTGAGCCTCATCGGGCTCTGAAGGCATCGCGCACAGTGTTCACTTGGCCTCCGTAGACTGCGCCGCGTGCGCGTCGAGGTCACCGGGGGAGTCGTCGAGGGCTTCTTGCGGCGTGGCTTGCGGATGTGGCGCGGCATCCCATACGCCGCGCCACCGACCGGTGGGCGTCGTTTTCGGGCTCCTGAGCCGGTCGTCCCCTGGCACGGCGTGCGCGCTGCAAGCGAGTTCGGCCCGATCGCGCCGCAGGATCGGAACGGTCAGTTTAGGGTTCGCACGAACGCGCCGATGTCTGAAGAATGCCTAACACTCAACGTGATTACGCCGCCGAGCCATGACGGGCCGCTGCCAGTTATGGTCTTCATTCACGGCGGCGCATACAGTGTCGGCTCGGCCCGTGAGATTCTCAAGCAGGGAGAAGCTCTGGTCAGGAGCGGGGAGGTGCTGTTTGTGAACATCCAGTATCGACTTGGCGGTCTTGGCTACCTTGACCTCAGCTCGTTTACGACGCGGTCTCGCACTTTCGAAAGTAATTTGGGCCTTCGCGATCAGGTTGCGGCGCTCGATTGGGTGCACGTGAACATTCGAGGTTTTGGTGGTGACCCGGAACGTGTCACGATCTTCGGTGAATCAGCGGGCGGTAACGCCGTCACAACGCTCATGACGGTCCCGAAGGCAGCAAACCTGTTTTGGCGCGCGATCGCGCAGAGCTCCCCGACCAATGCGATCTACCCACCCGACGTCACGGCGATCTGGGCTCAACAGTTCGTGGAACTGCTGAGCGAAGTGGTCGATAATTCGAGTACCGAAAGCACTGCATCGGAAGACGTCGGCGAGTTGCTCATGTCGGCACCGTTCGAGCAAATCGTCCGCGCAACAACGCGGCTTCAGTTGATGACTCCTGACCGGTTTCCGGGAACCGTGTGTCTTGCACCCGTCATCGACGGGGAGTTTCTGCCGGAGCGACCACTCGACGCATTCAAGGAAGGTCGAGCCCATCCTGTTCCACTCATCATCGGCACGAATGACCGTGAGGGTTCGCTCTTTCGCGGGAGGCTTGACATTCTTGTCACGACACCGCCCCGCATCCGGGCAATCTTTGCGCGAACCAGAAAGCGATCGCGTCGCGCGCTCAAGGCACAGTATCCTGGTCTTCCCGCCCATCGAGCCGCCGCCGATTTCGCCGGGGACTTCGCGTTCTGGTACCCCTCGATCAAGGTTGCTGAGCGACACGCACAGTACGCAAAGGTCTGGTTCTATCGCTTCGACATCGCCCCGCGACTCTTGCGAGTGATGGCGCTGGACGCCACCCACGGACTCGAGTTGTTCGCGCTATTCGATCGCATGAACGGAGTGGTCGGGCGCGGACTTGGCATCCTCGGAGGCCGCCGAGCCTTCGCGCGCGCTGGCCGCCGCATGCGGCAGCGATGGCTCTCATTCGCCCTCGGGGATGCCCCTGGCAACGATTGGCCGAAGTACACCCGTCGTCGTCGGCGCACCCTCATCATTGACCGGGAGGATCGGGTCGAAGAAGACCCTCGTCGCGAGCGACGGATCGCATGGCACGGCGTCGTACCGCACGTGTGAGCTCGGCCTTTGACGGCTAGATCGAGGAGCCGATCGACCCGATCACAGCGTCGAGAGCGGAGCCAGAGGCATCGCGCTTCGACCGGGTCTCTGGCAGCTGTCGAATCGAGCCGTCGGTGCCGACAGCGACGGCTGGTGCCGGACCAACCCACGCCACTGCGAGTCCGTCCTCACCCTTCAGGAAGGCGTGGGCCCGAACTCCGCCGGTGGCTCGACCCTTGCTCGGGAACTCCGAAATCTCCGAGACCTTGGCACGTCCCGGGTCAACTCCAACGATCGTCGCGGTCGAGGTCGATACGGTGACAGCGACAACGTCGTCGCCCGGAACAATCGCACCGAAGAACAGCACGGTTGCTTTCGTTGCAAGGTTTACCCCGGCCATCCCTGCCGCAGAACACCCTTGCGGGCGAACCGTGGATGCCGCGAAGCGCAGCAGTTGCGCATCGCTCGTCACAAAGATGACTTCCTCGTTTTCGCCGCCTTGGGTCATGCCGATCAGCTCGTCGCCGGGCCGAAGAGCGATCACTTCAAAGTCCGGCTTGTTCGGCCACGAGCCTGTCGCTACCCGTTTGACCATGCCTTGTCTGGTGCCGAGGGCGATCGGCTGACCGTCGAGCGACACAAGTCCGAGGACACGCTCCTGTGGTCCAGTCGCGAGATACTCAGTGATCTTCGCACCGGCCGCGAGTTGAATGGAGTTCGCAGGCACGGCCGGCAGATCGACCGCGGTGAAACGGATGAGTCGACCAGAACTCGTGATTGCACCGATCTCGCTTCGGCTTGTCGTTGTGATCCGCGACCGAATTGCGTCGTGCTTGCTTCGCCGGCGAACGGGTACGCCTTGAGGTGTTCCGTTGAGCGCATCGTCGCCGAGGTCGATTCGGATTGCACGACCCGTCGTCGAGAGCAACACTTCGCACGCGGCATCCGCAATCTCGAGGCTCGGAGGGGCTGCCCGCGTTGCCGATGTCGTCGCGACGCTTGCCCGCGCTTCAGTCAGCAGTGTTCGCCGCGGGGTTCCGAACCGTTCCGCGACCGCGTCAAGTTCATCGGAGACGAGTTGACGAATTCGCGCTGCATCAGCGAGCACGGCTTCAAGGTCGGCGATCTCAGCACGCAAGGCATCGGCCTCCGCCTCAAGTTCGATACGGCTGAACTTCGTGAGCCTGCGTAGCCGCAACTCGAGGATGTACTCGGCCTGCACTTGACTCAGGTCGAAGACATCCATCAAGCGAGTTCGAGCTTGCTCGGCATCGTCACTTTGGCGGATCACTTGGATGACCTCGTCGATGTCAAGAATCGCGATGAGCAGTCCCTCAACGAGGTGCAGCCGTTCTTTGCGACGCGCGAGTCGGAAAGCGCTCCTCCGGCGTACGACTGCAAGCCGATGGTCGAGATAGACCTGCAGAAGCTCCTTGATGCCGAGTGTGCGCGGTCCGCCGTCAACGAGCGCGACATTGTTGATCGAGAAATTCTCTTCGAGCGGGGTCAAACGGTACAACTGCTCCAGAACAGCATCGGGGCTAAAGCCGGTCTTGATGCCAATAACCAGTCGCATCCCGTGTTTGCGATCGGTGAGGTCCGTCACGTCCGAAATGCCGTTGATCTTCTTTGCGTTGACGCCGTCCTTGATTTTCTCGATGACGCGCTCGGTGCCAATGAGATACGGCAGCTCGGTCACCACCAAGCTCGTCTTCCTCGCTGAGAGTGACTCGACTGTGACCTTCGCGCGAGTCTTGAACGCACCGCGGCCGCTTGCGTATGCATCCTTAATGCCATCGAGGCCAACAATCGTGCCGCCGGTGGGCAGGTCGGGACCTGGCACGTAAGCCATGAGATCTTCCAGGCTTGCATCCCGGTGCTCCAAGAGATGCCGCGCGGCCCCAATGACCTCGATGAGATTGTGAGGGGCCATGTTGGTGGCCATCCCGACCGCTATGCCGCTTGCGCCGTTCACCAACAGGTTGGGGAAGGCGGCGGGCAGCACTTCGGGTTGCATCAACGAGTTGTCGTAGTTCGGAACGAAGTTCACAACGTCTTCGTCAAGGTCGTCGGTCAGCGCGAGCGCCGCTGCCTGCAGCCGAGTTTCGGTGTACCGAGGTGCAGCCGGCCCATCGTCCAGAGTCCCGAAGTTGCCGTGACCGTCGATCAGGGGAACGCGGAGCACGAAGTCCTGTGTCAGCCGTACCATCGCGTCGTAGATCGAAGCGTCGCCGTGCGGGTGAAGCTTGCCCATGACGTCACCGACGACTCGCGACGACTTGACGTGACCTCGATCTGGCCGCAAGCCCATCTCGGTCATTTGATACAGGATGCGCCTTTGCACTGGCTTGAGGCCGTCGCGGGCGTCGGGGAGCGCACGCGAATAGATCACCGAATAGGCGTACTCGAGAAACGAGCCCTGCATTTCGGCCGTGACATCGACGTCTTCGATTCGTTCGCCTGAGGCGTCATCGACGGAGGTGGAATTGGTGGTAGCCATAGGATTGCCCCCATGCTACCGGCGGTCCCTCGTGACGCGATCAGCCTTGCCGACGTGCTGCAAAGTTGCGTCTCGGCCGTCTCGGGTGCGCCGAATCGACTCGAACTTGCCCCCGTCCAGCAGGCGATCGTTGTGCTCATTGATGGGCTCGGTGCCGAGGCGCTGCGCGCGCGCGCCGGGCATGCACGGGTACTGAGCGCAGCGTTGTCACCGACGTCGATCATCCACAGCGGCTTTCCAACCACGACTGCGGCGGCGATTGCGACGCTCACGACCGGAGCCCCTCCTGGCCAACACGGGCTCGTTGGGTACTCGGTGCTCGACGCGGCGCACAGCCGGCTCGTCAACCAACTCACCGGTTGGGATGACCGTCTCGACCCACTCACTTGGCAGCGTGTTCCAACGATCTTTGAACGGGCAGCCGAGGTCGGCGTAAGTTCTGCAGCGATCGGCCCTGAGCGCTTCCGCGATTCCGGGTACACCAAAGCGGTGCTGAGGGGCGCCAGCTACCACGGTGCTCCGCGCATTGCCGACAGAATGCTGCAAGCCGCCGAACTCGCTGCGACCGGTTCAGCTGCACTCAGCTACGTCTACGTCCCTGAGCTCGACATTGCGTCGCATGCATACGGCTGGCAGTCCCGAGCGTGGTTCGAGGCACTCGAAGAGACCGATGCAGCACTCAGTCGGCTGAAAGCCGAAATCGGGCCAAGCACCGGGCTTCTCGTCACGGCGGATCACGGCGTGCTCGATGTCGAACCGCATTCGCACGTGCTCTTCGATTCCGTTGCAGCGCTCGTCGACGGGCTGAGATTCGTTGCTGGAGACCCGCGATGCCTCCAACTCCACATCGAATCGGATGCCTCACCCGCAGTTCGAGAACGGCTTCTTGACGCGTGGCGGGTCTCCGAGTCGTCGCGTGCCTGGGTCGTCTCCAGGGACGAGGCGATCACGGCCGGTTGGTTCGGCGACGTCGACCCAGCGGTTCGGCCACGGATCGGGGACATCGTGGTAGCCGCGCGAAAAAATATTGCCTACTACGACTCCAGAGATACCGTCAGCACCGCCCGTTCGATGATCGGCCAGCACGGCTCATGGTCTGCAGCGGAGACCAGAGTTCCACTGCTGCGCTTCGGGGCCTTCGCCGGGTGATGGGCGTCGGATCCCCCAAGGCCAAGTCGTTGTTGGTCGAGCGCAGACCGCTCAGGCCAGGTCGTCGTCCGGCCTGGCACCGAAGACGATCTCATCCCAACTTGGCATTGTTGCCCGCCCCTTCTTACTTTTGACCCCTGGTTGCGGCGCGGTCGCGCGCGGGGATCCAGAGACTGGCTCAGAGAGAAAACCGTCGTGCGGAACATCCACAAGTCGAATCGAGCCGGTCAGTGGATGTTGGGCGGCTAGGTCGGTCAATTCTGCATCGTCATCGAAGTTCGCTCGTTCGCGCTCGCCACGTCGACGTCGAAGCGCTTCCAGTAGGTCGGCGGTCTGGTTGCCTGACTGGGTTGCTTCCGCTTCCCGTTGAGCCATGCGGCCGAACGGGACAGGTTCAAGAAGCGGACCCGTTGCAGCCAACTCTGGCTCACCCGCGTCCACCTCAGTAGCCACGCTGCTCCGGTCGCTTTCGCCAGCACGGGGCTGCGGTTCGAATGCCCCACTGTCGAAACGCGCTTGGTCACTTGCTTGGGAAGAGGGAGCAACAGCGCGCAGCCGCGGTATCAGGATCCCACCGGCATCCCCCTGTTGAGACAGCGCGATCGCTTCGCTGTTGAGCGGCGCAAGAGCGCGCTTACGCGGCTCGAACTGCCAACGCGCGTCGTGCTCGATCTCACGGGCCGTGAACGAGAGCTTGACGATCCAGCCAGAACTCACGTCCTTCCAGCTTGCCCAGCGTTCGTTCACTCCGCCGAGGTCGCGCATTCGCTCGCGAATTGCGATGCCAAACGTCTTGCCCTGACCGAGTGGATCGACATCGCTAGCAGTGTGCACGTGTACCGCCAGCGCGGACTCGATCACGAATTCGCGCTCGGCCAGCACTGGGCCCTCGAACCGTTGAATGTACTCAACCGCCACGCCAGTGATCGCTGCAACATCCTGTGCGGACATCCCAGCGCGAATGTGTGCCTGAATCTCTTTCGGCGCGAGTTTGCGACCGGAGCCCTGATCGGGCACGGACTGCCGCAGACGAGTTTGAACTGACTCGTCGACCGGCACGCGAAAGCGGGTACCGTCATCTGAGGCCACGAGCAGCGCGCCTCTTTCGACGCCAATCACATTCAAGTCATGCATGCCGAAATGCCCTCCAGCCCTCGCTGTTCGAGGCAAGGATGACACGACTCGCGCTGGATTGACGGGAATACAGCGGGCGTGCCGCAAGTTGAGCCCCAGACGAGCGTTGAGCGGATGTTCGATGGTTTGCTATTCGGTTTGCTTTCATGCAAACTGTGCGCGCCGAATCCGTTGAATGCGGCACACGAGAACTGGATGAGCATGGCGACCGACTACGACGCACCGAGAAAAACCGATGATGATTCCGAATCCATCGAGGCACTCAAGGAGCGTGTTCCTGACAGCGCATCAGGGTCAATTGATGCTGACGACGCTGACAATCCGGGGAGCTTCGAGCTTGCCGGAGCCGATCTGTCGGATCTCGACCTCGACATCGTTGTGCTCCCACCACAGGCCGACGAGTTCACGTGCGTGAAGTGTTTTCTGGTTATGCACCGTTCTCAAATCCACCACGCCGAGAAACTCGGACCGGTCTGTCTGGAATGCGCGGCCTAGCAATCAGCTTGGCGGTGTTCGGGCGAGAACGGCTTCGAGCTGTTCAGGATTCCTCGTCGAGAGCAACCAGTACGGGGTGGGGTCGCTCGGGTCCGACAGCTCCACTTTGATGACGGGGCCGATCCAGCCGCGTATGAGCAGCCACGCACGAGCGTCGAGTCGTTGCCCGCGTTCTAGACGGGCAAATTCTCCGCGTGCCGACTCTGTGCTCGCAATGGCTTCGAGCGGCAGGGTGGCGCGGCCGGCCCTGAGCCGCCCGTTCGCGACCTCGATCACCGGCGACGCCAATAGGAGCAGCCCCACCGAGCCGCCGTACAGCACCACCGCGGTCCCGACCCCGACGAAGAAGTTGATGGGAAGAAACACGAGGAGGCTGGCGGGAATCACGAGCGCAGTGGCGAAGTACAGCCACGGCGCAGGCCAGAGGCGTTCACGGTAGAGAGGCACGGTTCCATTAGACACCGCGCGACGGGCATTCAACTCGTTCATCGTTCTGGACTAACCTCGACTCGTGACCGCCAATGTCGAAGTGCTCCTCGGATCCGGGGTGATTCCGAGCTATGCACACCCGGGAGACGCGGGAGCGGATCTGTGCGCGGGGGAGAGCTGCACTCTCGCTCCAGGCCAGCGAGCGACCGTTGGCACAGGAGTTTCGCTTGCCCTACCAAACGGCTATGTCGGCTTCGTGGTCCCACGCAGCGGGCTCGCGGCCAAGCACGGCATCACTGTCGTGAACAGCCCCGGAACTGTCGACGCGGGATATCGAGGTGAAATCCGCATCACGCTCTTGAATACGGACGCTGAGCGATCATTCGCCATAGCGCTCGGTGATCGAATCGCCCAACTGATTGTGATGCCAGTGTCAAGGGCGACATTCGTGCCAGTTCGAGAACTGCCGGGAAGCCACCGCGGCCCGTCTGGTTTCGGGTCAACGGGCGTCCGATCCGACGTACGTGGCCAAGCTTCCGCTACCCCGCAGAACGAGGAGTTCATTCGTGAGTGACGCAGACACCGGCTCGACCGGTCCCGATTCCCGCTCAAGTACTGAATCAGATGGCGGCGACGAAATCGAGACGCCAAAGTCCGCCCCGGCCGATCGTGAAATCAACGGTCCGCTCGACGAGAGCGAGGCGAACGCGGTTCGACCATACGTCGACCTCGGAGGCGTCAAGATTCTGCCGAGACCGGAGTTGCACTTGAGGCTCGAGGTCGAAGAGGGCAGCAAGCGTGTTGTAGCGGTCGGTCTTGACTATGCCGGTTCGACGCTGCAAATCCAGCCGTTCGCGGCGCCCCGGTCGAGCGGGTTATGGCACGAGATTCGCGCGCAGATCATCGAGCAGATCAGCAAGCAGGGTGGGTCAACCCGAGTCATTGATGGGCCATTCGGGCCAGAGGTTCAAGCCGAGATCCCGGTTGCGGGAGATACTTCAGGCAGTACCCGATTGGCCCGCTTCATCGGGGTCGATGGACCTCGATGGTTTCTTCGTGGCGTGATCGCCGGAGAAGGCGCCGTGAAGCCGGATGCCGCGGCGCAGGTCGAGGATCTGTTCCGCTCGATCGTCGTTGTGCGCGGTACGACCCCGATGCCACCGAGAGACCTGATTCCTCTGCATATGCCGGCGACCGCGCAGGCCGGCGCTCCGGCCGAATCGACAAACCCAGGCGGAGCATCCTGATGACCGGCGACGATTCGCGGGATCTGAAGCCGGATCAGGATTCACGAGACAGCGTGGATCAGTCAGACGAAACACCGAGCTTTCGCGAGAGTTTGAGCGCGGCGGCGCGAAAGGCTGGGATCGCGAAAGTCCAGCCAGGCGAAGCACCGAGTGCGAGCGCGTTGCTCGCCGCGATCGGTGGCGTACGCGGTCTGGTCGAATCGATTTTGCCTGGGCTTGTGTTTCTCGTCACCTACACAGTTACTGCACAATTGCTCCCTTCGGTACTGATCCCGATCGGAGTTGCAGCGATTTTCGTCGTCGCCCGCCTCGTCGCGCGAACACCGGCAACGTCAGCCGTTGCTGGCGTTATCGGTATTGGAGTGTCTGCTGCGCTCGCTCTGTTGACCGGCAACGTGAACGACAATTTCGTGCCAGGGCTCATCATCAACGCGATTTCGCTCACGGTCTTTGTTGTCAGCGTGCTGGTGAGGTGGCCCCTCGTCGGACTGCTCGTTGCCCTGCTCACGGGCGATGTCGGCGAATGGCGCAAGGATCCAGCAAAGCTTCGCGTGGCATACCTCGCCAGCGGATTGTGGATTGGCCTATTCGCCCTGCGGCTCGGTGTTCAGGGACCCCTGTATCTCGCCGAACAGACGAGTGCGCTTGCGGCAACCAAGCTCGTCATGGGAGTACCGCTCTATGCCGCGGTCCTGTGGGTGACCTGGTTGCTTGTGCGAACTGCGTATTCGCGCCCCCGGCCGGAGTCCGACAACAACGTCAGTGAAGGAGACAGCAATGTCCGCAGTAAATAGTTTCGGCGCAAAGGCGACACTGACCGTCGGCGCCACTGATTACGAGGTCTTCCGCATCGACTCAGTGCACGGGTACGAGCGGCTCCCGTTCAGCCTCAAGGTGCTTCTCGAGAATCTTCTGCGCACTGAAGACGGCAAGAACGTCACGAAAGCACAGATCGAGTCACTTGGATCATGGGATGCCACTGCGGAGCCAGACACTGAGATTCAGTTCACCCCAGCCCGCGTTGTGATGCAGGACTTCACTGGAGTCCCATGCATCGTCGACCTCGCAACAATGCGCGAAGCCGTTGTCGAGCTCGGCGGAGACCCCACAAAGGTCAACCCGCTCGCTCCTGCTGAACTCGTTATCGACCATTCCGTTATCGCGGATCTGTTCGGCACGGCTGATGCGCTCGAACGCAACGTCGAGCTCGAATACGAGCGAAACGGCGAGCGCTACCAATTCCTCCGCTGGGGCCAGAGCGCATTCGACGACTTCAAAGTCGTCCCGCCGGGTACCGGAATCGTTCATCAGGTCAATATCGAATACCTGGCCAAAGTCACATACACGCGCGAGGTCGATGGAGTACTCCGGGCGTTTCCAGACACCTGCGTCGGCACGGACTCGCACACCACCATGGTCAACGGGCTCGGTGTGCTTGGCTGGGGCGTCGGCGGCATCGAAGCCGAGGCGGCGATGCTGGGTCAACCAGTCTCGATGCTCATCCCCAAGGTCGTCGGCTTCAAACTCATCGGCGCAATTCCGGCAGGAGTTACTGCGACGGACGTCGTGTTGACAATCACGCAGCAATTACGAAAGCACGGTGTCGTCGGAAAGTTTGTCGAGTTCTACGGCGAGGGGGTCACGCAGGTTCCGCTCGCCAATCGGGCCACGATCGGCAACATGAGCCCTGAGTTCGGGTCGACTGCTGCGATGTTCCCAATCGACGAAGTGACGCTGGGCTACTTGCGGTTGACCGGCCGCAGTGAGAGCCAGGTCGCGCTCGTCGAAGCGTATTCGAAACTCCAATCGCTCTGGCATGATCCGACGCTAGAGCCGGTGTTTAGCGAATACCTCGAGCTGGATCTGGCGACCGTGGTTCCGTCTATCGCTGGCCCAAAGCGGCCGCAGGATCGGGTGGAACTCAGTCATGCCAAGACGCAGTTTGAGCACGACCTCGCAAGCTATACAACGGTCGCCAAGGACGCGGTGGATGTCGCCGGCCAGGCGAGCTTCCCGGCGTCTGATCCTGCAGGCTTTACGCCGGAGGATGAAGACATCGACCAGACCATCGTCTACGTCTCGACGAGCCCGGCTACGGCATCCAGACCAACGAAGATTGTGACCAAGGCCGGCAAGAAGTTCACCATCGACCACGGAGCCGTCGCCATCGCCGCGATCACTTCGTGCACGAACACCTCAAACCCTTCGGTCATGCTTGCTGCCGGTCTACTCGCGCGGAATGCCTCCTTGAAGGGACTCACGTCGAAACCGTGGGTCAAGACGACACTGGCGCCGGGCTCAAAGGTCGTTACCGACTACTACGAGAAGGCCGGACTCACCGGTTACCTCGAAGACCTCGGCTTCTACACAGTCGGCTACGGCTGCACAACGTGCATTGGCAATTCTGGTCCGCTCGATGACGCGATCTCCGCCGCCGTCAACAGCAACGATCTCGCGGTCACCGCGGTGCTGTCTGGCAACCGCAACTTCGAGGGCCGGATCAACCCAGACGTCAAGATGAACTACCTCGCCTCTCCGCCGCTTGTGATCGCATACGCGCTCGCCGGTTCGATGGATTTTGACTTCGAAATCGATCCGCTCGGAAAAGACCGCGACGGCAACGACGTGTTTTTGAAGGATATCTGGCCGGATGCCGCGGAGGTTCAAAGCACGATCGATTCCTCGATTAGCACAGAGATGTTCACCCACGAGTACGCTGGCGTCTTCGACGGCGATGAGCGTTGGCGCAGTTTGCCGACCCCGACCGGCTCGACGTTCGAATGGGATGAGGCATCGACGTACGTTCGCAAGCCACCGTACTTCGATGGCATGACGATGGAGATCACCCCGGTCTCATCCATCGCAGGCGCGCGCGTTCTCGCGACGCTCGGTGACTCGGTAACGACCGACCACATCAGTCCCGCCGGTTCGATTAAGGCAGACACCCCGGCGGGAAAATACCTCGACGCGCACGGCATTGATCGACTCGACTACAACTCATACGGGTCTCGTCGGGGCAACCACGAAGTAATGATTCGCGGAACCTTCGCCAACATCCGCCTGAGGAACCAACTTCTCGCACAGTCGAACGGCGGCAGTGGCGTCGAGGGCGGCTATACCCGGGACTTCAGCCGGCCGGATGGTCCGCAGTCATTCATCTACGACGCTGCGCAAAACTATGCGGCGGATGCCACACCGCTCGTGATCCTCGGTGGCAAGGAGTACGGCTCTGGGTCAAGCCGTGACTGGGCGGCGAAGGGAACCTCCCTGCTCGGCGTCAAGGCCGTCATCACCGAGAGTTTTGAGCGCATTCACCGGTCGAACCTCATTGGGATGGGAGTGCTGCCACTGCAGTTCCCGGCTGGAGAGACCTGGGCATCACTCGGGCTCGACGGCACGGAGGTCATCGATATCGATGGGGTCGAACAGCTCAACGACGGGCGGACTCCAAAGACGCTCCACGTGACGGCGAGGCCAAGCGCGCACTCCGCGCCGGGTCGCGCAACGATCGAGTTCGACGCCGCGCTGCGAATCGACACTCCGGGAGAAGCCGATTACTACCGAAACGGCGGCATCCTGCAGTATGTGCTGAGATCGCTCGTTTAGGGTATTGGGATGACACTGCTCGCCAGCATTTCCGGTCCACGCGATCTCGATGGACTCAGCGCCGCACAGCTCGACCAGTTGGCGTCCGAGATCCGCGAGTTCCTTGTTCGTGAGGTCTCGAAGACCGGAGGGCACCTCGGGCCAAACCTGGGTGTCGTAGAACTGACGATCGCGATTCACGCCGTCTTCGACTCCCCAAACGACCCCATCATCTTCGATACGGGACACCAGAGCTACGTGCATAAACTCTTGACCGGAAGGCAGGACTTCAGCCGACTGCGGCAGCAGGGCGGGCTCGCTGGCTATCCTCAGCGGTCTGAGTCGCCGCACGACATCGTTGAAAGCTCGCACGCGTCAAGTTCGCTGTCCTGGGCTGACGGGATCTCCCGAGCCTTCACCATGACCGGTCAAACTCATCGGCACGTCGTCGCTGTCGTCGGTGATGGGTCGCTGACCGGTGGTATGACGTGGGAAGCACTCAACAACATCACCGATGACAACAGTCGAAATTTGGTGATCGTCGTCAACGACAACGGCCGGTCGTATGCTCCGACGATCGGCGGCATGGCGCACTTCCTCAACGACGTTCGGACGCGGCGTTCGTACCGCACTCTCGACTCAACGACGAAGAAGGTCTTCGGAGCATTTGGCCCGCCGGGGCGAGCGCTGTATCGGGGGATCCGCGGGGGAGCGCACGGCTTCCTTTCGAGGTTCTCGAACAACGAAGCGCTCTACTCGAATCTCGATATTAAGTACCTTGGTCCCGTCCACGGCCACGACACCGCCGCGTTGATTGCGGTGCTCAAGCGAGCAAAGAGCTATGGCGCTCCCGTGATTGTGCACGCGATCACCGAGAAGGGTCGCGGCTATCAGCCAGCGCTGAAAGACACCGCTGACCAGTTTCACGCGGTCGGTCAGATCGATCCAGAGACCGGTGAGTCGATCGAAATCGGCGGCGCGCCATCATGGACCTCGGTGTTCTCCGATGAGATCGTTCGGTTGGCCGATGTGAATCAAAAGATCGTCGGGATCACTGCCGCGATGCTTCGCCCGACCGGTCTGCACAAGTTCGCAGACAAGTATCCCGATCGGGTTCTGGATGTCGGTATCGCAGAGCAACACGCTGTGACGTCAGCTGCGGGGCTCGCCTACGGCGGTCTGCACCCGGTTGTCGCGCTGTATGCGACGTTCATGAACCGCGCGTTCGATCAGGTGCTCATGGATGTTGCCTTGCACAAGGCTGGAGTGACGTTCGTCCTCGATCGGGCCGGTGTGACCGGACCCGATGGGCCGAGCCACCACGGGATGTGGGACCTCGCGCTGCTCCAAGTCGTGCCGCACATTCGAATTGCGGCGCCGCGTGATGCAACTCGCCTGCGCGAGGAACTCGGCGAAGCTGTTGCGGTCGAAGATGCGCCGACCGTCGTGAGGTTCGCGAAGGGAGAAGTCGGAAGCGATTTCGACGCAGTGCGACGCACCCGTGACGGGGTTGATGTGCTTCGCGAGGCTTCCCACAAAGATGTGCTCATCGTCACAGTCGGGCCGATGGCCGGGCTCGGACTCGAGGTCGCTGAGCGTCTCGCCGCTCAGGGTATCGGCGCAACCGTCGTTGACCCTCGATGGGTTATTCCGGTGCCGAAGAGCATTGTCGAGCTTGCCGCAGACCACCGGATTGTTGTGACCATAGAAGACGGTGTAAAGGTCGCCGGGATCGGCACAAGAATTCGCCAAGACCTCAGGGCTGCCGGGGTCGACACTGCCGTCGATGAGCTTGGCTTGCCTGATGAGTTTCTCGATCACGGCAGCCGCGCTTTCATTCTCGAGCAGGTCGGTCTCACAGCGCAGACGATTGCCCGTGATGTTGTTGCGCAGGTGCTCGGCAGCAAGATTCCGATCGCCAGACCGCTCCACGATGAATCATCCGTCGAAACTCGCGTCAATTAGGCCTCGGCGACGCCCACCTCGGCCACTAACTCACCCCAGCGATTCTGGGGTTGTGGAAGGTGCCGCCGAACGCGCGCTCTGAAGCGCCGCAACGGTCAAGGTACGGAGTTACGCCGCCCATCTGGAACGGATAGCCAGCGCCAAGAATCAGGCACAGGTCGACGTCTTCGGCTGCCTCAACGACGTGATCATCGAGCATCCGATTGATCTCATCGGCGAGGCCGTCTTCGATCCGCCGCTGCAGCTCGACTGCCGTGATCGGCGTCGAGCCGCCCTGGACAATCTCGATGGCAGCTTTGTCGATGCCCTTGATCTTGCCCTTCGTATCGCGCTCAAAAATCCGCCCAAGCTCGGCCAGCTTGTGCAGATTGGCGCTGTCGAAGAAGCGATCTGGGAATGCCGCGTGGTGGGTGTCAAGCACATGAGCGCCGACCTTAAGGCCGACGAGTTCGAGCAACTCGAACGGTGTCATGGGCAGGCCGAATGGCCGCGTCGATTCTTCGACCACCTCAAACGGTGTTCCGGTGTCCACGGCATGCATGGCTTCGCCGAGTACCTTCGCAAGGATGCGATTGACCACAAAGCCGGGGGTGTCGCGGGTGATGACCGCGTTCTTGCGAAGGTTTGCTGCCGTCGCCATGGCCGTCGCGAGGGTCTCATCCGTTGTGCTTGGGGTCTTCACGACCTCAACGAGCGGCATGACAGCGACCGGGTTGAAGAAGTGGAAGCCGACAACACGCTCGGGGTGGGCGAGCTTCGCGCCGATCTGCTGAACGGACAGCGAAGAGGTGTTTGTTGCGAGAACCGTCTCGGCGCTGATGTACTGCTCGACCTCGGCAAAGACTGCCTGCTTCGCCTCGAGTTCTTCGAAGATTGCCTCGATCACCCAATCGCAGTCTGCAAAATCTGACTTGTCGGTCGTGCCGGTCACAAGTGCTGTCAGTCGATTCGACTCATCCTGTGAGATGCGACCCTTTGCCAGGAGCGCTTGGATTTCGCCACCAATCCAAGCGACGCCCTCATCCACTCGTCCCTGATCGAGATCGGTGATGACGACAGGAACCTGCAGGCGACGAACGAACAGCAGTGCGAATTGTCGCGCCATCAGCCCGGCGCCAATCACGCCAACCTTGGTGACCGGTCTGGCGAGTGTCTTGTCAGGTGCCCCAGCCGGACGCTTTGCGCGCTTCTGTACCAAGTTGAATGCATAGATACTGGCTCGGAACTGATCGCCAGAGATCAGGTCGGCGAGTGCCTCGTCTTCGAGCTCAAAGCCCTTCTTCTTGTCGACACTCTTCGCCGACTTCAGCAACTCGAGCGCACGATACGGCGACTGGGCAACCTTGCCGATGCGGCTCGCAAGCGTCTTCTCGGCGATCCCAATCGCGATGTCCCATTTTGCGAGTCGCTCAACCTTGCCGGGTTCGTTCTTCCGCTTGACCTTGATGGCTCCGCTGAGGACGCCGTCAGCCCACTTGATCGAGTCCTCGAGAAAGTTCGCGGCAGGGAAGATCGCGTCCGCGATCCCGAGATCGAAAGCCTGCTGGCCGGTGAGCATCCTGTTGTTCTTCAATGGGTTTGAAATGACGACCTCGAGTGCGTTCTCGATCCCGATGAGATTCGGGAGTAGCCACGCGCCGCCCCACCCCGGAATAATGCCCAGAAACACCTCTGGCAGTGCGAAGCCAGCCGTTGAGCCGTCGATCGTGCGGTAGTCAGCG
Source organism: Actinomycetales bacterium (assembly GCA_038328315.1). Lineage (GTDB taxonomy): Bacteria > Actinomycetota > Actinomycetes > Actinomycetales > Microbacteriaceae > Rhodoglobus. The sequence goes on from JBBQLW010000003.1 coordinate 32,727, forward strand.
TTAAGGCCGATTTCGACTCCACCGCCGAGGGCGAGCCCGTTCGTAAAGACGAAGGATGGCACGCCAAGCTCGCTGAGCTTTCCAAGCGCCCAGTGGCCGAGCTGCGCCATGGCCTTTCCGGTCTCGCGGTCTGGTATCTCGCCGACCTTGGACAGGTCAGCCCCCGCTGCGAAAATGAACTGCTTGCCCGTTACGGCGAGACCCTGGATCTCTCCGCGGGAAGCGCGTTCCTTCTGCGCGTCGAGCACACCTGCGAACTCGAGAAGAGTGTTGGGGCCGAGCGTGCTCGGTCGGGTGTGGTCCTTGCCGTTGTCAAGGGTGACAAGGGCAAGCGTCTTTCCGCTCGCAAGCGGAACGTCGCGAACGTAGGAGTGCGTGATGACCTCGTCGGGGTCAAGGGCAGCGAGGGTGGCGAACTGGTCAGGGGTAGTTGTCGCCATAATCACTTCTTCTTTCCGTTGTACAGCGGGTTCTCCCAGATGACTGAGCCGCCCTGTCCGAGGCCGACACACATCGCGGTGAGGCCGTACTGCACATCTGGTCGCTCGGCGAACTGCGCGGCGAGTTGCACCATGAGTCGTACTCCAGACGAGGCGAGCGGATGACCCATCGCGATTGCGCCGCCCCACTGGTTCACCCGAGGATCGTCGTCAGCGATTCCGAAGTGGTCGAGCAGCGACAGCACTTGCACCGCGAACGCTTCGTTGAGCTCGAAGAGCCCGATGTCGTTGATCGCAAGTCCGGCCTTGCGGAGCGCCTTCTCGGTTGACGGCACTGGCCCGATCCCCATGATTTCGGGTTCGACTCCGGCAAAGGCAAAGCTCACGAGCTTCATCTTCGGGGCAAGGCCAAACTCCTTGGCGGCCGCAACACTCGCGATGATGCTGGCCGTCGCTCCATCGTTAAGCCCGGACGCGTTGCCAGCCGTGACCCGACCGTGGGGACGGAACGGAGTCTTCAGCCCGGCAAGTCCTTCGAGTGTTGTCTCTGGTCGAAGCCCCTCATCTCGGGTCGCAAGCCCCCAGCCCTCAGTGGTCTTGATCGCGACCGGCACAAGGTCCGGTTGTATCTTGCCTGCGTCATACGCAGCCGTCGCCTTGTGCTGGCTTGCCATCGCGAAACGATCAGCGCGTTCCTTGGTCAGATGCGGAAAGCGATCGTGAATGCGCTCGGCCGTGTTTCCCATATTGAGTGCGTCGGCGCTCACTAGCTTCTCGGCGAGAAACCGCGGGTTCGGGTCGGCACCGAAGCCCATCGGGTGGCGGCCCATGTGCTCAACCCCGCCAGCAATACCGATGTCGTAGGCGCCGAATGCGATCGCTCCAGCGATGGTCGTCACGGTTGTCATGGCACCGGCACACATGCGATCCAGCGCGTATCCAGGCACTGAGCGCGGCAAGCCAGCGAGGAGTGCCGCTGTGCGGCCAAGCGTCAGGCCCTGATCGCCCTGTTGGGTGGTCGCGGCGATTGCGACGTCATCGAAGCGTTCCTTGGGGATGCTCGGATTCCGTTCGAGGAGTGCGATCATCGCTTTAACGATGAGGTCATCGGCCCGAGTGTTCCAGTACATGCCTTTCTCGCCGGCCCGACCGAAGGGGGTGCGTACCCCGTCGACAAAGACGATTTCACTTCTCTCGGCCACGATGCCTCCACTGATCGATGTTCAGTGGCCATCGTATTGCGGCTCGATTTCGCGAGGGAACGGACTGACGGTTCCTACGAGGTCTGTTCTGGTGTGTCCTCGACTATTTGGCTCGCCTCGACAAAGGCTGCTGCGATTTGCTGTGCAGTTGCGTCAAGTTGCCACGGGCGGGCTCCCCACTCGGCGAGAGCCACACGGATCGTCGCGGCATCCGCCGGTGCTGGAGGGCTCCACGCAACCCGCCGCAACAGGTCGGGTGTCAGTAGGTTCTCCAGCGGCATTGTCAGCGCATCAGCCACGACAGCAAGCGCGGCCCTCGCTGCCTTCAGTCGCTTATCAGCTTCTGGATTCTTCTCGGCCCAGACTCGAGGTTGTGGGATGCTCTCGCCAACGACCCGCAGGACCGGAAGTTCTTCAACCGCAAGACCCGTTTGGATGGCGTCCCACCAGCGGTCAATCTGTGGTCTACTCGCGCGACCAGTGAACTCCTTCATGGCGACGAGGTCTCGCTTGGTTGCCGGCGGCATTTTGGATGCCGCGACGAGAGCGGAGTCTGGAACGAGTCGGCCCGGGGCCGTGTCGATTTCGCGGGCGTAGGCGTCTCGTGCCATCCACAACTCTTTTGCGACGGCGAGATTGCGTGGACTGCGGATTGCGCGCAACCCATTGAGTCTTCGCCACGGCTCTGAGCGCACCACTGTGAAGTCCCGTTCGAGAACCGTCGCAAACTCCTGATCGGCGATCTGCTGTTTCCCGTCGCGAGTCAAGATCCCACCAAGCGCCTCGCGCAAGTCGACCAAAAGCTCGACGTCGAGCGCCGCATACACGAGCCAGGACTGGGGGAGTGGACGCGTTGACCAGTCAGCCGCTGAGTGTTCTTTCGCCAGGTGGATGCCGAGAAGCTCCTCGACGACAGCGCCGAGCCCTACTCGCGACAGCCCGGCCAAGCGGGCACCAAGCTCGGTGTCGAACAGGCGGGTCGGATTCAGCCCGACCTCGCGTAAGCACGTGAGATCTTGACTTGCCGCGTGCAGAATCCACTCCTCGGAGCTGATCGCGGCGTCAAGCTCGGCGAACCGGCCGATTCCGATGGGATCGAAGAGAAACGTACCGGCATCCCGCCGAAATATCTGAATCAGGTACGCGCGTTGTGAATAGCGGTAGCCGGATGCGCGCTCGGCATCAATTGCCACGGGACCTGTTCCGGCAGCAATCGCGAGCACTGCCTTGAGGTAGTCGTCACGATTGTCGATGACGTCGACGGCAGCGTGCGGCGCGTCGCTATGCTCCGCGACAGCACGGTGCTCGTCGTCCGTGACCGACTCGGAGGATTCGGGTTCTCGAGGTGACGGCCGCTGGTTAGTCATTCCCGGCCCGACGCGCCGACAGCAGGCTCACTCCCTCAATCGCCGGTGGCAAGCCCGCGAGCATGCACACGAGGTCATTCCAGGCTTCGACATGCGAAGCGATGTTGTGGTCAAGCGGCGTCCACGAGGCGCGCAGTTCGATCTGGGCACCGTCACCTTGACCGGCGAGTTCGCCGTAACCGGTCGACAACACGCGAGTCGCGGTGCCGCTCGCCGAGTGATACAAAGCTTGACGTTCGGTGAGGGAGTCAACAAGCCACGACCACGCGACATCGGCAAGAAATGGATCGACCCCGATGTCGGTCTCCAACGGCGCCTGCGCGTAACAGATAACGCGGAACACGCCGTTCCAGGCCTGCGGGGCTTCTGGGTCGTAGAGCAACACGAATCTCCCACCCCCGAAGGGTGAATCGGCATCGTGTCGCGCTGGAGTCACATTGGCGGCGAGCGCCGCCGACCACGGCGCGGCTGTGTCCGGGGCCGATATCTCAGACACGGCGAGTTCGTTGCGAACGGCAGCACTCCGAAATGACTCCAACGCGGCAGCGAACTCGGTCGGCAACTTAGGCTGGTCAACGGACTCTGGCACGAGTGAAGATTAGGCTGAATTGCGGCGGAACCCGCCGAGGCACGCCGCCCCTCATTGGGCGAGCGTCGGTCAGGCGTCGCGGAGAAGGAGGGCGTTG
>JBBQLW010000004.1:0-36292 GCA_038328315.1 Actinomycetales bacterium
CACCGGGATCATCCCCGTCGCCTTCGACACCGACGGACACATCATCAACGTCGGACGAGAACAGCGCTACCACACCCACCGGCAACGCATCGGACTGGCCGCCCGAGACGGCGGCTGCAGAGCCGACGGCTGTCAACGCCCACCAGACTTCTGCGAAGCCCACCACATCGACGAATGGCTCCGAGATACCGGCGAAACCAGCATCCGACGCGGCATCCTCCTCTGCCGACACCACCACACCCTCATCCACAACAACGACTGGCACATCACCGAAACCGAGTCAGGCGACTACGAAATGCGCGCACCCAACGGACAACGCAAACCCCTGCCTTCAAAGAACCCCATCGCCGCCAGACTCAGACGATGACGCGAGGAGACTCGCTCAGGTGAGGGGCGCGTGCGATGTGCTGGCGAGCTACGGGCGCGCGGCAATGGTCAGCAGGAGTACTCGGACACGTATCGGGTGCTTAGTGGCCCATGCCGAGGCCGCCGTCGACCGGGATGACAGCCCCAGAGATGTAACCAGCGTCATCGCTCGCGAGCCAGACGATCACTTTTGCGACCTCGGCTGGGCTTGCGAAGCGCCCCGCAGGGATCGACTTGATGTAGCTCTGTTGGAGTTCTTCGGAGAGTTCGGCGGTCATGTCGGTTTCGATGAAGCCTGGCGCGACGACATTCGCGGTGATTCCTCGGGATCCCAGCTCGCGGGTTACCGAACGAGCAAGACCGATCAGGCCGCTTTTCGACGCGGAGTAGTTGATCTGGCCAGCTGAGCCGAGCAGCCCGACGACACTTGAGACGAGAATAATGCGGCCGAAGCGCGCCTTCATCATTCCCTTCGAGGCTCGCTTGACCACGCGGAATGCGCCGCTCAGGTTGGTGTCGATGACCTCGGTGAAGTCCTCGTCGCTCATGCGCATCAGAAGAGTGTCGCGCGTGATGCCTGCGTTGGCGACGACGACTTCGACTGGTCCAAGCTGCGCCTCAACTTCGGAGAATGCAGCATCGAGCGACGCGGCATCCGTCACATCTGCTCGAACTGTCAACGAACCGGTAGGTCCATCACCCGAGCGGGCAGTGACCGCGACCCGGTGACCTCGAGCAATGAATTCTTCGGCAATCGCGCGGCCGATGCCGCGGTTGCCGCCGGTTACGAGCACGGTCCTCTGGGCAGTCATGCGCACCAGCATATAGTCAGGCTTGCAGGAAGTAGGCTTGTCTTCAAGGGGTCGTTCGAACCCACAAGAGTCGTGTGAGGGCATGAAGCAGCCGCAATCGATCACTACCCTCCCGCCGTCACCGGACGAGGAGCGCAAGAGCAGAATCGTGCGCTATTTGATCGCCATGTGCCTGCGTGTGGTCTGCATCATCCTGTGTTTCTTCGTACAAGGGTGGTGGCTGTTGCTGCCGATCATCGGTGCCGTCGTGCTGCCCTACTTCGCAATGATTGTCGCCAACGTCGGTAGTGGTCGGCAGGGCGGCGAGGTTATCCGTCCGGGGTCAGTGGTCCCGGTGGCCAGACAGGTACCGCGTGAGGACCAGCCGTGACTCTGGCCAACGGCACACCCAGCGACGCCCCGGCAAGTTCTAGCCAGTTCGACGTCGAGAGCTCGACCCCGACATGTTCGCGAGCCGGTTGCCCCGCGCCAGCCGATTGGAACGTGAACTGGCGCAACCCCCGAATTCACGGCCCTGAGCGGGTGAAAGTGTGGCTCGCCTGTGCTGAGCACCGCGAATTTCTCCAGGAGTATCTGAGTTCGCGAGGTTTCCCAGTCCTGGTAACTGATGTCTCAGAAACGCTTGAACGAGTGCCGGACGTGGCGCAATGAACGGCTGGGGCTTCGCGTTCTCGCGCCGATGGCTTGGCTATCTTGCCCTCGTGATCGTGTTCGCGATTGCCTGCACGCTCTTGTCGATCTGGCAAATCGCTCGACGAGACGAGGCCAGAGCCGAGATCGACCTTGTCGAAACGAACTGGGATGCCCCACCGCGTCAATTCGCGCAAGTGCTGCCTTCGCTCGACGGGTTCGACGAAAACAACACGTGGACTGCCGTCGAGGTCACCGGCCGCTACCTCGTTGATGAACAGTTCCTCGTGCGCGGCCGACCGTTCAATAGTCTCCCCGGCTTCGAACAGCTCGTTCCACTCCAGCTCGATGATGGCAGCGTGTTCATCGTCAATCGTGGTTGGCTCCAGGTCGGCAATGCGCAAGATACGCCGGATTTCATTCCTGAGCCGCCGAGCGGCGAGGTAACAGTGGTTGCCAGACTCAAACCGGGCGAGCCGATTGTGGCCGGGCGCTCGGCGCCGGATGGCCAGGTCGCGACGATCAATCTTCCTCAGCTTGCGGAGCAACTAGCCGATCCGACCTACACCGGCGCGTATGGCTTGCTCGACTCTGAGGACCCGGCAACCGCGGCGCTTCCGGCAGCAGCGGTCCGGCCACAAGCTGATGAGGGCCCGCACCTGTCATACGCGTTTCAGTGGCTTGTGTTCGGCATCATGGCATTCATCGGGCTTGCTTGGGCGGTCAGACAGGAGTATCGCTTCCAAAACGAGGACGACCCGGAGGAGCAGGCAAGGGCAGCCGAGCGGGCGAAACGCCAGGCGGCGAAGCCAAGAACTGACTCCGAGGTCGAAGACGAGCTGCTCGACGCTCGCTAGCCAAGGCCTCGCTCAAGCCATGAAGCGAGACCGATATCGCCGAGCTACGCCAAGCTAATCAATTCTGCATAGTCCTTGTTCCAGTGATCTTCAACCCCGTCGGGCAGGATGAGGACGCGCTCTGGATTGAGCGCCTCGACCGCGCCCTCGTCGTGGCTCACGAGCACAACTGCACCGGTGTAGCTTGCGAGTGCACCGAGAATCTCTTGTCGACTGGCCGGGTCGAGGTTGTTCGTCGGCTCATCCAGCAGCAGAACGTTCGCCCCGCTCACGACGATCATTGCCAACGCGAGCCTTGTCTTCTCGCCACCACTGAGCACCCCGGCCGGTTTGGCAGTGTCATCCCCAGTGAACAGGAACGATCCAAGCACTCGTCGCGCCTCGGTCTCGGTAATGTCGGGTGAGGACGAAACCATGTTCTCGAGTACCGAACGCTTGACGTCGATCGTCTCGTGCTCTTGGGCGTAGTATCCGATCCGCAAACCGTGGCCAGGTTCGATCTGCCCAGTGTCCGGGATGTCCACCCCTGCGAGCATGCGCAAGAGCGTCGTCTTGCCCGCACCGTTGAGCCCGAGCACCACGACTTTCGAGCCACGATCAATCGCGAGGTCGACGGCGGTGAAGATTTCCAGCGAGCCGTAGCTTTTTGAGAGATTGTGCGCCTGCAGCGGTGTGCGCCCGCACGCAACGGGGTCAGGGAATCGGAGCTTGGCGACGCGCTCGACCGCACGCACCTCATCGAGGCCAGACAGCATCCGCTCGGCACGTGCCACCATCTGATGGGCGGCCGCCGCTTTGGATGCCTTCGCGCCGAATCGCGCAGCCTGCAGCTGCAACTGGGTCGCCTTCTTCTCGACGTTGACGCGCTCCTTCTTGCGACGCTCTTCATCGGCTTCGCGCTGACGCAGGTAGTTCTTCCAGCCCATGTTGTAGATGTCGATTTGCTGGCGATTCGCATCCAGATAGAAGACTTTATTGACCGTCTCACCGACGAGTTGGACATCGTGACTGATGACAATGAATCCGCCGGCGTAGTTTCGCAGAAACTCGCGCAGCCAGACGACCGAGTCGGCGTCGAGGTGGTTTGTCGGCTCGTCGAGAATCATGACGTCTGCGGCGGAGAACAGGATGCGCGCAAGTTCAATTCTGCGACGCTGCCCACCGGAGAGGGTCTTCAGGGGCTGCTCGAGGATGCGATCGGGCAGACTCAGGTTGCTTGCGATCGAAGCAGCTTCAGCCTCGGCCGCGTACCCGCCGAGCGCGTCGAAGCGGTCGGTCAGATTGCCGTAGCGCTTCATCGCGGCAGCGCTGACGTTCTCGTCGCTACTGGCCATGTCGATGCTCGCCTTGTGCATCCCGAGAACGAGCTCGCCAAGTCCGCGGGCATTGAGGATGCGAGTTCTCGCCAATTCCTCCGGATCGCCTGACCTCGGGTCCTGCGGCAAGTAGCCGATCTCACCGGTGCGATCGATCCGACCAGCGGCGGCCGCGAGTTCTCCGGCAAGCACCTTCGTCAGCGTTGTTTTGCCTGCACCGTTGCGACCGACCAACCCGATCTTGTCACCGCCATCGACCCGGAACGAGACGTCCTCCATGAGCAGTCGCGCTCCAACGCGCAACTCAAGGTCGTGCACTGCGAGCACAGGAAATGTCCAAATCTTCTGGAGGGAGTGAGGGCGCGGCGTGAGTACGCCAGCCAGCTAGTCTACTTTGTGTGTCGCATGAGACGGCGCGCCATCGAGTTCGGCAGTCACCAAGGAGAAGCTCTTGAGTAGTCCCAGTCTGGCCATTGGCCGCCCCACGATCGCCGACAGCGTCTTTAGCCGCAGCCTCGTTACCGATATCGTCCTTGTGACAGCTGGCGCAGTGCTGACAGCAATTGCGGCGCAGGTCGTCGTTCCGCTTCAGCCGGTGCCCATCACTGGGCAGACGCTCGCGGTGCTGCTGGTTGGCGTTTCGCTCGGAGCTATGCGTGGAGCGATCTCGTTGTCTCTGTACGCCGTTCTTGGCATCATTGGGCTGCCGGTCTACAGCGAGGCTTCGTCCGGCTGGAACGTGATTGTTGGCCCAACTGGCGGCTACATCATCGGCTTTATTTTTGCAGCCGCATTGGCTGGATGGCTGGCCCAGCGCGAGTGGGACCGCAAGCTGCTTTGGTCGTTCCTGGCGTTCCTCGCCGCGAGCGCAGTGCCCTTCGTATTCGGTCTTCCTTGGCTCGCTCGTTTCCTCGGCAGCGTTGGCGCTCCAACCGATCTTCAGTCGGTGCTTATTGCCGGCTTCTACCCGTTTATTCCGGGTGGAATCATTAAGGCCGTTCTCGGCGCTGCGATTATCTCTGCGGCTTGGCTCGTGGTGCGGTCGAACCAGAAGCGCAAGGATGCCCAGAAGCCCAGCTAGACCGAAGCCCAGCTAGACCGGAGCCCAGCTAGATCGAGAAGCCCAGCGCTCTCATCATGTCGCGGCCGTCGTCGGTGATCTTCTCGGGTCCCCACGGCGGCATCCAGACCCAGGTGATTCGGAACGCGTCAACAACGCCGTCGAGTGACTGGGCGATCTGCTCCTCGATCACATCGGTCAGCGGGCAGCCGGCCGAAGTGAGCGTCATGCTGATGATGAGTGCTGTGCTCTCGTCATCCCAGCTCAAGTCGTAAATGAGGCCGAGGTCGACAATGTTGACCCCGAGCTCAGGGTCCATGACGTCTTTGAGTGCCTCTTCGACCTGATCGAAGAGCGCCGGCGCGAGCGTGGAAACCATATGACTAACGTACGCTCGCGTCGGTGAGAAAGCGATCATAACCTTCGGTTTCGAGGCGATCGGCGAGTTCCGGTCCGCCCTCTTCCGCGACTCGTCCGTCGACAAAGACGTGCACGAAGTCAGGCTTGATGTAGCGCAGAATGCGCGTGTAGTGGGTGATCAGCAGTATTCCGAGGTTGTTCTCTTGGTGCGCGCGGTTCACGCCGTCGGCGACAACCTTGAGAGCATCGACATCCAGCCCAGAATCGGTCTCGTCAAGAATCGCGAACTTCGGCTTCAGTAGCTCCAGTTGCAGAATCTCGTGACGCTTCTTCTCGCCACCGGAGAATCCTTCATTGACGTTACGTTCGCCGAACGACTTGTCCATGCGCAGCGACTTCATCGCGCCGTTGACTTCCTTGATCCACGGGCGAATCGCTGGAGCTTCGCCGTCGATGGCGGCCTTGGCAGTGCGCAGGAAATCGGTCATCCGCACCCCTGGAATCTCGACCGGGTACTGCATCGCAAGAAAGAGTCCGGCGCGAGCGCGCTCGTCGACGCTCATCGTCAAGACCTCGACACCGTCGAGCAGTACCGAACCGCTTTCGATGTGATACTTCGGATGCCCGGCGATCGAGTATGCCAAGGTCGACTTGCCCGATCCGTTCGGGCCCATGATCGCGTGCACTTCGCCACGGTTGAGCACGAGATCCACGCCGTTCAAGATCTGCTTGGTCCCCTGTTCGGTCTCCACACTGACGTGGAGATCGATCACTTGGAGTGTTGAGGCTTCGACTGTTGACATGGTGTGATTCCTTCGGTGGTGAAACGTTGGTGCTGTGGAGTGGCGCTCAGTGGGAGCGACCAATTCAGACGGACAAAGTTTGGGTGGGATCGATCATGACAACGCCGTCGGCATCTACTTTGACCGTATAGACGGGAACCGGTTCGTAGGCCGGAAGATTGGACGGCTTGCCGGTCGCAAGGGAGAACATGGATCCGTGTGCCCAGCACTCGATCGAGTCGTTCTCGACAAAGCCTTCGGCAAGCGAGATGTCGCCGTGCGTGCAGGTGTCGCCGATGGCGTGAACCGCCCCGGTTGAATCCTTAACGACGACGATCGCTGCTCCATCCAGTACGACCCGGAACGCTTTATTGGTCCCAAGTTCGTCGGTCGTGCACACGCGGTGTTCGGTCACGAAACCCCCTCGAGCTCTGCCTCGACCCGCTTGAGCAAGTATGACTCCAGGGCAGGGTCGTCCACCTTCTGCACGATCTCGTTGAGGAACCCGATCACAACCAAGCGCCTCGCCTCGAGCTCCGAGATGCCACGGGACTGAAGGTAGAACAGTTGTTCGTCGTCGAATCGCCCGGTCGCACTCGCGTGCCCAGCGCCAAGGATGTCTCCCGTCTCGATTTCGAGGTTGGGGATCGAGTCCGCACGCGTGCCCTCAGTCAGCACGAGGTTGCGGTTCTGCTCGTAACTGTCGGTTCCGCTGGCGTCTCGACCGATCAACACATCGCCGACCCACACCGTGCGGGCGCCTTCACCTTGCAGCGCCCCCTTGTAGTTGACACGGCCCTTCGTGTTTGCTGCTTGGTGGTGCAGGTAGACGCGATGCTCAAGGTGCTGCCGGGCATCCGCAAAATAGAGTCCGTACAGTTCAGCGTTCGAGCCCTCACCACTCAAATGAACGGAGGGGTTGACCCGAACGATCGACCCGCTCAGCGAGACGACGATGTGCTTGAGGGTCGCGTCACGTCCGATCTGAGCGAAGTGACTCGCCAAGTGAACCGCGTCATCCGCCCAACCTTGCAGCGAGATGACCGTGAGGTTCGCGCCATCCTCGACGATGATCTCGAGATTCTCGACCAGTTGCGCTTCGCCGCTATTTCGCAAGACGACTCGCCCGTGACTGTTCGCCGCCGCGGTAATGATTGTGTGTGCGGCGCGCGGCGTCGAGCCGAACGCAGATCGCTCGACTTCGATCGTGGCAGGTTCGTCTCCAGTGACGCTGAGTTCGAGTACGGCCTCCGTACTCGACCAGGCGTTTGCTGATGCACGATCCTCTGGAGTGCCTGCCCTGCCGACAGCAGCGCTCGCGCTCGATACCCACTCAACTCGAGCCCCGGCGGAAACCGTCGAATCGAACTCGTACTGTGAACCATCAAGTTCGCCGTCGATCAGGTGGCGGAGCGAGGCGACGGGACTGAGTTTCCAGTCAACCTCAAGCCCGGTCACTGCCGGGAAGTCCTCGGGCGCGACGGACGTAAAGCGAGCGGAACGGGTTTGAACAGGCACCTTGCTAGTGATGCCCCATCCCCCGTCGCTGTGCGCTTTCGCACCGTGCTGTTCGGGCGTTTGGGTTGTTGCAATCGACATCGAGCCGATACGTCCTTTCGAAGCGAGCCCGTGGTTCGCGTGAGAGCCAAGGGGTATGTGCCAAGGGGTCAATGCCTCGAGTGTGGATGCCTCGGGGCTGGATACCTCAGCTAACCGACGCTTCCTTCCATGCTCATTTCGATGAGCTTGTTCAGTTCGAGGGCGTACTCCATGGGAAGTTCGCGTGCGATCGGTTCAATGAATCCGCGCACGATCATGGCCATGGCTTCGTCTTCGGCAAGGCCGCGCGACTGCAGGTAGAAAAGTTGCTCTGCACTCACCCGAGAGACAGTCGCCTCGTGCCCGAGCTGCACATCGTCGACGCGGATGTCGATGGAGGGGTACGTGTCTGAACGCGAGATCGTGTCAACGAGGAGAGCGTCGCAGCGCACCGTGTTCGCGGAGTGGTGCGCGTTCGCGTCGACTCGAATTTCCCCGCGGTAGCCAGCGCGACCTCCGCCCCTCGCGATCGACTTCGAGACGATCGATGACGTCGTGTATGGCGCCATGTGCACCATCTTGGCGCCAGCATCCTGATGCTGGCCGGGGCCAGCGAACGCGACCGAGAGCGTCTCGCCCTTGGCATGCTCACCGACGAGGTAGATCGACGGGTACTTCATCGTGACCTTCGAGCCGATGTTGCCGTCAATCCACTCCATGGTTGCGCTCTCGTGGGCGATCGCACGCTTGGTCACGAGGTTGTAGACGTTGTTCGACCAGTTCTGGATCGTCGTGTATCGAACGCGCGCGTTCTTCTTCACGACGATCTCGACGACGGCGGAGTGCAGCGAATCCGACTTGTAGATCGGCGCCGTGCATCCTTCGATGTAGTGAACGTACGAACCCTCGTCTGCGATGATCAGGGTGCGCTCGAACTGGCCCATGTTTTCCGTGTTGATTCTGAAGTAAGCCTGCAGTGGAATCTCGACGTGCACGCCCTTCGGCACGTAGACGAAGGAGCCACCAGACCACACGGCGGTGTTGAGCGCAGCGAACTTGTTGTCGCCGGCCGGAATGACGGTGCCGAAGTACTCGTCAAAGAATTCCGGGTGCTCCCGAAGGGCCGTGTCGGTGTCCATGAAGATGACACCCTGAGCTTCGAGTTCAGCGTTGATCGAGTGGAATACGACCTCGGACTCGTACTGCGCGGCGACACCCGAGACAAGACGCTGGCGCTCTGCCTCCGGAATGCCGAGCTTTTCGTAGGTCAGGCGGATGTCTTCCGGGAGGTCTTCCCAGGTCTGCGCTTGCTTCTCGGTCGAGCGAACAAAGTACTTGATGTTGTCGAAGTCAATGCCGGAGAGGTCTGCTCCCCAGGTCGGCATCGGCTTGCGGTAGAAATTCTTGAGACCCTTGAGCCGCGTCTCAAGCATCGACTCTGGCTCGCTCTTCAGGGCCGAGATGTCGCGAACGACTTCTTCATTGATGCCACGCCGAGCGGAAGCGCCTGCGACGTCGGAATCCGCCCAGCCGAACTCGTATTGGCCGAGGCTTCCGAGCTCTGGGCGGTCGATAAGCACGTCTGACATAGCATCCTCTTTCCTGCCACTCGCAACCACGGTGGCTCTTGCAGAATTTCCCAGCAACGATCTCGCTGTCACTATGAATGGTTGATCGCACAGCTAACGCCGAGGAACTTTTTACGACCCAGCGGCCACCCAGAGTCGGCCCGTCTTGCACGTTTAGACTGAAGCGGGATGAGGGAGCGAGGCTCCGTCGTCGTCGTTGACTCCCCGGCAATGGCTGTGTTTTCGAACACCCCGAGTCTACAGGGCACGCTCGCCAATAACAGGAGGTTCGGCTGTGAAAGCCCTCATTTCTCGGCTCCCAACGACGATTACTTCGCGGGTTCGTGGCTTCGCGATCGCTTCGCTCGTCTCCCAGATTCTGATCGTCGGCACCGGCGGCGCCGTGCGATTGACAGGCTCCGGCCTTGGCTGCCCGACCTGGCCACGATGTACCGACGACTCCTTCATTTCGACGCCTGAGATGGGCATCCACGGCGTTATCGAGTTTGGCAACCGGCTGCTGACATTCGTCTTGGTCGCTATCGCAATCGGTATGTTCCTGCTGGTTGTTCGGATGCGGCGCGAACGTCCGGAACTGTTCAGGCTTTCTCTCGTCATTGGCCTTGGCATCCCGGCTCAAGCGGTCATCGGCGGCATTAGCGTGCTGACAAACCTCGACCCCTATGTGGTCGGACTGCACTTCGTGCTTTCTGTCGTGCTGGTTGTACTCGCGACCGTGCTGGTCTATCGCGTGTACACCGGCCCGCGCGGTGTAGCCATTGCGCTGCCATCCTGGTACCGACCGCTTGCCGCCTTCTCGGCCGTTGCGCTCGCCATCACCATCCTTGTCGGAGTGTTGACGACGGGCTCTGGACCGCACGCTGGCGACGGTGGAGCGGCGCGGAACGGCCTCGACTCCGAATTGCTGCAACACCTGCACAGTTGGCCGGCGTACATAACCTTCGGGGCGACGGTCCTCCTCTTCGCCGGAGCGCAGGTGTTGCGTCTGCGACGAACACGCCGCTTCCTCGCGCTGCTGTTGGCGATCGAAGTGGTTCAAATCGTCGTCGGCATCGTTCAGGCGCGGCTCGGCCTCCCAGAGATTCTGGTCGGCATCCACATGGTGCTCTCCTGCGCGTTGGCCGCGGCAATGACCGCGGTGCTGCTCAGCTTGCGCGAAACACGCAGCAACTCAGACGGCGGCGTACTAGAACGGCAACAGTGGATCGACACCGATCGCGATGAAGACGAGCGTGAGGTAGGTGATCGAGCTGTGGAAGACACGCATGGGATGCAGCTCACCCCCTCGAACGGCCGTGGCGTGTAATCGGTGTGATTCGTAGATGAACCAGGCGCCAGCACCGACCGCCACGACCGAGTAGACCAGCCCCATTGACGCGATGGGAATGAGCAGCAGCGAGCACGCGATGGTAGCCCAGGCATACAGCACGACCTGCAAACCGACGACGCTCCGACCGCGCACAACTGCGAGCATCGGTACCCCGACGGACTGGTAGTCGTCGTGATACTTCATCGATAGTGGCCAGTAGTGCGCCGGGGTCCACAAAAACACGATCCCGAACAGCACCGCTGGCGTCCAACTCAGCGAGCCCGTGACCGCCGCCCAGCCGATCAGCACTGGCATGCAGCCAGCGGCTCCACCCCAGATGATGTTTTGCGGAGTCCTGCGTTTGAGCAGCATGGTGTACACGAGCACGTAGAACAGAATTGCGGCGAGCGAGAGGATGGCAGCGAGCCAGTTCACGACAAGAGCGAGCCACGCCACTGAGGCGATACCCGCAATCCACGCAAAACCGAGCGCTTGTCGATCGGTCAAGTCGCCGGTCACAAGGGGTCGACCCTGCGTTCGCTCCATCACGCGATCAATGTCGCGGTCGATGTAGCAGTTGAACGCATTGGCGGATGCCGCGCTCAGTGCGCCGCCGAGCAGCGTCGCGAGCACCAGCCACAGGTTCGGCACACCACCGGCGGCGAGGAACATCACTGGGACTGTGGTGACCAGGAGGAGCTCGATCACTCTCGGCTTGGTGAGAGCGATATACGCCAACACGGTCCGACGAATGCCGATTCTCTCCCCAACAGTGGGCGTGGTTACTGCGACGTCCATTGCTCCTCGTTCGGCCTCATCGAGTCATCATTCTAGGTCAGGGATCTGTATCACTCCTCTCAGCCTGAGGCAAGCATCGAGCGGTCTGCTGGCGTTTCTCTATACTTGGTGCGAGCCTGCCGGACTGCGGCGCACCAACTCCCCCACCACGCTCATCTGCTGACTGCGGTGGCCGGAATCGGCGGCGCTTCAGACCCAGCTGGCCACAGTCGTGACCGTTCTGGGTGCAACCGGAATCGCGTCGTTTGAAGAAGGGTTGTGCACATCGTGTCAGCACTGAAGTGGGATCCCATTGACCTCAGGGCCGTTGATACGGCAAGGATCCTCGCGGCAGATGCCGTCGAAAAGGTGGGCAACGGGCATCCGGGTACCGCCATGAGCCTTGCCCCGGCCGCATACCTGCTGTTCCAGAAGGTGATGAGGCACGACCCGAGCGACAACACCTGGATCGGTCGCGACCGCTTCATTCTGTCGGCTGGCCACAGTTCCCTCACCCAGTACGTTCAGCTCTATTTCGGCGGCTACGGCCTCGAACTCGACGACCTCAAGGCTCTCCGAACCTGGGAGTCCAAGACTCCCGGCCATCCGGAGTACGGCCATACCGACGGAGTCGAGATCACGACCGGACCGCTCGGTCAGGGTCTTTCTTCGGCCGTCGGCTTCGCATACGCCTCCCGGTTCGAGCGCGGCCTCTTTGATCCGGATGCCGCAGCCGGCACGTCTCCGTTCGACCACTTCATCTACGTCATTGCGAGCGACGGCGATCTTCAGGAGGGCGTCTCATCTGAGGCATCGTCGCTCGCCGGTCATCAAAGGCTCGGCAATCTCATCGCCATCTACGACTCGAACCAGATCTCGATCGAAGACGATACCGACATTGCCTTCACCGAAGATGTCAAGGCTCGCTACGATGCCTATCACTGGCACGTTCAGACCGTGGACTGGAAGAAGACCGGAGTCTACGAAGAAGACGTCGCCGAGCTGAATGCCGCGATTGAGGCCGCGAAGGGCGTCATCGATAAGCCGTCGCTCATCATCCTTCGCACCATCATTGGCTGGCCAGCGCCGCACAAGCAGAACTCTGGAAAGATCCACGGCTCTGCCCTCGGCGCAGACGAGCTCGCAGCCACCAAGCGTGTGCTCGGCTTCGACCCTGAGCAGACCTTCGAGGTCGCGACAGACGTCATCGCCCACACTCGGAAGGCGCTGGAACGCGGCAAGGCGGCGCACGAGCAATGGAACGGACAGTTCGAAGCGTGGGCCTCCGCCAACCCCGAGCGCAAGGTGCTGCTCGACCGCGTTCTCGCAGGCGAACTGCCCGATGGCGTTGACGCGGCACTGCCGGTGTTTGACGCCGGCAAAGAGGTGTCGACGCGCGCGGCATCCGGCAAAGTGCTCGGTGCTCTCGGCGCGATCATTCCCGAACTGTGGGGCGGTTCGGCTGACCTCGCCGAGTCGAACCTGACAACGATCGCCGGAGCCGCCTCGTTCATCCCGAGTGAACATTCGACCCGCGAGTGGACAGGGAACCCGTACGGGCGCGTCTTGCACTTCGGGATTCGAGAGCACGCGATGGCCGCGATCCTCAACGGGATCGTGTTGCACGGGAACACTCGCGCGTTCGGCGGCACCTTCCTGATCTTCAGCGACTACATGCGGCCAGCTGTGCGCCTCGCTGCGCTCATGAAGGCACCGTCAATTTTCGTCTGGACCCATGACTCGGTCGCCCTTGGCGAAGACGGCCCAACCCACCAGCCGATCGAACAACTTGCGACTCTCCGCGCAATTCCGGGTCTTGACATTGTGCGGCCAGGCGATGCAAACGAAGTGGCGTGGGCGTGGAAGGCGATCCTTGCTCGCCGCAACGGTCCGGCCGGAATTGCCTTGACCCGTCAGAACATTCCGGTGTTCGAACGCGGGGAAGGCGCGGCGAACGGGGACGTCCTGGCCTCGGCATCGTTCGTCGTGAAGGGCGCATACGTGCTCGCTGAAGCTCCCGGTGGCTCCCCAGACGTGATCTTCATCGCCACAGGTTCCGAGCTGCAGATCGCTGTGGATGCGCGTGAGGCACTCCGCCAAGAAGGCATCAACGCGCGAGTCGTGTCCGCGCCCTGTCTCGAGTGGTTTGAGGAGCAAGACGATGCCTACCGCGAGTCAGTGCTTCCGGCCGCGGTCACCGCGCGCGTCTCAATCGAGGCGGGACTCGACCTGACGTGGCGTCGCTACGTTGGAGATCGTGGCCGCAGCGTCTCGATCGAGCACTTCGGAGCATCCGCTGATTACAAGACCCTGTACCGCGAGTTCGGAATCACGACAGAGGCTGCCATCGCGGCAGCACGTCAATCGCTGGCCAGCCACTAGGCCCCGGCAGGAGAGAAGACAATCATGGCAACCTCCCCAACAGCTGCACTCTCCGAAATCGGAGTAAGCATCTGGCTTGATGACCTTTCGAGAGAGCGCATCAGCTCAGGCGGACTCCAGCGGCTTATCGCCGAACGCAATGTTGTCGGCGTAACGACGAACCCGACGATTTTCGCGGGCGCCTTGGCAAAGGGTGAGGCATACGACGAACAGGTTCGCGCACTCGCGGCTGCCGACACCGCCGTTACCGCCGCAGTGTTCGAGATAACGACGGATGATGTCGCAGCGGCTTGCAAGATCTTCCGGCCGGTGTACGACTCAACCGGCGGCGTCGACGGCCGAGTCTCGATCGAGGTCGAGCCAGGTCTCGCCCACAACACCGAGGCAACCGTCGCCCAGGCCCGCGAATTGTGGGCCAAGGTCAATGAACCAAACGCCATGATCAAGATTCCTGCCACCGTCGAGGGTCTCGCGGCGATTACCGAGGTTATCGGGTCAGGCATCAGCGTGAACGTCACACTCATCTTCAGTCTCGACCGCCACCGAGCAGTGATCGATGCGTATCTGTCCGGGCTAGAGAGGGCTCAGGCAAACGGGCACGACCTGTCGAGCATCCATTCAGTTGCGTCATTCTTCGTATCGCGCGTTGACACGGAGATCGACAAGCGGCTTGACGCGATCGGAAGCTCGGAAGCCATTGCTCTGAAGAGCACGGCGGGTGTTGCCAATGCCAGACTGGCGTACGAGCTCTATCAGGCTGCCTTTGCGAGTCCGCGCGCCGCGACCCTGCTTCGGGCGGGCGGACAGAAGCAGCGGCCACTGTGGGCTTCGACCGGCGTCAAGGACCCGAGCCTTCCCGACACGCTGTATGTGACCGAACTCGCCGTTGCAGAAACCGTCAACACCATGCCGGAGAAGACCCTTGAGGCCACCTTTGATCACGCGGTAATCACGGGCGATGCGGTCACCGGTGCGTACGCGAATGCTCGGGCGACTCTGGCAGCAATCGAGCGCCTCGGGATCTCGTACGACGAAGTGACCGCCCTTCTCGAACAGGAGGGCGTTGAGAAGTTCACCGTGTCGTGGAACGAATTGCTTGATACCGTCTCGGCAGCGATCGAAGCCGCCAAATGAGTGTGGTCATCGCCGTCTCCGGTGCAGCAGCACAGGCGGTCGACCGAATTGTTCCACAACTCGTGAGCGATCTGGTCGCGAGTCGCATTACTGCCGGCGACGCATCCTTGTGGGGCGTGGATGCCGAGGAGGATGCGTCCACTCGGCTCGGTTGGGTCGAAGCCGTTTCGGCCTCGAGGCCCATGGTGGATGACATCTTGGCGCTGCGCGAGAAGCTACAGAACGCCGGAATCAACCACATTGTGCTCGGTGGAATGGGCGGGTCTTCGCTCGCTCCAGAGGTGATCACGCGCACGTACGGCGTTCCGCTGACGATTCTCGACTCGACCAACCCGGGGCAGGTGCTCGCTGCGCTTGGCGATCGCCTGGCTACAACGGCTCTCGTCATCTCCTCGAAGTCGGGATCGACCCTCGAAACCGATAGCCAGAAGCGAATCTACGAGCAATACTTCACCGAAGCTGGCATCGATCCGCTCGATCGCATCATTATCGTCACCGACCCGGGCTCTCCACTGGATGTTTCGGCGAGAGCGGCTGGGTACCGCGTCTTCAACGCAGACCCGAACGTTGGCGGCCGCTACTCTGCGCTGACTGCGTTTGGGCTTGTGCCGTCTGGCCTCGCTGGCGTCGACATCACGGAGTTGCTCGACGAAGCCGAAGCCGCATTGCTTCCGCTTGCGGTCGACCTTCCAGAGAACGCCGGACTCATTCTCGGCGCGGCAATCGCCGGGACCAGCCCGCCCAAAAACAAGCTCGGGATCGTTCCAGACGGCACGCACATTCTCGGCTTTGGTGAGTGGGCAGAACAACTCATCGCCGAATCCACGGGAAAGCTCGGAAAAGGCGTGCTCCCCGTCGTGCTGACAACAGGATCGGCTGAACTCTCGGCGGGCCTCGACGACCTGCAGATCGTACGACTCGTTGGCGACCGGGAAGACACCGAGACGGTTGCTGACGGCGAGATCGAGATCGCGGGAACGCTCGGTGCGATGTTGCTCACGTGGGAGTATGCCGTCGCCGTAGCCGGTCGCATTCTCGGCATCAATCCATTCGATCAACCGGATGTCGAATCAGCCAAGGTCGCTGCGCGCGCGCTCATCGAGCACCCGAGTGCGCCAGAGCCGCCAGCCTTCACCGTCGGTGACATCGAGGTTCGCGGCACGAAGGACATCGTCGACGGTGCCGGTGATCTTGATGCCGCGGTGCAGAAATTGCTCGCGCTCATCCCAGCTGATGGCTACCTCGCCGTTCATGCGTATGTCGACCGCGTTGCACACCCGAAACTCGCGGCTGTACGAGACGCGATTGCCGCACGAGTTGGACGGCCGGTTACCTTCGGCTGGGGGCCTCGGTTCCTGCACTCAACCGGACAGTTCCACAAGGGCGGTCCTGCCATTGGCGTGTTCGTTCAGATCGTTGCCGTCGAGGAGACTGATCTTCAGATTCCTGACCGACCGTTCACCTTCGGGGAACTCATTCGCGCGCAGGCCGCCGGCGACGCGGCGGTGCTCGCGGAGCACGGCCAACCGGTCCTCACGCTGACGGTTCGACGCCCAGCCGAGAGCCTGCCAACCGTTGTCGCGGCGCTGAGCTAGTCCACCCAATCAGGCCATCAGGATCACCATGTCACCCGTCGAGATCAGTGAAGACTTCAATCCACTGCGTTTGCCAAGCGATCGCAGGCTGAATCGAATCGCTGGGCCGAGTGGAATCGTTATCTTCGGCGTGACCGGGGATCTCTCTCGCAAGAAACTCATGCCTGCCGTCTATGACCTCGCCAATCGCGGACTATTACCGCCTGGCTTCGCTCTCGTCGGGTTCGCGCGACGCGAATGGAAAGATCAGGACTTCGAGAAAGTCGTCCATGACGCGGTGCAGGAGTATGCACGCACACCGTTCGACGAAGAGGTGTGGGCCCAACTAGCCCAGGGTGTCCGATTCGTCTCCGGCGAATTCGACGACGACGCCGCGTTCCTCCGCCTGAAGGAGGTCATCGACGAACTCGATCGTGATCGTGGCACTATGGGCAACCACGCCTTCTACCTTTCGATACCGCCAAAGTCCTTTCCGCTCGTCACCGAACAACTCAGACGCTCCGGCCTTGCCGAGCAGAAGGACGGTCAGTGGCGAAGGGTCGTGATCGAGAAGCCGTTCGGCAGCGACCTCACAACAGCCCGTCAACTCAACGATGTCGTCGAGTCAGTGTTTCCTCCTGACAGCGTTTTTCGAATCGACCACTACCTCGGCAAAGAGACCGTGCAAAACATTCTTGCCCTCCGGTTTGCAAACCAGCTCTTCGAACCGATCTGGAATGCCAACTACGTCGAGCACATTCAGATCACGATGGCCGAGGACATTGGCGTCGGTGGGCGCGCTGGCTACTACGACGGCATTGGCGCGGCCCGCGACGTGATCCAGAACCACTTGCTGCAGCTGCTCGCGCTCACGGCGATGGAAGAGCCGGTGTCCTTCGACGCAGCAGATCTGCGTGCCGAGAAGGAGAAGGTCCTCTCCGCCGTGCGGATCCCGAAGGATCTCGCAACCGGCACAGCACGCGGTCAGTACGCTGGCGGCTGGCAGGGCGGCGAGCGAGTCATTGGTTTTCTCGAAGAGGAGGGGATGAACCCCGAATCAGTCACTGAGACCTACGCGGCAATCCGACTCGATATCGGCACGCGTCGCTGGGCTGGAGTGCCGTTTTATCTGCGCGCCGGAAAGCGTCTCGGGCGCAGAGTCACTGAGATCGCTGTGGTATTCAAGCGAGCTCCACAGTACCTTTTTGCCGAAAGTCAGACCTCGGACCTCGGGAGCAACGCGCTCGTCATCCGCGTACAGCCAGACGAAGGCGTGACCATCCGTTTCGGATCTAAAGTGCCGGGTGCAGGCATGCAAGTACGCGACGTGACCATGGACTTTGGCTACGGTCATGCGTTCACGGAAGCGAGCCCCGAGGCGTATGAGCGCCTGATCCTCGATGTGCTTCTTGGTGATCCACCGTTGTTCCCTCGCCACGAGGAGGTCGAACTGAGCTGGAAGATCCTCGACCCCATCGAGGAGTTCTGGGCGACGCAGGGCAGGCCAGAGCAGTACCGGCCCGGTACCTGGGGGCCGGCATCCGCCGACGCACTCATGGCTCGTGACGGTCGAACATGGAGGCGACCGTGATCGTTGACCTGCCGAACACGAACTCGAGCCAGATATCGAAGGCCCTTGTCAAGATCCGTGAGGAGGGGGGCGCGGTTGCGCTCGGTCGCGTGCTCACCCTCGTGATCTCGACGAGTCTTGGCGAGGAAGAGGAGTCGATCGAGGCCGCGAATGAAGCCTCTCGCGAGCATCCCATGCGGGTCATCGTGGTGTCAGCTGGTGAACCAAGAACGGACGATCAGGTGCCGGAAGACGCTGACTCGCGCGTTGATGCACAGATTCGCGTCGGTGGCGATGCTGGAGCGAGCGAAGTGCTCGTCGTCCGTGCATACGGCGGGGCCGCAACCGACCAAGAGAGCCTCGTCACCGGCCTACTGCTGCCAGACGCACCGGTCGTTGCGTGGTGGCCGGCCGACTGCCCATCATCCGTATCGCAATCCGCGATTGGTCGCATCGCTCAGCGACGCATTACGGATGCGGCAGCTCACAGCGACCCGCTTGGCGCCCTGCGGTGCGTGCTCAAGAGCTACCACCCGGGTGACACCGACTTTGCCTGGACCAGGCTCACCCTGTGGCGTGCTCAATTGGCGGCGGTGCTCGATCAGCCGCCGTACTCCCCCGTTACTGCTGTCGACGTCAGCGGTGCATCCGATTCAGCCTCGGTGGTGCTACTGGCGGCCTGGCTGCGATTGCGGTTACAGGTAGACGTGAAGCTTGACCTCACGACCGCGTCGCAAGGACGCACCGGTATCGCGAGTGTTGCACTCCACCGCTCGACCGGCACAATTCGGCTCGAGCGCACTCAATCGAATATTGCTATCCTGACCCAGCCGAACCAGCCGATCCACGATCTCTCACTGCCGCGTCGAAACCTGCGTGATTGCCTCGCTGAGGAACTGCGACGACTCGACCCGGACGATCTTTTCGGGGATGTTCTGAAGAACTGGGGTGAACAATGAGCAGCGAACGTCGGGTGATCGTGCATCCAGATAAAGAGGCGCTCTGCGGTTCGGTGGCAGCTCGGTTCATCACCAAGGTGGTCGATCTCATTCATGAGTTCGGTGAAGCGAGCATTGTCCTGACCGGTGGCAGCGTTGGGATCGCTGTACTCGCGGCCATCAACGACTCCCCTGCCCGTGACTCCGTCGACTGGTCGCGAGTCAACGTGTGGTGGGGAGACGAGCGGTGGTTACCGTCAGGCGACCCGGAGCGCAACGAGGTGCAGGCGCGGGCGGCGCTGCTCGATCACGTTGCACTCGACCCGGCGCGGGTTCATGCGTTCGCGGCATCCGATCAAGGATTGGCACTTGACGACGCAGCCGCGGCGTACGCCGCCGGGATCCGAGACCACGCTCCAAGAAACGCCGCGCTCCCCCACTTCGACATCACCTTCATGGGGATGGGTCCAGATGGTCATGTCGCATCGCTCTTTCCAGAACGCGGCGGCGTTCGCGAAGCAGAACTGTTGGTCGTCTCAGTACGCAATTCGCCCAAGCCACCGCCCGAGCGGTTGAGCCTCACGCTCCCCGTCATCAACTCGTCTGCACGGGTCTGGTTCGTTTTGGCCGGGGCTGATAAGGCATCCGCCCTCGGCCTCACGCTTGCTGGGGCAAGCCTCATTGAAGTGCCAGCAGCCGGCGTACGGGGCAGACGCAAGACCCTGTTCTTCGTGGATGCCGCGGCGGCAGCCGAGGTACCAGAGAACCTGATCGATCCGGGAGAGTTCTGGACCGGCGCGGACGAAACGGTTTAGACGCCAGTACCGCGGCGGGTGCGCAGTTGGGTCAGGGCATCGTCAAGGAGCGCTGAAGCCTCATCCTCGCTCCGACGCTCCTTCACGTAGGCCAAATGGGTCTTGTACGGCTCAAGCTTGGTGACGTGCGGAGGGTTCAACTTGTCGCGGCCTGCCGGCAATCCTGTGGTCGGTGAATCTATGATGTCTGGGATCTCGTCCTCGGGGAGGCTCGCCGCGAAGTTGCGGACCGTCTCGTTTCCCATTTCATCCCAGTAGGACACCTGAATTCGATCCGCGTGGAAACCACGATCCTGTTCGCCCATGGGACCCGCACCGACGCGAGAACCTCGAATTGCGCTACCGCCAGATGCCATGATTCTCCTTGAGACTGCTGCTGGGTGTTGGGGCTAAATTGTGAGACTGCGTTGTAAGACTGCGTTGTAAAACTCAGGCGCCGTCGAAACGCGTGATCAGCCCGAGGATGACGATTGCCGTGATCCAGATGAGCGCGAGGATCACCGTGATGCGGTTGAGGTTGCGTTCTGCGACACCAGAGGCGCCGAGGTTCGACGTGACACCACCACCAAACATGTCGGAAAGTCCGCCACCACGCCCGCGGTGCAACAGAATCAATAGGGTGAGCAGGAGGCTCGTGATACCGAGTATCACTTGGAGCACGACCTGAAGAATTTGCACGACTTCCCTTTCACACGGCCGGTTGGCCTCACACAGTATAAACCGCTGTCGACAACCCGTTAGGCGCGCGCCCCGGCCTGACGCTGGTGCAAGCTCAAGTTCCGACGTGCTTCTGGAAGCGCGCGATGCTCGCGAACTCGACAACGTCAAGGCTTGCCCCGCCGACAAGCGCACCGTCGATATTGGGTTCGCGCATGAATGCTGCGATGTTGCTTGACTTGACAGACCCGCCATAAAGGATGCGAGTCGCCTCGGCCACTTCGGATCCAAGGATCTCCTGCAGCACAGACCGCAACGTTGCTGCGACCTGTTCGGCTTGCTCCGGCGTCGCGGCTTGACCTGAACCGATCGCCCAGACCGGCTCGTACGCGATCACGAGCTCCGGGGTTCCACTGAGGCCGGCAAGCGCGGCCCGCAACTGGGCCACCGGAACCGCACTCGGTCCGTGCTGTTCAAGGTCTTCCGCGGTCTCACCGACGCACAAGACCGGAACCAGCCCGTGCTTGAGAGAAGCCACAACTTTTGCACGGAGCAGCTCGTCCGTCTCCCCGTGATACTGGCGACGCTCAGAATGCCCGACCAGTACGAAGCGGCACGCGAGCAGCGCGAGAAACGCCCCGGATATCTCGCCAGTGAAGGCGCCTGAGTCGTGCTGCGAGAGATCCTGTGCGCCGTACTCCAACTTGAGCTTGTCGGCCGAGATCAGGGTCTGGACCGAACGAAGGTCGGTGAATGGCGGGAACACGGCGACCTCTGAACCGCCGACTCCGAAATCGTGATCCGCGTCTTTGAGAGTCCAAGCGAGCTTCTGCACAAAGGCGATCGATTGCAGGTGGTCGAAATTCATCTTCCAGTTCCCTGCAATAAGAGGCACGCGACCTCGTGCTACTGCCATCCCAACACCTCCAGTCCCGGGAGTTTCTTGCCTTCAAGAAACTCGAGGCTCGCGCCACCGCCAGTCGAGATGTGTCCGAACGCGTCATCGCGGAAGCCAAGGGCACGCACTGCCGCTGCCGAGTCACCGCCGCCGACGACTCCGAAGCCATCGATCTCGCTCAATGCCGCCGCAATCGCTTGGGTGCCCGCCGCAAATGCTGGCAGCTCAAACACTCCCATCGGGCCGTTCCAGAAGACTGTTGTCGAACCCCGGATGATCGCTGCGAACGCCGTCGCACTGTCTGGGCCAATGTCGAGGCCGAGGCCGGCCGCGCCGAACGGCGTGTTTTCGATCGCATCCGCTGCTGTCACAACGTGCTCTGCATCACCTGAAAACGATGCAGCAACCACGATGTCAGTCGGCAACACGAGCTTGACGCCGAGTTCCTCAGCTTGTGTGAGGTACCCGCGTACAGCTTCGACCTGATCCTCTTCGAGAAGACTGGCTCCCACGCGGTGGCCCAACGCCACCAAGAACGTAAACAGCATCCCGCCACCGATCAGCAAGGAGTCCACTTTCGGCAGCAATGCGCCAATCACGTCGAGTTTGTCTGAGACCTTGGAGCCGCCCAGTACGACCGTGTACGGCTTCTCGGGTTCGACCGTCAATCGCTCAAGCACCGCGAGTTCCTGCGCGATGAGGAGACCAGCTGCGCTCGGGAGTTGCTCTGCCAGTTCGAACACACTCGCTTGTTTACGATGCACAACTCCGAAACCGTCCGAAACGAACGCATCGGCGAAGCCGGCGAGCTTCACTGCAAATCCAGTGCGTTCTGTCGCATCCTTCGACGTCTCTGGCGCGTTGAAGCGAAGGTTCTCTAGCAGCGCGACATCACCGTCGACGAGTTCGTCAACGGCCTGTTGAGCCGCACTACCGACGGTGTCCTGAGCGAACACGACGGGCTTGCCGAGCAACTCACTGAGTCGCTGCGCGACCGGCGCGAGACTGTACTTCGCGTCTGGCTGCCCGTCGGGTCGGCCGAGGTGCGAAACCACGATGACCCGAGCGCCAGCATGAATCAGTTGGTTCAAGGTCGGCAACGATGCTCTGATGCGCCCGTCATCGGTAATCCGCCCATCCTTGAGCGGTACGTTCAGGTCACAGCGTACGATGACGCGCTTGCCGCGCAAGTCACCAAGAGAGTCGATCGTGCGGATCGGCATGACGAGCCGTGCCTCAGAGCCGTTCGGCGACGTACTCGGTGAGGTCGACGAGGCGGTTCGAGTAGCCCCACTCGTTGTCGTACCACGATGCGACCTTGACCTGATTGCCGATGACCTTTGTCAGGCCAGCATCGAAGATCGATGAGTGCGGGTCTCCAACGATGTCGCTCGAGACGATCTCGTCTTCGGTGTACTTGAGGATGCCCTTCAGGACGCCTTCTGCGGCGACTTTGTATGCGGCGTTGACCTCGTCGACAGTTACGTTTGCGGTCGTTATCAGGGTCAGGTCGGTAATCGAACCCGTGATGACCGGAACGCGGAGTGCGTACCCGTCGAGCTTGCCCACCAGTTCTGGGATGACGAGGCCGAGCGCCTTCGCCGCACCGGTCGACGTCGGGATGATGTTGCCGGCGGCCGCGCGGGCACGGCGAAGATCCTTGTGGGGGCCATCCTGGAGGTTTTGGTCTGCGGTGTATGCGTGAACCGTCGTCATCAGGCCGCGTTCGATGCCGAAGTTGTCGAGGAACACCTTCGCGAGCGGCGCGAGGCAATTCGTCGTGCACGACGCGTTCGAGATAATGCTGTGCACCGCGGGGTCGTAGGTACCCTCGTTGACACCGAGCACGAGCGTTGCGACGTCTGAACCGGTGGCCGGAGCTGAAACGATGACCTTCTTGGCGCCGGCAGCGATGTGCTTCTGGGCATCCTCTGACTTCGTGAAGTGGCCCGTCGACTCGATAACGATGTCGACTCCCAGGTCGCCCCACGGCAGGTTTGCTGGGTCGCGCTGCTCGAACACGGTGATCGCCTTGCCGTTGACGATGATCTTGTCACCATCGAGCTCGACGAGGGCATCGAGACGACCGGCGATGGAGTCGTACTTCAGAAGGTGCGCGAGCGCAGCGTTGTCGGTGAGGTCATTGACTGCGACGATGTCGATGTCACTCCCCTTGGCCAATGCTGCACGAAAATAGTTGCGGCCAATGCGACCGAATCCGTTGATGCCGACCTTGACGCTCACGTGTGCTCCGGTTGCTCAGGCGTCGAGTGACGCTTCGTTGGGTGGGGGTTGTTGGTTGGATTGCGATCGCGACAGCACACAGTGCATGGCAAAGTGCGAAACAGCTACGACCGTGCGAATCAGCTACGACAGTAGCAGCAGCCCGGCCGTCTTCTGCGTTGCCGAATCAAAGCGCTGCTGAACATTGCCCCAGCTCACGATGTTCCAGAAGGCCTTGACGTAGTCTGCCCGAACGTTGCGGTAGTCGAGGTAGTACGCGTGCTCCCAGACATCCAGCATGAGGACCGGAACGATACCGGCTGGGAGGTTTCCCTGCTGATCGAAAAGCTGAATGATGATGAGCTTCTGACCGATCGAATCCCACGCCAGTACCGCCCATCCCGAGCCCTGTACACCGAGGGCGGTCGCTGTGAAGTGTGCCGTGAACTTCTCGAACGATCCAAAGTTGTCGTCGATGGCGCTCGCAAGGCTGCCCACGGGGGCGGCGCCGCCATCCGGTGAAAGGTTCGTCCAGAAGATTGAGTGGTTGACGTGACCGCCGAGGTTGAACGCAAGGTCTTTTTCGAGCTTATTGATGTTCGTGAAGTCGCCCGCGTCGCGAGCAGCGGCCATCGCGGTGAGAGCGCCATTCGCTCCGGTCACATACGCCTGGTGATGCTTGGTGTGGTGCAACTCCATAATGGTGGCGCTGATGTGCGGCTCAAGTGCGGCATAGTCGTAACCGAGTTCTGGGAGGGTGTAATCAGCCATGTCGTTCTCCTCAAGAATTGGCCGAGCGCATCAAGCGGATGGCGCTGCGGAGGTAGCTCGAGTCTATCCTCGCGCGCAGCCGACTCAAGCGGCCCGCGGGCTTCGGTGATGCGGTCTCAGTCGTCGTCGAGGTCTGGCGGGAGGTTCGCGTCAGTGCCGGGTAGTCCGAGATCGCTTGCTCGTTTATCGGCCATGGCCAAGAGTCGGCGGATGCGGCCAGCCACAGCATCCTTCGTCATCGGTGGCTCAGCGTGGTGCCCGAGTTCGTCAAGACTTGAGTCGCGGAAGCGAAGCCGAAGGTCTCCCGCATACAGCAAATGCGGCGGTACATCGCCGTCGAGAATCTCGAGCGCGCGCTCCACTCGTGAGCAAGCAGCAACCGCCGCTTGAGCAGAGCGGCGAAGATTGGCGTCGTCGAAGTTCACCAGCCGGTTTGCGGTTGCTCGCACCTCGCGTCGCTGCCGCAGCTCGTTCCAGCTCTCGACACTCGCAACGGCTCCCATCATGCGCAGCATCGCGCCGATCGCTTCCCCGTCACGGATAACGACGCGGTGCACTCCGCGCACCTCACGAGCTTTCGCAGAGATCTGAAGGCGACCGGCCGCTCCAACGAGTGCCATCGCTGCCTCATTGCCAGGGCAGCTGACCTCGAGGGCAGCTGAGCGACCCGGGTCGGTGAGCGAGCCGGCCGCGAGAAACGCGCCGCGCCAGATTGCCGCGAGCTCTTCTCGACTGCCGGTCGTCAGGCGGTTCGGCAAGCCTCGGATCGGGCGACGTCGAGCATCCAGCAATCCGGTCTGACGAGCAAGAGTCTCCCCGCCGTCAATCACGCGCACGAGGTAGCTGTTGGTTCGGCGCGCACCAGTAGCCGCGACGACCGAGACCTCGCTTCGCACCCCGTACAGCTCCGCAATGTCCCGGCGTACACGCCTGGCAAGTTGTTGGGTCTCGAGTTCGGACTCGACGGCGATCCTCGAGGAAATGACGTGCAGGCCTCCCGAGAACCTCAGGATGGTTGTGAGCTCTGCCGCTCGCACGGTTGTCTTGCCGGACTCGGTCTTCGCCAGCTCCTCTTTGACCTCGGTGGTGAGTCCCACAGGTGATCTCCTTCATGACGGTGGCGGATGCCGAATGCCGGGTTACAGCTGCCGGACGTTGCTGACGTTACGTGCTACTCACGGCCGAGATCTCGGTGCTTGACCGAGATCGCGATGGTGGGGTCGCTGGCAATGACCCGCGCAAGTTCCTCAGCGACAGCGACAGAGCGATGCTTTCCACCGGTGCATCCAATGGCGATCGTAGCGTGCCGTTTGTTCTCGCGCTGATAGCCTGCGAAGACGGGCCGCAACGCCGCTGCGTAGCCCAGAACAAATTCCTCTGCGCCAGGCTGCCCGAGCACGTAGTCCTTCACCGGCTGGTCTACTCCGGTGAGGGATTTCAACGCGGGGATCCAGAACGGATTGGGCAGGAATCGCGCGTCGGCGACGAGATCAACGTCGGTGGGCACGCCGTACTTGAACCCGAAGCTCAAGATAGTCAACCGAAGCCCGGCCGCGTCTTCTGCAGCGAACTTGTCGATGATGGCAGTAGCAAGTTGGTGGATGTTGAGGTCGGTTGTGTCGATCACGATGTCGCTGAGTTCACGGATCTCCGCCATGCGCTCGCGTTCGCTCATGATTCCGTCGAGAAGCGTGCCATCCCCCTGTAGTGGGTGCGGCCGTCGCACTTGCTCAAAACGCCGCACGAGGGCACTGTCGGTTGCCTCAAGGAAGAGCACGCGAACATTCGCGGAGCTCACGCCGATGCTTTCGATAGCCTGCTGCACGTCCGAAAACAATCTCCCGCCGCGAACGTCGACAACAGCGGCGATTCTCGGCAACGCGTTACCAGCGCGTGCAGCGAGCTCGACGAGGGGCAGCAGCATCTGCGGTGGCAGGTTGTCAACGACGTACCAGCCAAGGTCTTCGAGCGCGTTTCCGACCGTAGAGCGACCGGCCCCAGACATGCCGGTAACGACGAGGAGCTCCTGATTGGGTGCGGGCTTCGGCATGCTGGTGACAGACTACCGGGACTGTGTCGAGGCCAGAAAGCGGCCGACACCTCGACGCGAACAATTCACGTGCGCAGCTCCTCAGCGACGACCGCGGCGAGGCTCGGTCCGATACCAGGTACCTCCGCGATCTCTGCCGGGCTGGCTCGTCGAAGCCGAGCGACGGAACCGAAATGGCCCAAGAGCGCCTTGACTCGATGGGGGCCAAGCCCCGGCACATTCGCAAGCACCGATCGAATGTCGCCGGAACGCTTCTGTCTCTGGTAACCGATAGCAAAGCGGTGGGCTTCATCGCGGATGCGCTGCATAAGAAATAATGCATCACTATTCCTCGGCAGAATCACCGGGTAGTCCGAGTCCGGGAGCCAGACTTCCTCGAGCCGCTTGGCAATGCCACAGAGCTGGATGCCCGTGACGCCTGACTCACCGAGCGCGCGCGATGCCGCCGCCACTTGCGGTTGTCCGCCATCGACAATGAGTAATTGTGGCGGGTATGCGAACTTTGTCCGGACGCCGTCCGCTGGGGCGGCAGCGGGTTCTGCGAGATAGGCCAGTCGACGAGCGAGTGTGCGATAGATCGACTCGGTGTCATCGCTCGACTCCGGAATACTGAACCGCCGGTATTGATCTTTGCGCGGCAAGCCGTCTTCGAACACCACCATCGAAGCGACGATGTTGGTTCCGCTGAGGTGTGAGACGTCGAAGCACTCCATGCGCAACGGCGCTTCGTCCATTCCGAGGGCATCCTGCAGTTCTGCCACCGCCTTTGAGCGCGCCGCGAAATCGGAACTGCGGCGGGTCTTGTAGAGGATGAGCGACTGGGTTGCGTTCGTTGCAACCGTCCGGGCCAGCTCGGCCTTCTCGCCGCGCTTGGCGACGGCAAGCTTGACCGCAGTTCCGCGTAGGCCGCTGAGCCACTGTTCGAGCTCGCTCGCGTCATCCGGAAGCGCAGGCACGAGTATCTCGCGCGGCGGTCGGTCCCCGTCATAGGCGTTTTGAATCACCATCTCGACCAGCGCTGGCAGCTCAAGATCGAGTTCCTTGTCGACTACCCAGCCGCGAACACCGCGAATTCGGCCGCCGCGGACGATGAATTGCTGCACCGCCGCCGCAAGCTCGTCGTGCGCAATGCCAAAGACGTCAGCGTCGACATCCTCACCGAGAACGACAACGCTTCTGGCGAGCGCAGCTTTCATGGCCCCACTCTGATCGCGATACCGTGCTGCGGCCTCGTAATCCTGGCGCTCGGATGCCTCGTGCATGCGTCGCGAGATCGCCGTCAGATACCGTGAGTCGTTGCCCGCCATGAAGCTCGTGAAGTCGAGCGCTATGGACTTGTGTTCAGCGCCAGTCACGCGCCCGACGCACGGGGCAGCACACTTTCCAATGTCGCCAAGCAGACATGGACGCCCAGTCTGCTTTGCCCGCCGAAAGGTTGCCTCAGAGCAACTGCGCATTGGGAACGCTTTGAGCAAGATGTCGACCGTCTCGCGGATCGCCCAGGCCTTGGTGTAGGGGCCGAAGTAGCGAGCACCGTCAATCTTTCGGTTCCTGGTGACGAGTACGCGCGGCACATCGTCTGCGAGCGTGATCGCGAGGTAGGGGTAGCTCTTGTCGTCTTTGAACTGCACGTTGAACGGCGGATCAAACTCCTTGATCCAGGTGAACTCAAGCTGGAGGGCCTCAAACTCGCTGCCGACGACGGTCCATTCGACGGAGTTCGCCGTGGTGACCATTCTGCGCGTTCGCTCGTGCAAGGTCGCGAGCGGGGCGAAATAATTACTCAGGCGCGATCGAAGATTCTTGGCCTTGCCGACATAGAGCACACGGGATGCGCTATCGCGAAAGCGGTACACGCCCGGTCCGGTCGGGATCTCGCCCGGCTTCGGGCGATAGCTCAGTTCACCAGCCACGACGCAAGCCTAGGCTCGCACTCCGTGGAGCGCTTCGCTCAGAAAGATGCCGGTGTGGCTCCCCTCAACGGCAGCGAGCTGCTCTGGCGATCCGGTCGAGAGTACCTTTCCTCCGCCTGCGCCCCCCTCGGGGCCAAGGTCGATGATCCAGTCTGCGGATTTGATGACATCGAGATTGTGTTCGATCACGATGACGGTGTTGCCTTTGTCGACGAGACTGTTGAGCACCGCGAGCAGCTTTCTCACGTCTTCGAAGTGCAGTCCAGTCGTTGGCTCGTCGAGCACGTAGATGCTACGCCCAAGCGATCGCCGTTGCAGTTCGGTTGCGAGTTTGACGCGTTGCGCTTCGCCGCCGGAGAGGGTTGTCGCGCTCTGCCCAAGTCGAACGTATCCAAGACCGACGTCCTCGAGGGTCTTGAGAAAGCGATGAATAGCGGAGATTGCCTCGAAGAACTCGGCCGCTTCGCTGATCGGCATGTCGAGCACTTCTGCGATGTTCTTGCCCTTGTACCGCACCGCGAGCGTGTCGCGGTTGTACCGCGCTCCTCCGCACACCTCGCACGAAACGTACACGTCTGGCAAGAAGTTCATCTCGATCTTGATGGTGCCGTCGCCCGCACAGTTCTCGCAGCGCCCACCCTTCACGTTGAAGCTGAAGCGGCCCGGCAAATACCCGCGGGCCTTGGCGTCTGCGGTCTCCGAGAACAGCGTGCGAATCTTGTCGAAGACTCCGGTATAGGTCGCCGGGTTCGATCGCGGTGTTCTTCCGATCGGATTCTGATCGACGTGAACGACCTTGTCGAGGTTGTCTAGGCCGGTGACCCTGGTGTGTTTGCCGGGAATCTGGCGGGCTCCGTTGAGCTCGTTGGCGAGCACCTTGTAGAGAATGTCGTTGACCAGACTCGATTTGCCGGACCCGCTTACCCCGGTGACCGCCGTCAGCGTGCCGAGTGGAAAACTGACAGTGACGTCGCGGAGGTTGTTCGCTCTGGCGCCCTCAACAGTGAGCTGTCGTTGCGGATCGATGGGCCGCCGCGTTGCCGGCACTGCGATCGACTTGCGGCCAGCGAGGTAGTCACCGGTGATGGAGTCGGTGTTTGCCAGCAGACCCTCGAATGACCCGGAGTGCACGACCTGACCGCCGTGCTCGCCAGCGCCGGGCCCGATGTCGACGATCCAATCTGCTGTGCGAATGGTGTCTTCGTCGTGTTCGACAACGATGAGCGTATTGCCGAGGTTCTTGAGCTTGACGAGCGTCTCGATCAGCCGCCGATTATCGCGTTGGTGGAGCCCGATGCTCGGTTCGTCGAGCACGTAGAGCACACCCGTAAGCCCAGACCCGATCTGTGTTGCGAGTCGGATGCGCTGGGCCTCACCACCACTCAAGGTCGCGGCTGCGCGAGCGAGGTCGAGGTAGCTCAAACCGACTTCGATGAGAAACTCAAGCCGTAGCCGTATCTCGCGGAGGACCTGTGCCGCGATCTTCGCCTCGCGGTCAGTGAGTGTGAGGTCATCAACGAACTCATGCGCCTTTACGAGACTGAGCAAGCAAATATCCGAGATGCTGCGGCCGTTCACAGTGACAGCGAGTACCTCCGGCTTGAGGCGTTTGCCATCGCAGACCGGGCACGGAATCTCGCGCAGGTAGCTTGCGAAACGCTGGCGTTGCACATCCGTTTCTGCTTCGAGAAATTTGCGCTCGATGTATGGGATGACCCCCTCGAACCCGGTCGAGTACTTCATCTCGCGCCCGTAGCGGTTCTTCCACTTGACCGTGACGGCGAAGTTGTTTCCCTTGAGAATCGCTTCACGCACGTCTTCTTCGAGTTCACCCCACGGCGTGTCTAGGGAGAAGTCGAGGTCTCTGGCAAGACCGTCGAGCAACTTCTCGAAGTAATTGAAGAGCCCCTTGCCTGAGTTCGTCCACGGCAAGATGACGCCTTCGGCGAGGCTCACCGAATTGTCGGCGATAAGCAGGTCTGCGTCAACCGACATGCGGGTACCGAGCCCTGAGCACTCTGGACAGGCGCCGAACGGAGCGTTGAAGGAGAAACTGCGCGGTTCAATCTCGGTGAGCTGTAGTGGGTGGTTGTTTGGGCAGGAGAGCTTCTCAGAGAATGTCCGCCAGGCGTCATTGCCGGACTGATCGACAAAGTTAATGGCGACCGTACCATCGGTCAATCGCAAGGCGGTCTCGAGCGAGTCGGTCAGCCTCGTGAGCAGGTCGTCTGCGGCGACCAAA
Source organism: Actinomycetales bacterium (assembly GCA_038328315.1). Classification (GTDB taxonomy): domain Bacteria; phylum Actinomycetota; class Actinomycetes; order Actinomycetales; family Microbacteriaceae; genus Rhodoglobus. Next base: position 30,565 of record JBBQLW010000004.1, read on the forward strand.
CGGTCGACGACGACCGAGATGTCGTGCTTGATCTGCTTCTTCAGGGTTGGCGGTTCGCTCAGTTGAATCTGTTCGCCGTCGACGATTGCCCTGGAGTAGCCGGTCGACGCCAGTTCCTTGAAGAGGTCAACGAACTCGCCCTTCTTCTGCGACACGATCGGGCTCAGAATCTGGTAGCGGGTGCCGGTCTCAAGGCCCATGAGCTGGTCCGCGATCTGCTGAACCGTCTGTCGCTCGATTCGCTCACCGCACTCCGGACAGTGGGGTATGCCGATTCTCGCCCACAACAGCCTCATATAGTCGTAGATCTCGGTTATCGTGCCGACCGTCGAGCGGGGGTTGCGGTTCGTCGACTTTTGGTCGATCGAGACGGCTGGGCTCAAGCCCTCAATGAAATCGACATCTGGCCGATCAACTTGACCTAGGAACTGTCTTGCGTACGCCGACAGAGACTCGACATAGCGCCGCTGTCCTTCGGCAAAAATCGTGTCGAAGGCAAGACTCGACTTGCCAGAACCAGAGAGCCCCGTAAAGACCACGAGCGAGTCTCGCGGGATCTCAAGATCGACGTTGCGCAGGTTGTGAACCCGCGCACCGCGCACGCTGAGTTTGTTGACGGCTGGAGGCTTGTTCGCATTGCCGATTGGGGTCACTGACACTCTTACAATTCTACCAAGGCCACCGACATTGAACTTGCGTGCGATCGGCCATGCTCAAGCCCACTCGCTCCACTCACTCCTTCAGCGCAAGTGACCGGCCTGCTCCATCTGTCGCAGCTCCTTTTTGAGGTCGGATACCTCATCGCGAAGCCGCCCGGCGAGCTCGAACTTCAGTTCACTCGCCGCCTGCAGCATTTGTTCGTTGAGGTCGCCAATGATCTGTTCGAGATTGTTGCCACCTGCCGCCGCGAGACCCTCGCGCTTGAGGTTGGGCGTCGGTGACTTCTTGCGACCGTCACCGCGCCGCCCGGCGAGCAGTTCGGCGGTGTCTGCGCCTTCTCGCATGAGGGAATCGGTAATGTCGGCAATCTTCTTGCGAAGGGGCTGGGGATCGATCCCGCGCTCGACGTTGTACGCGATCTGCTTATCACGCCGACGCTCGGTCTCCTCGATCGCTTTCGTCATCGAATTGGTCATGACATCCGCATACATGTGAACTTCACCCGAGACGTTGCGCGCCGCGCGACCGATTGTCTGGATGAGCGATGTCCCCGATCGCAAGAAGCCCTCCTTGTCTGCATCGAGGATGGCCACGAGCGACACTTCTGGAAGGTCAAGGCCCTCGCGCAGCAGGTTGATGCCGACGAGCACGTCGTAGACGCCCTGCCGAAGCTCGGTGAGTAGCTCGACACGCCTCAGCGTGTCGACGTCGGAGTGCAAGTAGCGTACGCGTACCCCGTGCTCGCCGAGAAACTCGGTGAGCTCTTCTGCCATCTTCTTGGTAAGGGTCGTCACGAGCACGCGCTCGTTGCGCTCGACACGGAGACGAATCTGTTCGAGCAGATCGTCGATCTGCCCCTTCGATGGCTTGACTATGATCTGCGGGTCTACCAGCCCGGTCGGACGGATGACCTGCTCGACGATCGAGTCTGTGATGCCGAGTTCGTACTTGCCGGGAGTTGCCGACAGATACACCTTCTGCCCGACGCGGCTCAGAAACTCTTCCCACTTGAGCGGACGGTTATCGAGGGCGCTTGGCAGGCGGAAGCCGTGTTCAACGAGGGTGCGTTTGCGCGAGGCATCCCCCTCATACATCGCACCGATCTGAGGAACCGTGACATGCGACTCGTCGATCACGACGAGAAAGTCCTCTGGAAAATAGTCCAGCAGGCAGTGCGGCGCTTCGCCGGGCGCCCGGCCATCCATGTGCCGCGAATAGTTTTCTATGCCGTTGCAAAAACCGATCTGCTGCATCATCTCGATGTCGAATGTCGTGCGCATGCGCAAACGCTGGGCCTCGAGTAACTTGCCTTGGCGCTCAAGCTCAATGAGTCGTTCGCCGAGCTCAACCTGAATGGTGCCAATGGCGCGCTGGATCGTCTCCGGGCTCGCCGCGTAATGCGTGCCAGGGAACACCGAGACCGCATCGAGCGTTCGCACAACGTCGCCGGTCAGTGGATGAAGTGCGTAGATCGCCTCGATCTCATCGCCGAACATCTCGATGCGGATCGCGAGTTCCTCATACATCGGGATGATCTCGATGGTGTCGCCGCGGACCCGAAAGGTGCCCCGCGAGAAATCATAGTCGTTGCGCTGGTATTGCATTGAGACAAACTTGCGGATGAGCGTCTCACGATCAATTCGCATGCCAATCTGGAGCGCGACCATGGCCTCGAGATACGACTCAGCTTTGCCGAGCCCGTAGATGCACGACACAGTCGAAACCACAATCACATCGCGTCGGCTCAGGAGCGAGTTCGTCGTGGAATGCCGCAAACGCTCGACCTCGGCGTTGACCGAGGAGTCTTTCTCGATGAAGGTGTCGGTCTGAGGAACGTAGGCCTCAGGTTGGTAGTAGTCGTAGTAGGAGACGAAGTACTCGACGGCGTTGTTGGGCATGAGGTCGCGGAATTCGTTGGCCAGCTGCGCAGCGAGGGTCTTATTGTGCGAGAGAACGAGGGTCGGTCGTTGCACTTGCTCGATGAGCCACGCGGTCGTCGCAGACTTGCCGGTACCGGTCGCTCCGAGGAGCACGACATCTGTCTCGCCTGCATTGATGCGCTGCGCTAACTCCCGTATCGCCTGCGGCTGATCGCCGCTTGGAACGTACTCGCTGACAACCTCAAACGGTCGAACAGCTCTCGTGGTTTGCATTCTTCAAGCTTAGGTACCGGCACTGACAGTGCTCTGAGTTACTGCGCGCTCTCACTGGCCGCAATGATGCGCGACCATAGCGCATCCACCTGCTCGCGGGTGCTCTCGAGGCTACCCTCGGTGTCGATCACGACATCAGCGATTGCGAGTCGTGCTGTGTCGTCGGCTTGCGCCCCAATTCTGCGACCGGCCTCCTCGCGCGTCATCCCTCGGAGCTCGACTAGGCGCTCGAGACGAGTCGCAGCACTCGCGTGCGCGACAACGATGAGATCGAAACGAATTGGCCGATTGGCGGATGCCTCAACGAGCAGCGGCACGTCGTAGATAACGACCGCGAGCGGATCGGATTCCCGCGCGCCGACTATCCGCTGTTGGGCCAAGGCCCAGACCGCCGGATGCGTGATGGCGTTCAACTGCGCCAGTCTGGCCGGATCACTGAACACGATCGCACCGAGCGCTGCTCGATCCAACCGGCCCTGCTCGTTAATGACGTCAGCGCCGAACGTCTCACAAATCTGGTCCAGCGTTTCCGTGCCGGGCTCGACGACTTCGCGCGCGAGAGCGTCCGCGTCAACGTGCACGGCGCCAAGGGCAACAAGCTGGCGTGCAACCGTTGATTTGCCCGACGCGATTCCGCCGGTAAGGCCGATCAGGAGCATCCCGCAATGCTAGCCTCGACATCGTAAGAGGGGACGTTGATGCTCGAGATTCTCGCCGGTACCGGGCTTGCGGTCGCCGCCGGCCTCAATGCGTACATTCCGCTACTCGTGCTCGGACTCGCTGGGCGCTTTCTCGACTTTGTCGTCTTGCCCAGCGGCTGGACGTGGCTCGAGAACGAGTGGGTCCTCGTTATTCTTGGTGTGCTATTGGTGATCGAGATCGTTGCAGACAAGGTCCCGGTGGTCGATTCGGTGAACGACTGGATCCAGACCCTGGTGCGTCCTGCGGCTGGCGGTATCGCCTTCGGAACCGGTTCAGCGACCCAGACCGCCGTCATTTCCGATCCCGCCAGCTTCTTCAGTTCGAACGCCTGGGTTCCGGTCGCGGTCGGCGTCGGCCTCGCACTCGCGACTCACTTGGTGAAGATGGCCGCCCGTCCGGCGCTCAATGCTGTGACTGCCGGTGCGGCTGCCCCGATTGTCAGCGCGGCAGAGGATGTCAGCAGCGTGGCGCTGAGTTTGTTCGCGCTGCTCATTCCCGTTCTGGTGGTCATCGTGATTGGCGGTCTGATCGCGGCTGCTGTCACTCTGTTCCGCCGTGCGCGTCGAAAGCGCGAACCGCAGATCGTTTCAACGCAGTAGCCTGCTTTGCCGCGATTGAAAAACAATAGTGGCCGGCTCCAAAAGGAAACCGGCCACCGCTGATGTCGCTTCAGCTGCTTGGAAACTTACGAGCTCGAGCTCAGCTTCTCACGCAGTGCGGTGAGTGCTTCATCGTCAGCGAGGGTGCCTGCGCCAGAAGTCGACTCGTCGCTCGAGAAGCTTGACGCGCCAGCCGGGGCTGCCGTCGGGTTCCCTTCTTCTTCGGCGGATGATGCTGCGACCTGCTTCTTGTGCTGCTCCCAGCGGGCTTGGGCTGCAGCGTAGTCTTGCTCCCACTTTTCGCGCTGGGCCTCGAAGCCCTCTTTCCAGTCGTTGGTCTCCGAGTCGAAGCCATCCGGGTACTTGTAGTTACCCTGGTCGTCATACTCGGTGAGCATTCCGTAGAGAGCTGGGTCAAACTCGCTGCCTTCTGGATCGACACCCTCGTTCGCCTGCTTGAGGCTGAGCGAGATGCGGCGACGTTCGAGGTCAATGTCGATGACTTTCACGAAGACGTCGTCGTTGACCGAAACAACCTGCTCGGCGAGCTCAACGTGCTTCCCGGAAAGCTCCGAGATGTGCACAAGCCCTTCGATGCCCTCCGCGACGCGAACGAATGCACCGAACGGCACGAGCTTCGTGACCTTTCCTGGCGCAACCTGACCGATCGCGTGCGTGCGTGCGAACACTTGCCACGGGTCTTCCTGCGTTGCCTTGAGCGACAGCGAAACGCGCTCGCGCTCAAGATCGACCTCAAGAATTTCGACGGTGACCTCCAGACCGACCTCGACGACCTCTGAGGCGTGTTCGATGTGCTTCCACGACAATTCTGAGACGTGAACCAGTCCGTCGACGCCGCCGAGATCCACGAAGGCACCGAAGTTGACGATCGAGGAGACAACACCCTTGCGAACCTGGCCTTTGGCGAGATTCGCAAGGAAGGTCGAGCGACTTTCGCTCTGGGTCTGCTCAAGAAGCGCGCGTCGCGAAAGCACGACGTTGTTGCGGTTCTTGTCGAGTTCGAGGATCTTAGCTTCGATGTCCTGACCGAGGTACGGGGTCAGGTCCCGAACGCGTCGAAGCTCGATGAGCGACGCTGGGAGGAAGCCACGAAGACCGATGTCGACGATGAGGCCACCCTTGACGACCTCGATGACCGAACCGGTCACGATCCCGTCTGCGTCCTTTATCTTCTCAACGTCGCCCCAAGCGCGCTCGTACTGTGCACGCTTCTTGGACAGGATGAGGCGACCCTCTTTGTCCTCCTTTTGGAGAACGAGTGCTTCGACGGTGTCTCCGACCTGAACGACCTCGGTCGGATCAACATCGTGCTTGATGGAGAGTTCGCGGGAGGGGATGACACCCTCGGTCTTGTAACCAACGTCGAGAAGCACCTCGTCGCGGTCGATCTTGACGACGATGCCCTCGATGAGGTCTCCGTCATTGAAAAACTTCAGCGTCTTTTCGACCGCGGCGAGAAAGTCTTCAGCAGATCCGATGTCATTGACGGCGACCTGCTTGGGTGCCCTGTCGGTCGTTACGATTGTCATGTAGTAGTTGCTCCGGTATGGATGCGTTCTGTTGAGAACGCAGTAGTCGGGCCAGTGCGAAGTG
>JBBQLW010000005.1:0-32544 GCA_038328315.1 Actinomycetales bacterium
CCGTCAATCGGGTCGATGATCCACTGTCGCGCTGAGCTGCCGACTACGCCGTACTCCTCGCCGAGGATTGAATCGCTTGGCCGCTCGGCGCTGAGGCGCTCGCGAATCGCTCGCTCGACCGCTTGGTCGGCATCGGTCACCGGGGTGCGGTCCGGCTTGGTTGTGACCACGAGGTCGAGCGCGCGGAACCGTTCCAGCGAGATCAGGTCTGCGTCTGCCGCGAGCGATCGAGCCAGCGCAAGGTCATCGGCAACGCTGTAGACGGTCACGCTTCTACGCTAGTCGAGGAGCTGCCGACGACATCGCGGCAGTGTCGTCGCCCATGCTCTTGGCGCGGCTGAGCCGCGCTCACCGCAGTGCCCGTCCACCCGCCGGAGCCACGAGGGTCTCGAGCAAGCGCTGCAGCGAGTCGAGCCGCAGCTCACCGATCACACCAAGTTCACCCGCTTTGTCTGCCTCGATGATCGCGCAATCGGGGGAGTCTGGCAGGTGCGTGCAGCCGCGCGGGCAGTTCTCGGCGATTGCCGCGAGATCCGTGAATGCCGAGAGGATCTTGTCGGTGTTGACATGACCGAGACCGAACGACCTGACGCCTGGCGTATCAACGATCCAGCCGGTGCCGATTCGATAGGAGATCGTCGACGAAGAAGTATGCCTGCCGCGCCCAGTCACGTCGTTGACACGTCCGACCGCGCGCTGCGCTTCCGGCACGAGCGCGTTGACCAGGGTGGACTTCCCGACCCCGGAGTGTCCGACGGCCACCGTCGTGTGGCCATCGAGAGCCTCGCGGAGCGCAGCGAGCGGCACGTCACCCTCACGGCTCAAGAAGGTGAGCACGTCGAGTCCGGCAAAGTTGGCGAGAAACTCGGCCGGGTCGGCGAGATCGGTCTTGGTGATGCAAAGGATCGGCGCAATACCGGCGTCGTACGCCGCCACGAGATACCGATCGACCAGGCGCGGACGCGGTTCTGGGTTGGCCGCGGCAACAACGATGAGCATTTGGTCCGCGTTGGCGACGATGATGCGTTCGACCGAGTCGCTGTCGTCTGCGCTCCTGCGAAGCAGTGTCTCCCGAGGCCTGATTCGAACGATTCTGGCAAGCGACCCATCTTCGCCAGAGGTGTCACCGACAAGATCGACTCGGTCACCGGTCACAACCGAGACTTTGCCGTCTTGATTGCGGCCGAGTTCGCGTGCCCTCGTCGCCACGATTTGCCGTTCGCTTGGCAAATTCTCGTCGACCCACACGCCGTATCGCCCGCGGTCAACGCTGAACACCCGCCCGCTCAGCGCATCCTTGTGCTCCGGTCGATTCTTCGACCGCGGCTTATTGCCTTTCGGGTTTGGACGCACCTTTGCTGCCGATTCGTCATACTCCTCGTACTCGCCATCGTCGTTGTTGTCGGTGAGCCAACTCATTCGACTATGCGCCGCCAAAGGTTGGCTCGCTGTGACGGTCATCGGTTCCAAGGAGACTGCCGGTCCATAGCTCAACAAACTCCGGCAGCGTTTTCGAGGTTGTCGCGATGTCATCGATTTCGATGCCCGGCACGGCGAGCCCGATGATCGCCCCGGCTGTCGCCATCCTGTGGTCTTCGTAGCTGTGCCATAGCCCGCCGTGGAGCGGTGCCGGATCCAATTCGAGTCCGTCTTCGAGTTCTCGAACTCGGCCGCCGAGCGCGTTGATCTCGGCAGCGAGGGCAGCCAGTCGGTCGGTCTCATGTCCGCGGAGATGCCCGATGCCGGTTATCCGGCTGGGGGTGCTCGCGAGGGCAGCAATGGCGACGATGGCTGGAGCAAGTTCGCCTCCCGTGCTCAGGTCGACATTGATTCCGGGCAGGGCTGCACCGCCGCGCAATCCAACACCACCGTCGATCGCGAGCGAGGTGTGTTCTCGCGTGACCTGTGCGCCAAAGCGCGCGAGCAGGGTCTCGAGGTCTGCGCCGACCTGAGTTGTGACATCCGGCCAGCCACTGATCGTAACCGTGCCGCCAGCGATAATTGCGGCGGCAAGAAAGGGCGCGGCGTTGGAGAGATCGGGTTCAATTGCCTTGCTGCCACCAGCAATGGGCTGAGGTTCGACCACCCAGTACCCTGGCTCAGGGCTCTCGACGGTCACACCACGAGAAGCGAGGCACGCGATTGTCATCTCGATGTGCGGGATGCTCGGCAGGCTGTCGCCGCTGTGCCGAAGTCGCAGTCCGTGCGTAAACCGCGGCGCTGACAGCAGGAGCCCTGACACGAACTGACTCGAAGCAGAAGCATCGATCTCGAGATCGCCCCCAGCGACCTCCCCGGTGCCATACAGCGAGAAGGGGAGCGCACCTCGGCCATCGTCGCTCACGTCGATCCCGAGGGATCTCAGCGCATCGATCATGGCTCGCATCGGTCGTCGGCGCGCGCTCGGGTCGCCGTCAAACACCACCGGCCCGAGCGCAAGCGACGCCACCGGTGGCAGGAACCTCATGACGGTGCCGGCAAGGCCGCACTCGATCGAACCGCCGCCGAGCAATTCACCGGGCGTCACGAGCAGGTCTGGGCCGAACGCGCCGTCGCCGGGGGTCTCGGCAATTCCAACGCCGAGCGTCCGAAGCCCCTCGATCATCAATGCGCTGTCTCTGGAGTGCAACGGCCACCGCAACAGGGTTGACTCGGTTGCGAGCGCTGAGAGCACGAGCTCGCGGTTCGTCAGGCTCTTGCTCCCTGGCAATTGCAAACGCGCATTGAGCGGGGCGGATGCCACGGGGGCTGGCCATGCGCCACCCTCGGCTTCTGGCACGAGTTCGTCATCGCCGTACGGGCTGAACTCCGGCCCGGAATACCTGAATACCTGCATCGGTTACCAGAGTATCGGCAGTTCGACCTGATGCGCCGTTTGGGAGTTCGAAAGGATGGCGGCATGAGCACTCTGCTTCACATCGAGGAGTCAGTGATCCTTCTCGACCTACAATTGTCGTTGATGGCTACCACCGAGGTTTCTCCGGCCGCAGAGCCCGACGCTGATGACACGAAGCGGGCTCTCTTCGAGGAGCAAGCGTTGCCGTACATGGATCAGCTTTACGCGGCAGCAATGCGCATGACGCGCAACCCAGCCGATGCCGCCGATCTGGTGCAAGAGACGTTCGTCAAGGCGTTTCAGGCGTTCGGGCAGTACACCCAAGGAACGAACCTGAAGGCCTGGCTGTATCGCATCCAAACCAACACCTTTATCAATATTTATCGCAAGAACCAGCGCAACCCGTACCAGGGCACGATCGATGAGCTCGAAGATTGGCAGCTCGGCAACGCGCAGTCCGCAACCTCGACGATCACGCGTTCGGCGGAGGCCGAAGCAATCGACCATCTGCCAGACAGCGCTGTCAAGGATGCCCTTCAATCGATTCCTGAGGACTTTCGCTTGGCTGTGTACTTCGCTGATGTCGAGGGCTTCTCGTACCAAGAGGTCGCCGACATTATGAAGACCCCGGTCGGCACCGTCATGAGCCGTCTGCACCGTGGCCGTCGAATGCTTCGGGGGTTGCTCGCCGACTACGCGCGCGACCGAGGAATCGTCGCGCCGACGACGACGGGGAGTACGGCATGACCGATTGTGGTTGCGAAAAGGCTAAGGCTGAACTCGAGGAGTATCTTCACCACGAGGTGAGCGCCGAAGACTTCGCCGACATCACTGAGCACCTCGGAAACTGTGACGACTGCAGTGACGAGCATCTCGTCGGTATCGCCCTGACCCACAAGGTGCAGCAGGCTTGCAAGGAGACCGCGCCAGCCGAGCTTCGCGCCGCTATCCTCTCGAGACTCGAGAAAGACTGAAGCGCAGACCCATGGGCTTAATGAGCGGTCTCTGGGACTGCCCCGCCCCACGGTAGCTCGAGCGTTACGGTAGCGTGAGCGCCTTTGCGATCAGGTCAAGCTGCTCTTGTGCACTTCGCTTCGATGAGCCGGTGGCTGGCGAGGCTGATGCCAGTCGCGAAGCGACCTTGATTGTTCGGCCCTTCAAGTGCTTGGCCAACTCGAGGCAGATGAACGGCCAAGCCCCCTGATTCTCCGGCTCGTCCTGCGTCCAGACGATGTCCGCGTTCGGGTACTGCTCGAGAACGCCGTTGACCTCTGCGATTGGAAGCGGATAGAACTGCTCCATTCGCACGACCGCGACTGACTTCTCTTGGCGTTTTTCTAGCTCCGCGAGGATGTCGTAGTAAATCTTTCCCGCCGTCAAGATGACGCGCTTGATCGCACTCTTGTCGGTCACCGTCTGATCATCGAGGATCGGCTCAAACCGACCGCTCGTGAAGTCCGCGACCTCGCTTGTCGCGCCGCGCAATCTCAGCATCGCTTTTGGGGTGAAGACAATCAGCGGGCGTCGTGGTCGAGCGTACGCCTGACGACGCAACAGATGGAAGTACGACGCTGGCGTGGACGGTCTGGCGACAGTCATGTTGTTTTCTGCACACAATTGCAAGAAGCGTTCGATGCGCGCCGAGGAGTGGTCAGGCCCTTGACCCTCGTAGCCGTGGGGGAGCAGAAGCACGACGCTTGAGCGCTGACCCCACTTTTGCTCGGCACTCGAGATGAATTCGTCAATGACGATCTGGGCTCCGTTGGAGAAGTCGCCAAACTGGGCTTCCCACAGCACAAGTGCATCCGCGCGCTCGACCGAGTACCCGTATTCGAAGCCCATAGCCGCGTACTCGCTCAACAGGGAGTCGTAGATCCAAAATCGCGCTTGGCCCTCGGCAAGGTTCGCCAGTGGCAACCACTCCTGACCGTTCTCACGGTCGTGCAGTACCGCGTGCCGTTGCACGAAGGTGCCGCGCCGGGTGTCCTGTCCCGCCATACGCACCGGTGTGCCCTCAAGCAGCACGGAGCCAAGCGCGAGCAACTCTCCGAAGCCCCAGTCGATCGACCCGTTGCGACTCATGTCGACGCGCTTCTTGAGCAGTGCCTGAAGCTTGCCGTGAACCGTGAATCCAGCTGGCGGGTTGTCGTGGGCATCACCGATCAAGTGGATGACTGAGAGATCAACTCCAGTCGAGTCCAGTTCACCGACCCGGTCATCTTGCTGGGAGTCTGGTCGTTCAAGGTCGGCAACCGCGTTACCGTCTTGCAGGATGATCGGCATCGAGCCTGTCTGGGCGGCGTGAGTCTCGGCGAACGCGCGCTCTAGGCGATCCTGAAAGTCGAGGTGACTGGCCTCGTATTCTTCTTGTGTGATGTCGCTTCGGCCGACGAGAGCCTCGGTGTATAGCGTGCGAACCGAACGCTTCGCCTCGATGAGGTTGTACATGAGCGGCTGCGTCATCGAAGGGTCGTCGCCCTCGTTGTGCCCGCGCCGGCGATAGCAGACCAGATCGATCACGACGTCGCGGTGGAAACGCTGGCGATACGCGAATGCGAGTTCAGCGACGCGAACGACTGCCTCCGGGTCATCCCCGTTGACGTGCAGAATCGGCGCTTGGACTGTCTTGGCGACATCCGTCGAGTAATTCGAAGTGTGTGCCTCGGCCGGTGGCGTCGTGAAGCCGACCTGATTGTTGATGTTGACGTGAATCGTGCCGCCGGTGCGGTACGCCCGCAGTTGCGACATCTGCAGGATCTCGACCACGATGCCTTGACCAGACATTGCGGCGTCTCCGTGCACCATGATCGGCAGAACAGTGAATGAGCCAATCGGTCGGCGATCCTGTTTGGCGCGCACGATTCCCTCAAGCACGCCGTCGACTGCCTCGAGGTGCGAGGGGTTTGCCGCGAGGTACACCGGGATCTTCTTGCCGCTGAGGCTCGTGAACGTGCCTTCCGTGCCAAGGTGGTACTTGACGTCTCCGGACCCCTGAACGCTGCGGGGGTCCTGCGTACCCTCGAATTCGCGAAAGATTTGACCGTAGGTTTTTCCAGCGATGTTGGTGAGAACGTTGAGCCGCCCCCGGTGCGCCATGCCGATAGCGACCTCTTCGAGCTCAGCTTCAGCCGCACTCTGCGCGACCGAATCGAGCAGCGCGACGAGGGACTCGCCGCCTTCTAGGCTGAAGCGCTTCTGTCCAACGTATTTGGTCTGCAGGAAGGTCTCGAACGCTTCTGCCTCGTTCAGTTTGCCGAGGATTCGCAGCTGCATGTCGTGGTCGGGTTTGGTGTATTTCTGCTCGACGTGATCCTGAATCCAGCGACGCTGCACCGGGTCCTGAATGTGCATGTACTCAATGCCGATCGTGCGGCAGTACGAGTCGCGCAGAATCCCGAGAATATCGCGCAGAAGGGCGGACCGTTTGCCGCCAAAACCGCCAGTCACAAACTCTCGGTCCAGATCCCAGAAGGTCAGACCGTGGCTCGCAATGTCGACGTCTGGATGCGAGCGCTGACGGTACTCGAGCGGGTCGATGTCAGCCATGAGATGACCGCGAACTCGGAATGCGTTGATGAGTTCCTGCACGCGCGCGGTCTTGTCGATGTTGTCAGCGACATCCACGGAGATGTCGGCAGCCCAATGGATCGGATCGTACGGAATTCGCAGCGCCGCGAAGATGCCTTCGTAGAACCCATGCTCGCCGATGAGACGCTCGTGGATCTTCTTGAGGAACTCACCAGATCCAGCACCCTGGATGACGCGGTGGTCGTAGGTGCTTGTCAGCGTTATAGTCTTGCCGATTGCGAGTTCTGCGAGGGTGCGAGCGCTCGCACCCTGAAATTCTGCGGGGTACTCGAGTGCCCCAGCCCCAACGATGCAGCCGGCCCCGCGCATGAGTCGCGGAACCGAGTGCTCAGTTCCAATGCCACCAGGGTTGGTGAGCGAGATCGTGTTGCCTGCGTAGTCCTCGGCGGTGAGTTTTCCCAGCCGACCGCGAGCCACAACATCCTCGTAGGCGGTGTGGAACTCTCCGAAACCCATCGTCTCGGCGCGCTTGACCCCCGGCACAACGAGCGAACGCGTGCCATCCGGCTTCGGGATGTCGATCGCGATGCCCAAGTTGACATGTGCCGGGGTGACGACTGACGGCTTACCCTCGACCTCGTCGTAGTAGACGTTCTGACTCGGGTGCTCCTTCAGGGTCTGAACAATTGCCCACGCAATGAGGTGCGTGAATGAGACCTTGCCGCCTCGCGCACGCTTGAGATGGTTGTTGATAACGATGCGGTTGTCGATCATCAGCTTGGCTGGAATCGTTCGCACGCTCGTCGCGGTCGGAACCGTCAGGCTCGCATCCATATTGGCTGCAAGGCTTTTGGCTTGGCCTTTGAGGGTTGCGACGGTGTTGTCTGTCGCTGGCACAACGACCGCCGCGGCGGTTGGAATCGGGGTCGTGGCTGGGGCATCCGCAGGAATGGGTTGCGGCTTGGCCTGAAGCGATGTGGTCTTGGCGATGGGCTGACTGCCGGTGGGGGGCGTCGGGCTCTCTGCCGCGACCGTTACAGCAGGCGCTTCGGCTGGCTCTTCAGCTGATGGCACCGTTGAGATCACGCCGGTTGGCGTTGGGTCAACCGTCGAGTGGTAGGTCTCCAGGAACGGCCACCATGCCTGGTCCACCAAGTTCTTGTCTTTGAGATACAACTCATGCATCTCGTCTACCAGCCACTCGTTCGCCCCGAACTCGCCCGAGGACTCTCCCTCTGGCGCCATTCCGGTCACTTGGCTTGACACAACCGATCGCCCACTTTCACATCTGATGGTCCCGATTGTTGGTACGAACACACGTGGGCACACACCACTTATAAGAGTAATCCCTTTGCTGCACAACCCGTGGTCGTGTTGAACCCGCGCTAGCGTTGAATTCATGCGCTTCTACGAGACGTCCCCCTCGCACGACCTGACATACTCCGACGTCTTTCTCGTGCCGAGCCGATCTGCGGTTGCCAGCCGATTGGATGTCTCGCTGGCGCCGCGCGACGGTACCGCGGCGACCGTGCCGTTGGTGTCAGCAAACATGAACTCCGTCACCGGGCCTCGATTGGCTGCGACACTTGCCCGTCGTGGGGGCCTCGGCGTGCTCCCTCAAGACCTCGACATCGTCGGGCTCACCGCTTCGATCCGTTGGGTGAAGGACCAGCCGGTTGGGATAGACGCGGCGGTGAGTTTGGTCGTCACCGAGTCCGTCGCAACGGCGCGCGGCCTTGTGCCTGCAATCGCCGGGTACGGAATCGTCGTCGAGGATGCGGAAGGCAACCACCTCGGTGTCATCGAGGCCGAGCGCCTTGCCGGTGCCTTGGCGGCTGCACCGCTCGGCGACCTGCTTCGACCCCAACAATCGAAGTTTGACATTGCAGAGATCGCTGACGGACGTGCGGCGTTCGACGCTCTTGTCGATCGCGAACTCGAGTTCGCGCCGGTCTTCGACGGGGCTCACTTGGTTGGCACGATTAGCCGTACTGGCGCGTTGCGATCAACGCTCTATGCGCCCGCAGTGGATCGTGACGGTCGACTCATCGTCGCCGCGGCGGTTGGTATCAATGGGGATGTCGCCGCCAAGGCTCAAGCGATCGTGGACGCTGGCGCCGACGTCATCGTTGTCGACACGGCTCACGGGCACCAAGATGCCATGATGCGAGCGCTCGAGACCGTGAGCGGCCTCGGCCTCGGCGTGCCGATCGTTGCCGGCAACGTCGTGACTGCGGACGCTGTGCGCGATCTCGTCTCGGCGGGCGCCGCAATCGTCAAGGTCGGCGTCGGGCCGGGCGCGATGTGCACGACTCGCATGATGACGGCGGTTGGTCGCCCGCAGTTCTCCGCTGTCCTCGAGACTGCGGAGACCGCGCGGTCGCTCGGTGCTCACGTCTGGGCGGATGGCGGAGTGCGCTACCCGCGTGATGTCGCACTCGCGCTCGCGGCCGGTGCGGCATCGGTCATGATCGGCTCTTGGTTTGCTGGCACGATCGAGGGCCCTGGCACGCTCGCGACCGACGAGAGCGGGCGAAGCTTCAAGGAGAGCTGGGGGATGGCATCCACCAAAGCTGTTCGAGAGCGCTTCAACGGCCTTGACGCTTACGAGCTCGCCAAGAAAACCCTCTTCGCGGAGGGGATCTCGAGTTCGAAAATCTACCTCGACCCGCTTCGGCCCTCTGTCGAGGACCTCATCGACATGATCACCTCCGGTGTTCGCAGCTCGCTGAGCTACGCGGGAGCGACGAGTCTGGCCGAGTTTCACGATCGCGCGCTCGTCGGTATCCAATCGGCGGCCGGGTACGAAGAGGGCAAAGCGCTTCCTGTGAGCTGGTAGTTCGATCTTTTCTCGCGCCAGCAACTCACGCTTCTCGGGTTCGGTTCGTTACACTCGGTCGAATCATGGACGACCCTCCCTCTCGACGCTGTGTGGGCGGTTGGCATGTCTGAACTGGCGCTGTTTGCCATCGGGCTGGCACTGACTGTCGGCACTGGTCTATTCGTCGCATCCGAGTTCGCACTGGTCAATCTCGACCGCTCGGACCTCGAGGTGCGGCAAGGTCGCGGGGAGCGCAGGCTTGGGCCGGTCATCGCGGCACTCAAGCAAACTTCGACCCACCTTTCGAGCGCGCAACTCGGCATCACCCTGACCACTCTCCTTGCCGGGTACACGCTCGAGCCAGCCTTCAGCTCATGGTTGTCTGTGCCGCTTGGAGCAATCCTCCCGGCAGGCGTCGTGCCGGTGATCTCGGTGATTCTTGCAGTCACAGTCGCGACACTGTTGTCGATGATCATTGGTGAGCTCGTACCGAAGAACTTCGCGCTCGCGCTCCCTCGGGCGACCGGGAAGGTCGTCGTGCCATTTCAGATCGTGTTTACGACCGTCTTCAAGCCAGCGGTACTGCTGCTGAACAATACCGCCAACGCTGTTCTCCGCGGCATCGGAATCGAACCCAAAGAAGAGCTGTCTGGCGCTAGGACGGCTGAGGAACTGGCCTCTCTCGTACGACGGTCCGCTCAGCAGGGCAGCCTCGACCGCGACACCGCGACGTTGCTTGCCAGGACTCTGGCGTTCTCGGACCACACGGCGCAGGATGTCATGACACCGCGCCCGAGAGTCGCGAGCGTTGATAGAACAGATGTCGCGCAAGACGTTATCGATCTCGCTCGCCGCACCGGTTTCTCTCGTTTTCCGGTGATCGATGACTCTATTGACGACGTCGTCGGTATCGTGCACATCAAGCAGGCGGTAGCGGTGCCTCGAGACAAGCGCACCGAGGTGCCCGTCTCGGCACTGCAGTTCGAGGCGTTGCGGGTTCCCGAGACCATGAAGCTCGATTCCCTCTTGGCCGAATTGCGTGCTCGCGGTTACCAAATGGCGGTCGTGGTTGATGAGTACGGCGGGACCGCCGGGGTCGCGACCCTCGAGGATCTCGTTGAAGAGCTTGTCGGTGAGGTTTCCGACGAACATGACCGCACACAGGTCGACGTGGTGCGGTCCCGGGATTGGTTCACCTTTCCTGGCATCCTTCGACCCGACGAACTTCTTGAGCGCACCGGTGTCGCGGTGCCGGAGGATGGACCGTACGAAACCGTGGCGGGCTGGCTCATGAGCGAACTGGGGCGGCTGCCGGCGGTAGGGGACACCCTGCAGAAGGAAGCGGGAATATTTAGGATCGAGCGACTCGATGGTCGGCGCATTGACCGGGTGCGGTACACGCCGAACCCGGTCGAGAGCGGGCTGACCGAGACCGGTGACGCACGGTGAACGAGGACTTGCAGGGCCTCATTTGGTTGTTCGTCCTCCTGATCATTAACGCCTTCTTCGTCGGGGCCGAGTTCGCTGTCATTTCCGCTCGACGCTCACAAATCGAACCGCGAGCGGAGGCCGGATCGCGGTCAGCCAAGACCGCGCTGTGGGCGATGGAGAACGCGACGCTCATGCTCGCAACCTGCCAACTCGGCATCACCGTGTGCTCGCTGCTGATTCTGAACGTGTCTGAGCCAGCCATCCACCACCTGCTCGAGATTCCGCTTCTTCTCACCGGCTGGTCCGTCGAGGTGGTGAGCACGATCGCGTTTATCTTGGCGCTCTTGATCGTTACGTTCCTGCACGTCGTTTTTGGTGAGATGGTTCCGAAGAACCTGTCGTTCTCCCTTCCTGACCGCGCCGCGCTTGTTCTGGCTCCGCCGCTCGTAGCGATCGCGACTGTCATCCGACCGATTATCTTGGCGCTGAACGGCATCGCGAACAGCATCCTGCGAGCGTTCGGTGTTCAGCCGAAGAGTGAGGCAACGAGTGTATATACGCTCGACGAGGTGGCTACGATCGTTGCGCAGTCAACTCGCGAAGGTGTGCTCACCGATCATTCTGGTGCGCTCAACGCAGCCTTCGAGTTCACATCGAAGAAGGTGAACGACGTAGCCCTCGGTATGGCTTCGCTTGTGACGCTGCCAGAGGACGCGACACCGGCCGATGTCGAGCGCGCTGTCGCGCAGCGCGGGTTCTCCCGCTACATACTTGTCAACGAATCAGGCGATCCGACCGGGTACTTGCACCTGAAGGATGTGATCGACCTTGAGGACGACGAGTTTACCGAGCCCGTGCCGCCGAAGCGCATCCGGCAGCTGATCTCGATCTTTGGCGGCACTGATCTCGAGGACGCCCTCGCGACCATGCGTCGCTCGGGGGTGCACGTTGCTCGCACCTTCGACGAGAACGGGGCCACCCGCGGAGTGCTCTTTCTCGAGGACATTATCGAAGAGCTCGTCGGTGAGGTGCACGACGCAACCCGCAAGAGCTAAGCCAGACGATCGACCTACTCCAGGCGATAGCGAGCCCGTGTGTACTGGGGCGGGTAATAGTCGAGTTCCACCCCGAGCTCGGCTGCTGCGCGCCACGCGAAGTGCGGCTCGCGCATCATCTGCCGCCCCATCATGATCGCGTCAGCGTCGCCGCGCGCCACGATGTCCTCGGCCTGCTGCGCCGTGGTGATGAGTCCCACGGCGTTGACCGGCACCTCCGCTTCGCGGTGGATCTGCGCCGCAAACGGCACTTGGTACCCGGGACTCACTGGGATGCTGACGCCAGACATCAAGCCACCGGTCGAGATATCGAAGAGGTCAGCACCGGCATCCCGAGCCCAGCCGGCGACAGTGGAGGTCTGACCGACGTCCCAACTTTGAGGAGCAGCGCGCTCCCCTCCCCGATGCGCTTCATCAGCCCAGTCGGTCGCCGAGAATCGCACGAAGATCGGGACGGTCTCACCAACAGCCGTTCTGACCGCGGCCACGATCTCAAGCAACAGTCGCGCTCGATTCTCGAGGCTCCCGCCGTACCGGTCCGTTCGCACGTTCGCAAGCGGCGACAGAAACTCGTGCAGGAGGTAGCCGTGGGCCGCGTGCACTTCGAGAACTTGAAAACCTGCCTCGACCGCACGCAGCGCCGCCGCACGAAACTGCTCGACGATTTCTGCGATCTCGCTCAGTGTTAGCTCCCGCGGGGCGGCGTACCCTTCGAACGCGATCGGACTCGGAGCGACCGATTGCCAGCCGCCGTCCTCTGGCTGCACTGTTCCTTGCACTGCGGCCCATGGCCGCCAGGTTGAGGCCTTGCGACCCGCGTGTGCGAGCTGGACTCCGGCCACTGCACCCTGACCTCGCACAAAGCTGACGACGCGAGCCCAAGCGTCGCGCTGCTCGTCGTTCCACAGGCCAGTGTCCTGTGGAGAGATGCGGCCGATGTCGCTCACGGCCGTCGCCTCGGTCATGACGAGACCCGCGCCACCGATCGCGAAAGAACCGAGGTGGGCCAAATGCCAGTCGGTCGGCACGCCGTCCCCATTCTCTGCCGAGTATTGGCACAACGGCGAGACCCACAATCGATTGCGGAAGGTGGTTCCCCTGATCGTAAGTGGGGCAAACAGGGCCGACATCAGAACGCCGACATCAGGACGCCGCGCTCACGACTCTGCCAGCGAGTGAAGGAACGCCGCCAAGCCAGCGACACTCGTAAAGTGATGGGCTGTGATGCCGAGGGCCGCCGCGGCATCCGTGTTGATTGCCTTGTTGTCGACGAAGACCATTTCACCGAGCGAGATTCCGAGTTCGCCTGCCACTTCGCGGTAGATGGCCGGATCTGGCTTGATCAAATTCATCTCAGCGCTCACGAAGACGCGCTCGAAATAGTGCCCGAGCGGCGAGAAACGAAAGCCGCTGGCGAAATCGAAGCCCGCGTTCGACAGAATCGCCATGCGGGTGCCGCCAGCGTGCAGGGCATCGATCAGCTCAAGGGTTCCCGGCTCCAGACTCCACCAACTTCGAAAGTCGGCGATCCAGAGCTCGTGCACGGTCGCGGGTGCCCACCGGGTTCCAAGGTCGGATGCCACGAGCTGCCAGTACTCGGGAACGCTAACGGTCCCTTCGTCGAGGCCGTCTCGGTGACTCCAGTAGCTCTCCCAGAACGCGGCCGCTGGCGTGTCGGCGATTGCGAGGAGCACCGAGCGGTCAATTTCGCTCGGCGACCGCGAGATTACCTCCCCATAATCGAAAACGACGACGCGGTTTCGGATGCTGATACTCACGTGCCCAAACTATCTTGAGTGACATGGGCGAATTCACTGAATGGACCATCGCAGATGCAGCGCGACACATTGCGGTGCCGAACGAACAGGATGACAAGTACAGCCGAGGGGTACTTGGCGTCATCACCGGGTCGGTGGAGTATCCCGGTGCTGCGGTTATCGGTGTAGAGGCTGCACTGCGAACGGGTGTCGGGATGGTTCGCTATCTCGGGGACTCGACGGTGGGGCAGCTCGTACTACAGCGCAGGCCGGAAGCGGTCTGTGCTGCTGGCCGCGTGCAGGCATGGCTCATCGGTTCTGGGATCGACGCAGACGACACGAGCGAAACGACGGATGCCGCAATCATTGCTGCCATGCACCAGCCGGTGCCGATTGTGCTCGATGGCGCCAGCGTGCGGCATTACGCCGAGTCCGCTGGACCGGTCGTTATCACGCCGCACGTTCGTGAGCTGGCGATACTCATGGCAACCGATGCGGAAGTGATTGCAGCGGATCCCGCGCGCGCCGCGCGCGAGACGGCAGACCGGCTCGGGGTCACCGTGCTGTTGAAAGGTCACAGTACTTGGGTCGCGGCGCCGAACGTGCTGTTCCGGGTGCGGCAGGCGCCGACATGGCTAGCAACCGCCGGTGCTGGCGACGCGCTCGGGGGTATCCTCGGTGCGCTTGTCGCTACCCACGCCGCGGAGGCCATGACGAAAACGACGCAACTGGCTGAGCTAGCGGCAACCGCGGTGCTCGTCCATGGGCTTGCCGCAACCAGAGCGAGCGCTGGCGGACCGTTTACGATTCTTGACCTCTGCCGTGCGATTCCGGCGACGGTGGCGGACTTGCTGAGCAACGAACGCAGCCTCTGAACTGCCTAACCGGCCGTGAAGCGACCGAGAAACGCGCGCGTTCTCGCTTCTCTCGGCGAACCGAACAGCTGTGACGGTGGCCCTTCCTCGACGACAATGCCGCGGTCGAGGAACACCACCCGGTCTGCGACATCGCGGGCAAAGGCCATCTCGTGGGTTGCCATGATGATGGTTGTGCCGTCAGTCTTCAGTTCACGAACCAGGTCAAGAACCTCCGTGACAAGCTCGGGGTCGAGCGCGCTTGTGATCTCGTCCAGCAGCAACAGCTCAGGGTTCGTCGCGATTGCTCTCACAATTGCCGCGCGTTGTTGCTGACCGCCAGAAAGCCGGTCCGGGAACGACTTCGCCTGATCGGCGAGTCCAACGCGCGAGAGCAATTCACGCCCGCGCGCCTCGGCCGCGCCGCGGTCAATGCCCAGCACGTGGCGCGAAGCCAACGTGACGTTGTCGAGCACCGAGAGATGCGGAAAAAGGTTGAAACTCTGAAAGACCACCCCAATGCGAGCGCGAACAGCGTCGTGCTTCAGTTGAGGGTCTGTGATATCCACGTCGCGAAGCCAGATTTGCCCGTCGTCGATTCGTTCGAGCAGATTGATGGTGCGCAGTAGCGTCGACTTGCCCGAGCCACTGGCGCCGATGAGCGCAACCACTTCGTGTGATGACACCGTCAGATCGATTCCTTGCAGCACAGCTGTTTCGCCAAACGACTTGTGGACACCTTCGAGTCGCAGCACCGTTTCGCTCATACGATGCCCCCGCTCTGCTCCCGGGCTCGTAACCGCGCGGTGTACCAGTCGGTGAGTCGGATCATCGGGAGCGCAAGCAGCACGAACAGCAAGCCAGCAACAACGTATGGCGTGAAGTTGAAGGCCTGCGCTGTTTCGATTTGAGCCCCGCGAACCGCGTCAACGGCCCCAAGCACCGAAATGAGCCCGACATCCTTCTGCATAGCGACGAAGTCGTTCATGAGCGCTGGCGTCACCTTGCGAACAGCTTGCGGCAGCACCACAAGGCGCATCGTCTTGCCGTGGCTGAGACCGAGCGAGCGCGCTGCCAAGCGTTGCGATGGGTGAACGGCTTCGATGCCAGCGCGAAAAACTTCCGAGACATAGGCGGAGTAGGTGAGGATCAGTGCGACGGTTCCGAGCACAGCCGACGGGATCCGCTCATCCCCGGGCGCTTGCAATCCTGGGATGCCGAAGCCAACGAGATACAGCACAATGATGAGCGGCAAACCGCGGAAGAGGTCGGTGTAGCCAGCCGCAATTGCCCGCAGCGGAAAGAACACCGGGCCGCGCAGCGTGCGGATGGTCGCAAGGACAATGCTGAGAATGAGCACACCGAAAGCGGCGAAAAAGAGCACACGCAAGTTGAGGAGAAAGCCGTCCCAGATTCGAGGCAAAGACTCAAGGGCGACCTCCGGGCTAAAGAAGGTTCGTTGCACGACCGCCCAACCGGGTGTGTTGATGAGCGTGACCCACGCGACGACGGCAAACGCCGCAGTGCTGATGATGGCGACGAGCACCGACTTGGTGTTTTGCCGTCGACGAACGGCCCGGCGGCCGAGCTCAATTGAGCTGGGCCGCCGGGCCGAGGCGTCGTGCGAAGTCACTCCTGCAAACTACTGGAGCACTGGCGCGTTGGTTGCATCGGCCAACCACTCGTCTGCAATTTCCTGCAGACGACCACTGGCACGGAGCGCATCAACGGCCGCGGTTACAGCTGCCGTAATGGGGCTGTCCTTGGCGAGCACAAGACCGAATGCATCGCCACCGGTGCTGGCCGCGAGCTGGCCGATAATGAGACCACCTGTGAGCTCGACTCCGGTGAGGAAGAACGCCGTCGGAAGGTCGACAACGATCGCATCGACCTGTCCGCTCTCGAGCGCGAGCTTCGCGTCGTCGTTCGAGTTGAAGGCCTGAGCCCCGGCGGTTGGTGCAATCTGCGACTCGATAGCGTCGAAGCTCGTTGTGCCGGTTGCGGCACCGATAAGCAGGTCCTTCAGGTCGGCAATTGACGTAGCACCGGCCGCTGCGGAAGCCTCGGTGGTGATGACGGCTTGGGTCGTCTCGTAATACGGCGAACTGAAGTCAACGGCCGCACGGCGCTCTTCGGTGATGGAGAACTGCTGAAGATTGAAGTCGAACGCCTTCGGGCCTGGCGCGATGGCCTCGTCAAAGGTAGTACGAACCCAGACGACATCCTCCGCTCCAAAGCCAAGCTCTTCTGCAACGGCGTACGCGATGGCAGACTCGAAGCCCTCACCGGACTCGGGAGCGTCATCGAGAACCCACGGGAAGAAGGCTGGTTCACCGGTTGCGATCGTGAGCTTGCCGTCTGTGACGTATCCGCTCGCGGCCTCGTCTGCGGTTTCCGCTGCTGGCGCGCAGGCAGCGAGAGTAACGGCCAGTGCGGCCACTCCTGCTACGGCGATGATTCGGGACAAGCGGGGAACTGAGTGCATATCGGTCTCCTTAGGGGTGCTGTGTGGAACTCTATTGTGGCAACACCCGCACTGTTTGTGCGAAACCACGACGAATTGTTACCGCATTACGATTAGCCGTGTGACGATGCCCGCGCCCTTCCGCGAGCGCGTCTCGGCCGTCTCGAGCGAGGTCGCGTGGCATCCGCTCGCCGCATGGTTGGCATTCGTGTTTGTGCATCTGTGGCTCGGAGTGTTGGCGCTCTTCGGCCCCGGCTTGCCGCTTGGTGACGTGACCCTTGTATACCGGTTCTGGATGGAGCAGGCGCTCGAGCTTGGGGTGTGGGTCGGAATTGACACGAGGTGGGTCTACCCGGTCGTCGCGCTAGTGCCGATGTTGCTCGCAGCCGTCGCTGGCCTTGAGGCATACGCGGGCGCATGGCTCTCGATGGTCATGATTCTGAACGCTGTCGCGTTCGGCGTTCTGAGAGGGTTTGGCCGCGACCGCAGTCGCGCTCGGGTCGCTTGGTGGTGGCTTGCATTCCTCGTTCTGTTGGGCCCCATCGCCGTTGGCCGAATCGATTCGATCACTGTGCCGCTGGCGATTATTGCCGTCTTGATCCTTGCTCGCCGCCCACGACTTGCGGCGATGCTCCTCACAATCGCAACGTGGATCAAGGTGTGGCCGGCCGCGATTCTCCTCGCCGCGGTCGTCGCGCTACGCTCACGGCTCGAGGTCGTATCGACGGCTGCCATTACTTCGCTCGTGTTTGTCGCGGTCGCTCTGCTGCTTGGTAGCGGTGCCAACGTGTTCAGCTTCGTGACCGAGCAAACCGGACGAGGTCTGCAGATCGAGGCCCCCATCAGCACGTTCTGGATGTGGCAAGCGAGCTTTGGGCTTGGAGGTGCGCTCGTCTACTACGACCGGCAGATTCTCACGTTCCAGGTGGCTGGCGTTGGAGTGGAGGCAGCGGCGGCCCTCATCACCCCGATTCTCGGCATCGCGGTCGTTGTGATCACCCTTCTCGGCATTCGCGTGGTGCGCGGCGGAGCACCGTACTCGGCCGTTCTTGCACCCCTTGCTCTTGCGCTCACAGCCGCTCTTATTGCCATCAACAAGGTCGGCTCGCCGCAATACATCGCTTGGCTCGCTGCACCGGTGATCCTGGGAATTGTCACGAGCGCGGCAGGATACGGGCACTCGTTTCGAACCCCGGCAATTCTCACTCTCGTGATCGCGGCGCTGACGCAACTGATTTACCCTTACCTGTACGGGCTGGTCATTGCCGCAGATCCGGCAATGCTGCTCGTGCTCACCGGGCGTAACATCCTGTTGTTTGTGCTGCTTGGTTGGGCAGTGTTTGCGGTTGCAACCGCTCGGCATACCGAAGAAGGAGATTGACGATGCTCGTTGCATTCTCACTTGCCCCGAGTGGTGGCCCCGCGTACGATGGCGCACCGAGCGACTCAGTGCACAAAGCGGTGGCCGCTGCGGTTCGCATTGTTCGCGATTCCGGCTTGCCGAACCACACTGACGCGATGTTTACGACCATCGAGGGCGACTGGGATGACGTCTTTGACGTCATTCGACGCGCAAGCGAGGCCGTCGGGCAATACGGGACGCGCGTGTCCCTCGTTCTGAAGGCCGACATCCGGCCGACCCATACCGGAGAACTGCTCGGCAAAGTCGAGCGTCTAGAGGTCGCCATAGCCGAGAGTTCGTGAGCGCGACTCTGAGCCCCGCCCGAGTGCGCTTTGCGCTTTTGGCTCTCGCGTTGGGTGGGTTCGGAATCGGCCTAACCGAGTTCGTGGCTATGGGTTTGCTGCCGAACCTCGCGGCTGATTTGCTTCCCAACCTGTGGTCGGTGTCGGAGGAGCGCGCCAATGCCCAGGCTGGCTGGTTGATTGGCGCCTATGCGCTCGGCGTCGTCGTCGGCGCCCCGACGATCGCGGCGTTCGCTGCACGGTTTCCACGCAAGCAAGTGTTGCTGGCCTGCGTCGCCATGTTCACACTCGGTACCCTCGCCTCCGCGCTGCTGCCGACGTTCGAACTCGTTCTCGCCGCGCGCTTTCTTGCCGCGCTGCCCCACGGTGCCTATTTCGGTATTGCGGCGCTTGTCGCGGCATCCCTGATGGGCCCAGGCAAGCGCGGACAGGGCGTTGCGCTGGTACTCGCTGGACTCTCAATCGCCAACGTTATCGGCGTGCCGTCGATCACCTATCTGGGTCAAATCGCGGGATGGCGAGTTGCCTACGTTGCTGTTGCCGTCGTGTTCGCGCTGACATTTCTTGCAGTGGCGCTCGCGGTGCCATTCCAATCCGGTGACCCGGCTGCGACAGTCACAAGAGAGCTTCGAATCTTCCGCCGCGTTCAGGTATGGATTGCCCTCGCCATCGGATCAATTGGATTCGGCGGATTCTTCGCGGTCTACACCTATATTTCGCCGCTCGTCACGAGTGTTACCGGGCTTGGCATCGAGATCGTCCCGTGGGTTCTGGTTGCCTCAGGACTCGGCATGACCGTCGGGAATCTGCTCGGCGGTCGAGCCGCCGACCGCAACGTTATGGGGGCTCTATTCGTGTCCTTCGGCGCGTTCGCGTTCGCCATGATCGGACTTGCGCTCACCGCCCAGTGGCCGATCGGTCTGTTCCTCTTCGTTTTTCTGGTTGGGCTCGGCGCATCCGCACTGTCGCCAGCGATTCAAACCAGACTGATGGATGTTGCGGGCAACGGTCAATCGCTCGCTGCGGCAATCAACCACGCCTCTCTCAACATTGGCAACACTCTCGGCGCGTTGCTCGGTGGAGCCGCGATTGCCGCCGGTTTTGGCTACCTTGCGCCGACCTGGATCGGGCTTGCGCTGTGTCTGATCGGCTTTGGCTTCTCGGTGCTTGCGCTCATCGTCGAGCGCCAGCGTCGCGGGCTACAGCCCTCGAGGCAGATCCGACTCGATGAGGATGCCATCCTCGATCGCTCGCTTTCGTAGCGCCACCTTCGTTCCGACATCGAAGCCGGCAACGCGGTACTTCTCACGGATTCGCTTGAGATAGCTTTTAGCAGTTTCTTCTGAAATGCTCAGCCCCACCGCGACCGACTTCACGGGCTCTCCTGCGCCGTACATCGCCATGACCCGTCGTTCCTGGGCACTCAGTTTGGGCGCTCCGCCGATCTCGCCAGAATTCAGTGCGAGATCGAGTTCTGCCGAGATGAAGGATTCCCCCAACGCGGCGGCACGAATGGCTTCGACAATCATGTCAGCGTCCTCGCTTTTGACGAGATAGCCGAGCGCACCGGCCGCCAGTGCTTCGCGAACCACGTTCGGCTCTGAGTATGTGCTCATGAGCACAACGTTGACCCCGGTTGTCTTGAGGGTGTTGATTTTGAGGGAGACCGGAATGTTGTCCTTGAGGTCGAGGTCGAGGAGAACAACGTCGACCGGAAACTCCGTGTGCGTGATGAGCTCCGGCCACGTCGGCACTGCAGCGACCACCGAGATATCAGGAGCAGCATTGCGAATCCATTCGGTCAATGCGCCGAGGAGCATACGGTGGTCGTCAACGAGAGCGAGTCTGATGTTCGCGGGGGTTTTCGTCACAGGATTCCTCTGCTGTTGTTGATCGGCGATTGGTCAGTTATTGGTCTGCTGGATTGTCAACGAGGCACTCGATGTCGACTTTCAGGCTGGAGTTCAGGGTGGAGTCACTGTACTGCCCCACCTTCCTGATGGCTTCCCAGATCGCCGGGTCGACTCGGTTTCTTGCGATACCTGCCGTCGTGATGACGATAGGCACAGTGAGTTGCCGACCAATCGGAGTCTCGACCGTGCCTGTCGCTGGACCGATCGTGAGGGTGACTGATCGACTGCTCGGGCTCGGGCCACGCTCGCTGACCAGAAGCCATGCCGCGGAGAGCAGTCCGTCTCGCTGGCCCGCATCGAGCAGCCCAGCGAGGCTACCCTTGTCGATGAGCGTTGCGGACTTGCCGAGCATGTCGGATTCTGTGATCGCGTGATACAGCCAGGTCTCGCGCCTGCCCTCGATCAAATGCAGTCGAAGTTCAGTGGCAAGGGATGCAGCAACCGAGGCTGTTTTCGGGTTGAGCGGGAGCTTGATTCGTCCAGCTGCAACCGACTCGAGCAGCTCTTCTGCGGCCAGGTCAAGCCGGGCAAGTTCCTCCGAGGCCATCATGCCGACCGCGAACCGTGGGGCCGACACGGTGCTTTGCACGAGAACTCGATCCAACTCGATTTGCACGAGCCGGCGGAAGCCCGAGACGATCGCGAGGGCGAGCAACGGCGGAAGGATTGCGAATGCGAACGACGTGACCTGAGATGCGAGATCCTCAGGAGCCAAGCTCGAGTTCACGATGATGGCGGTCGCGAGTGCAACCGCGAGAACAGCGGCACTGATGATGATGTCGATGGCGCGTCGCAGAGTGACGACGATAATCAGAGCCATTCCCGCGCTGAGCGCCGCCGTAGCATTGCGCCCGACATCGCCGAGCGGCCAGATCGCAGTCAGGTCGAGCGCGACGGCAGCGGCTAGCCCCGCCAGAAAGATTGCAAACATCCAGTTCGGTAATTGGTCACCGATGACGTATGCCACCAACAGCGTCGCCGCGACGGAGAGGATGAGCACGGCCCACGCCGCAGCAGCCAGCGTCGCTTCTGGGTACACCGACCAGAGTCCAATGAACCAAACGAATCGGTACACAGCGGCAATAGCAAACACGACAGCGGCACCGACTCCGATGAACCCGGTGCCGAGGCTCGCTCGGCGCGGAGTGGCGTCACGGATAACGCGCGCCGTGGCATCCGATTGGTGGCGTCGCCCCCGCCCGACAATGACGCCAAGGGTGTTCTCCTCGGCCGAAGAACGAGTCACCGTGGCACCTCAAGCACGACCGTTGTGCCGGATCCTGGGGAAGAGAACAGCCGAGCTCGACCGCCGACTTCTCGCAGCCGCCCGACGACAGACTCCTTCAGCCCCAGTCTTGCCGAATCAATATCGTCGAGGGCAAACCCGACCCCCGCGTCCGTTACCATCGCCCTCACAGTGGTCTCGTCATCGGTGATCGTCACGTGGGCTTCTGTCACGCCGGCATGACGGCGCACGTTCTCGAGGCACTCTGCCAACGCGAGAAGGAACGCGTCGAGCACCTCGGTCGGGAGCAGCACCTGACCAGTGCCGTGCCAACTCACCTCAAGACCCATCCTCCCGAAGCGCTGTTTGACCGATTCCAGAGTTCTACCGAGCACTGTGTCGTCACCGGTTTCGAGTTTGTACTCGCCGGACACCTCGGGCGTTGGAGTCGCCCCGAGGCGCAACTGGCGAAGGAGTCGCGCGTCGTCAGCGGCCTGCTGACGCAGTGCTTCCGGGGCAACTCCCACTCCGGAATGCGCTAGCAGGGTCAGAGTTGCAAGAACGGTGTCGTGCAACAGGCGAGCCCCCTGCCGGCGCTGGGCTTCTGTCTCACTCGCTTGACGTTCTGCACGGTGGGCCCGACCGATGCTCGCGATGCGTCGAGCCGCTTGCGGTACGCCAGCGCTGATCCAGAACCCGATGATCGCAGTGAGAGTCCATCCGAGAACGAGGACCCCGATGGTGCGAAACGGTGGCTGCACAGGAGCCAAGAGCACTGTGGTGGTGACACTCGTTGCGACAAAGCCGATCGCGAGCACGGTGCGTCGAATTGGCTCCGTAGTGAGCACGATTGCCAGCGAAGCGATCGATGCGGCGGCGAGTTGTTCAATCGCTGAGATCCCCGCTTGGCCCGGTCCACCCGCAGGGAGCACAGCCACGGCCACGATGATGGCGAGCGCCGCAGTGAAGGCGCCGATGATCCACCAGATTGAGCGGCTAGAGCCCAACCGGATCTGCATGAACGCCAGCGCTGCGTACAGCGGTAGACAGATTCCGAGGGTTGTGGAATCCACCGCGCCCGGGATCAGCAGACATACCAGTGACACGACCGTAAAGCTCAAGCCGTAGAGACGCGCAATGCGCTGAAGAAGCCTATCCCGCTCTTTGCCGATGAGGTCCATTGCAGCGTAATCGTTGCACACACTGCCCCTGAACTGGGGGTGCCTCACTGGGAGGCTTTCGGATGATCCGGGAACCGGTTTGTCGGCGAAGCGCAGCCGACAGCCCGCCGTGGGATCAGGCCGTGTTCATGCGTCGGCACTCATGCGTCGGCACCCAGCAAACGGAGCAATTGCTCGCCGACGATTCGATCCTCGATGAGAAAGCCGTCGTGGCCGAACTGCGATGAGATCTGATGAGCATCATCCGCATCGAGATTTCCCGGCGCGTACTTGGCGATGTGCTGTTGATTGCTCGGCGGAAAGAGCCGATCGCTGTCGATTGCGAGTACGAGGGCGTGCGAAGTAACGCGCGCGAGGGCTGCGGCTGCGCCACCTCGACCTCGACCAACATCGTGGGAACTCATTGCTTCTACCAGCGTGATGTACGAGTTGGCGTCGAAGCGTCTCGTGAATTTATTGCCGTGAAAGTCGAGATAGCTTTCAACCGCATAGCGGCCGTCGCCGCCGAGTGGGCTCATGCCGCTCTGCCAACTCCGTTCGAATCGATCGTTGAGCTCGGTTGGTGAACGATAGTTCAACAGTGCCATCCGTCTTGCCAACGCGAGTCCACGGTGTGGGCCCTCACCGTCGGTGGCGTCGTAGTACTCGCCGTCGGCGAAGGCCGGATCCATGCGAATTGCCTCGATCTGAAGGGAGTTCAGCGCGATCTGGTCCGCGTTCGAAATGGCTGGTGCGGCGAGCACCGCAACGCGCCCTACCCGAGCTGGGTAGGTGACCGCCCACTCGAGCGACTGCATGCCACCCATTGAGCCGCCGATCACAGCGGCCCAGCGCTTGATCCCAAGTGCTTCGGTCACTGCCAGCTGCACGGCGACCTGGTCGCGGATGGTCACGAACGGAAAGCGGGCGCCCCACTCTTGGCCATCTGGGGCGAGCGAAGCTGGCCCGGTCGTGCCCTGACAGCCGCCGAGCATGTTGGGCGACACCACGAACCACCGATCGGTGTCGATCGCCTTTCCCGGACCCACGAGTGCATTCCACCATCCGGCGGTCGGATGCCCCGGGCCAGGTTCCCCTGCCACGTGACTATCCCCGGTGAGCGCGTGGAGGATGAGGATCGCATTGCTGGAATCAGCGTTTCTGGTGCCAACGGTTTCGTAGGCGACAGTGACCGCTGGCAATATCGCGCCTTGCTCGAGGGCGGTCTTGCCGAACGACAGAAACTGCCGGTTCCCAACTGGATCACCCTCGCGCCACGCGCCGCTGGCAGGAGGCTTGCCAATGATCTGCCGAGCGTTTGCTTGAGTGACGAATGCTGATGGCACTGCGTCTTCGGGAGTTTGCCAGTCCATGTCTGACTAAGTATCCCCAAGAACAGCTGGCAGTACGTGCGTGTTACGCACGCACTGCCAGCCATCCGACGATTAGGCGCGCGCGTTGGCCGCCGAAACTGAACGCGCGGCAGCGAAGCCGACTTCGAGGTCTGCCTTGAGGTCGTCGATGTTCTCGATGCCAACAGACAAGCGCACGAGGCCCGGCGTTACCCCCGTCGTGAGTTGCTGCTCCGGGGTCAGTTGGGAGTGCGTCGTCGACGCCGGGTGAATGATGAGGCTGCGCACGTCACCAATGTTTGCGAGATGGCTGAACAGCTCGACGTTCTCAACGAGCGCGCGGCCGGCATCAACACCGCCCTTCAACTCGAAGGAGAGCACGGCACCGACACCTTTCGGGGAATACTTGTTCGCTGCGGCGTACCACGGGCTCGATGGGAGCCCCGAGTAGTTGACCGATGCAACGTCCTCGTGGTTCTCGAGCCATTCGGCAATGTCTTGCGCATTCTGCACATGGCGCTCAATGCGGAGGCTGAGCGTTTCGATTCCCTGAATGATTTGGAACGCGCTGTCCGGTGAAAGCGCTGCACCGGTGTCGCGCAGCAACTGCACACGGATCTTGATGACGTACGCGATCGCATCCCCCAGCACGGTCGTGTAGCTCGCACCGTGGTAGCTCGGGTCGGGCTCGGTGAGTCCAGGGAACTTGTCGGCATTGGCTGCCCACGGGAACTTCCCGCCATCGACGATCACGCCGGCGATGACCGTTCCGTGTCCTCCGAGGAACTTGGTGGCCGAGTGGACGACGATGTCTGCGCCGAACTCGAAGGGGCGAATCAGATAGGGCGTCGCGATCGTGTTGTCGACGATGAGCGGCAAGTTATTCTCGTGCGCGATACCTGCGACCTTCTCGATGTCGAGAATGTTGATCTTCGGGTTGCCGATGGTCTCCGCGAAGAACAGCTTGGTGTTCGGGCGGACGGCAGCAGCCCACTCGGCCTCGTCATCTTGGTTCTCGACGAAGGTGACCTCAATACCGAGCTTGGCGAGGGTGTACTTGAAGAGGTTGTAGGTTCCGCCGTAGATCGACGACGACGACACGATGTGGTCGCCAGCCCCAGCGATGTTGAGAACGGAATAGGTAACTGCCGACGAACCGGATGCCACGGCCAGCGCCGCGGTGCCGCCCTCAAGAGCCGCCACTCGCTGTTCAACCACGTCTGTGGTCGGGTTCATCAAGCGGGTGTAGATATTGCCGAATTCGGCGAGCGCGAACAGGTTCTGCGCGTGCTGAGTGTCGTTGAACACGTACGACGTCGTCTTGTAGATCGGCGTTGCACGCGCGTTGGTGGTGGGGTCAGGCTTCGCCCCGCTGTGGACCTGCTTGGTCTCGAACTTCCAGTCAGACATGGGAACTCCTTGCGAAAGGTCATACGCGGGACGGTCGCCCACTCAAGGAGTGAGCCTAGGCAGTGCACTGTTGTGCAGCAATGGTCCCCGACACACGACGTAACCATTTGGTCGATCGAGACTAGTTGTGCAAGAGTAGTCTTGTGTCTTCGATTCGGCTCTTCATTCTGGGTTCGCTGAACGAAAGTGGGCCCATGCACGGGCACGGCCTTCGATTGCTTGCCGAACAAGAACATATCGACGAATGGGCGGACGTCACGCCTGGCGCCATCTACGGTGCCATCAAACGGCTCGCGAAGGAGGATCTCATCGAGACTATTCGCCTAGAAAAAGACGGCAACTATCCGGAGCGGCAGGTTTATGGCATCACTGTGGCCGGCCTCAAATCGCTGAAAGTCATTCGTGGTTCGGCTCTCGAAACCATCGTGCATCGACCCGACCCATTCGATCTCGCTATGGCCCGCCTCGGTGAAGAGAATCTCGACGGCCTCAACAGCCTGCTCGAAACCCGACTCGCCGAACTACGCGTGAGAGTCGAGGCGGAGCAAACCAAGGCGCACCGCATTGGCCACTACCTCACGGTCACCGAGAGAGCCATTAGCCGCCATGACTTGCACCGGCTGCGAGGCGAGATCTCTTGGCACGAAGAACTACTCGGACAACTGCCCGAGATCATCGCAGACGAGCAATCCAGAAAGAGATCCTCGAAATGACAACCCCTACTCCGGCCCAAGTTGTGGAAGCGCCAAGCGAGGCAAAGGGTCTCGTGGTGTCATCGCGCCGAGCATGGCTCGCGCTCGTCGTACTGCTCGGGGGCATCTTTATGTCGCTACTCGACACCACGATCGTCAACGTTGCCCTGCCGACCATCCGTACGAGCCTTGACGCTTCGGAGGCCACCCTCTCGTGGATTATTTCTGGCTACGCGCTCGCGTTTGGCCTCGTGCTCATTCCGGCTGGCCGTATTGGTGACCGGTTTGGTCACAAATGGGTGTTCTTTACGGGGCTGGCAGTCTTTACGCTCGGTAGCGTTCTGTGTGGCGTTGCCCAGAATGACACTGGGCTGATCATTGCCCGCGTTATTCAGGGTGTCGGTGGTGGCATCTTCTTCCCGCCCGTCACGGCCTTCATCCAGCTCATGTTCGCCCCGCAACTGCGCGGCCGAGCCTTTGCGATGCTCGGTGCGGTCATCGGTGTTTCGTCCGCCCTCGGTCCCATCATCGGCGGCTTGTTGATCCATGCCCTCGGTGAGGAAACGGGCTGGCGTTGGATCTTCGCGGTCAACGTGCCAATCGGTATCGTGGCACTCATCGCCGCAGCGGTGCTACTGCCCACCGGATCCGAGGGAAAAAAGCTGTCGACCGATGTCGTGGGTCTCTTCCTCTTGAGCGCGTCGCTGATTGCACTCCTCGTTCCGCTCATCCAAGGACAGGATGCCGGCTGGCCACTCTGGACGTATTTTTCGCTTGCGGGCGGTGTCGTCCTAATGGTTCTGTTCGCGCGATGGGAGCGAAACGTCGCTGCCCGCGGACTGGAACCGTTGGTTCCACCGCACCTGTTCTCGCGTCCATCGTTTACCGGCGGTGCGATTCTCGCGCTCGTGTTCTTTGCCGCGTTCACAAGCATCTTCTTCACTATCTCCATCCTTTGGCAGGCTGGCCTCGGTAACTCGGCGCTGGAGTCAGGGCTCGTGTCGGTGCCATTTGCCGTTGGCAACATCGCGGGTGCCGTGCTCAGCGACCGGCTTGCTCAGCGGATTGGCCGCTCTGTGCTTGTAATTGGGAATGGGCTGCTTTCGCTTGGTCTCATTGCTTTGTTCCTTATAGTGCTGCTCGTGCCGACTGCTGAGCTCACGAGTTGGGAGCTACTCGGGCCGCTGCTTGTTGCAGGCTTCGGTTCGGGATTGTTCATCGCCCCCAACGCGAGGTTCATCGTCGCGACAGTCGACCGCGCGGAGGCTGGCGCCGCGAGTGGCGTCATCGGCACGATGCAGCGCGTCGGATCTGCGATTGGTATCGCCATCATCGGGAGCGTGTTGTTCGGCAACATTGGGGCAATCACAGGACCGCAAGATGTGGCTGCAGCATTCGGCCAAGCAGCGACGCCCGCTCTGGCGGTGAGCGCTGCCTTTGCGCTGACGGCGTTTGCGCTCGTGTTTACGTTGCCAAAGCGGGTTTCTCTTTAGCGCCGCGAAGACGACATCCACGCGCGCCGTGAAAGGGGTGGCAGCGCGTTCGTCCCGTTCCTGCTGGCGCAGGTAGTTTTGGTGCATGGCTGAATCTCAGATAGCACGTCGAGTTGTGGTGACGGGTGCGAGCTCCGGAATCGGAGCCGCGACGGTCAGATTGTTTCGCGAGCACGGCTGGCAGGTCGTGGCTGTCGCTAGACGCGGCGAGCGCCTTGAAGCGCTGGCAGCGCAGACCGGAGCAGTGGCATTCGTTGCCGATGTAACCGAACAGGCGCAAGTGGATGCACTCAGAGACTTTCTTCGTGAACTCGGTCCGATCAACGCGCTCATCAACAACGCCGGCGGCGCGTTCGGGATGGCTACGGTCGAGGCGAGCGACCCAGAAGATTGGGTGCGCATGTTCGACGTCAACGTCGTTGGATCCAAACGCGTCACGAGCGCGCTACTGCCACTCTTGCGGGCGGGCATCACGCCCGGCTCAAGCGCGAGCATCGTCATGATCACCTCGATCGCCGGTCACATCGCCTACGAGGGTGGCGGCGGTTACAACGCGGCAAAGTTCGCCCAGCACGCCATGACGGCAGTTCTGCGGTTGGAGCTCGCTGGAGAGCCGATCCGGGTGATCGAGGTTGCGCCCGGAATGGTCAAGACCGAGGAGTTCGCGCTTGTCAGGTTCGGCGGAGACCAGTCGAAGGCAGACGCCGTGTATGAGAACGTCGGTGATCCGCTCTCGGCGGAAGACATCGCTGCGGCGATCGTTCACGCCGTCGAGCTGCCACCGTTCGTCAACCTCGACCTCGTGACGATCAAGCCGGTGGCCCAAGCTGCGCCGCACAAGGTGATTCGCGGAGTGCTCAGCCCTCGCCCGTGATCGCCCCCGACTTTGCACGAAGCAGAGACATGAAGGGGTGCGATCGGAGGGCTAGCGTTGGGCCATGACGACTTCGCCGAGCGGCGTGACCGAAGAGCGCGGAGTGCTTGCATGGCACGAGTTCGGAGACGCCTCGCGTGAACTCGCCACGATCATTGTTGACGATGGCTTCATCGCAGATGTTGTCGTCGCAACCGCTCGCTGAGCTTGTCGAGGCTGACTGGGCCACTGCCCTGAGCCCGGTCGAGGGCGACGTCGCGGCGATGCTGGAGTTCCTCCGCGTCGAGCATGAAGCCGGGAGGCCCTGGCTTCCGAGCGGCGAGCGCGTGTTGGGCGCCTTCACCCGTCCGTTCGAAAAGGTGCGCGTGCTCGTTGTTGGGCAGGACCCGTATCCGACGCCGGGGCATTCGATCGGGCTCGCCTTCGCTGTTGACCGGAGCGTGCGTCCGGTTCCGCGCAGTCTCGCCAATATCTACCGCGAACTACAGCACGATCTCGGGCTCACCCCACCCACCCACGGGGATCTCTCGGGCTGGGCCGATCAGGGAGTAATGCTGCTCAACCGAGTGCTTACAGTTCAGAGTGGGCTCACTGGTTCGCACCGCGGCAAGGGTTGGGAAGCAGTGACCGAGCAGGCTGTCCGCGCGCTGGCCGATCGCGACGGCCCGCTCGTCGCGATCTTGTGGGGTCGGGACGCCGCGTCGCTCGCGCCGCTCCTCGGTGCAACTCCGACCATCACAAGCGCGCACCCGAGCCCGCTTTCGGCACATCGCGGATTCTTCGGCTCGAAGCCGTTCAGCCGCGCGAATGAACTGCTTCGCTCGCTCGACTCTGCACCTATCGATTGGCGGGTCGATTCGTAGACTAATGGCATGGCGTTTAGGGCAGCATCGACGATCGAGTTCAGCGGTATCTCGAAACGCTTCGGCGGCGTCGTGGCTGTCGACGACTTGACCTTCACGGTCGAACCGGGAGTTGTGACTGGGTTTCTCGGGCCGAACGGTGCTGGCAAGACGACAACGTTGAGGATGCTACTCGGGCTCGTTCGACCCACGAGCGGCTCAGCAACCTTCGGCGGCTCGGCATATCACGAGCTTGCCCAGCCGCTCTCAACCGTCGGTACTGCCCTCGAAGCCTCGAGCTTTCACCCCGGCCGCAGCGCCAGAAACCACTTGCGCGTCTACGCCGCCGCTGCAGGCATCGACGACGGTCGGGTTGCCAACGTGCTCAAAACCGTCGGCCTTGTCGAGTTTGCCGACCGCAAAGTCGGGGGGTACTCAATGGGGATGCGCCAGCGACTCGGTTTGGCATTTGCGCTGCTCGGCGACCCCGGTGTGCTGGTCCTCGACGAACCGAGCAACGGGCTCGACCCGGAGGGCATCCGGTGGATGCGCGGTTTTCTCCGGGCGCTTGCCGACGATGGACGCACGGTGCTTATCTCGTCACACGTTCTGAGTGAAGTGCAGCAGAGTGTTGACCGGGTCGTAATCATCCGGCGCGGCAGGTCCGTGTTTCAGGGCTCCCTTGATGCCCTTGAGACCGGGTCACATGTGGCCGTCGATGCTGCGGATCGGGCCGGGCTTGCGCGCGTGCTGCTCACCGCGGGCGGTGTGGTCGACGAAGTAGGGGGGATGCTGCGCGTGACTGGCATCGACGCAATTCAGGTTGGCGAGCTTGCCCTCAGCGCGCACCTCCCACTCCGGCACCTCGCGACTGAGCACGTTGGGCTTGAGGACGTCTTCCTCGACCTTGTTGGTGACCCTGAACGCTCAGGGGAGACGCCGTGATTCGCGCGATTCGATCCGAATATCGCAAGCTCACGTCGACAAGTGGCTGGTGGATACTGCTATTGATCCTGGTCGGTTACGTCGGCTTCACCGCGGCTCTGCTTGCCGGTCTGTTTGGGGCCCTCGGCGAGCAACTCGCTGGCACTCAGGGCGCGCCGCAACTCGATTCGGAGAGCTTGCCGCCGATCATCTACTCGACAACGACCGCGATTGGGTACGTGTTCCCACTTATCCTCGGGGTGCTGGTTGTGACATCCGAGTTTCGTCATCAGACCTTGACTCCGACGTTTCTTGCGACCCCACGACGCTGGAGGGTGCTCGCGGCAAAACTCGTGGTGCTGTTCGGTGCCGGTGCGGTCTACGGCGTTGCCGGTGTTCTCGGCTCGGTCGGCCTCGGAGCGCCAATCCTCGCGTTGACCGGAAATGACGCGGCCATCGACTCTGGCGAGACCTGGCTTCTGCTCGCCAGAATCGTGCTCGCGATGGCGATCTGGGCCGTTGTCGGGGCCGGTATCGGTGCCCTCATTCCGAACCAGATCGCCGCGATTGTTGTCGTGCTCGCGTTCACACAGTTCGTCGAACCGATTCTGCGATTCGCGGCATCCATTTGGGCATGGACTGCTGACGTGGGCAAGTTTTTGCCGGGGGCGGCGAGCGACGCCCTGGTCGGGGCGAGCTTCTATACGACGCTTTCGCCCGCAGCCGCGACCGCAACCCTCGAATGGTGGCAGGGTGGGCTCGTGCTCATTGGCATCGCTACGACCTTTGCGGCCGCCGGCGCGATGACATCCTGGCGGAAGGATGTCACGTGAGCGAGCCTCCGTTGTGGCAGCGGGCGGTGATGGCGGGTGCTTGAGTCGGAGTACGAGCAACGCCGAACGCTGCCTCCGCACCTTCGCGCGAAGCCGCAAGAGGAAACGCCATTCGCGTACACGGTTCGGGATGCGACGTTGGCCGATCTGCCGAGCGTGCGGGAGATCTATAACCACTACGTCATGAACTCGACTGTCACCTTCGACGAGAAGCCGATGACCAACGCCGAGATGCGCAAAAAGTACGAGAAGGTCACCGGCACGAAGATGCCGTTCATCGTCGCAGAGAATCCGGCAGGGCAGATTCTCGGGTATGCCAACGTCTACCCGTGGAAGGAAAAGGCTGCCTACCGTTACACGGTCGAAAACTCGATCTACCTCGGTCCAGCAGCAACCGGGCGTGGGCTCGGAACTGCGCTGCTCAGCGAGCTGATCGAACGCTCGAGGGCTGCCGGACTCAAGGAGATCATCGCAGTTATTGCCGATCGGGGAGCCGAGGCATCCATCGCGATTCACCAGAAGTTTGGCTTTGTCGAAATCGGTCACATGGGCAAGGTCGGCTACAAGTTCGACCGTTGGCTCGGCACCGTGCTCATGCAGAAGTCGCTCAAGTAGTACGTTCGATCGGACCCGGCATCGACCTGCGTCACTCAGTTTGTCGGCGTCGCTTTGCGTAACACGAAGTATCCGCACACCGCAGCAATCAGACTGATCACGAGGCTCAGTGAGTACCCCCCGAGAAACTGGACCGCGGCGAAGAAGTCGGGAATCGCGGCCCAACTCCCCGTGAAGGTCAGGAGCGCACCCGCTGCGATCAGGAGTGCGGCGATTCCGACGGAGAACGCCACGACGCCATTCGACTTCCACCGCACATAGATGGCTGCCGTCAGGGCGCCGACGAAGAAGAAGAACAGGAACGCCGTGAAGGAGATCCACAGCCGCTCGAGCCAGATCCCGTCCCCAAAATAGACGGGCGCAAACAGTCTGCCGCCAAGCCCCCAGCCGTTGGTTGCTCGCTCGATCTCGGCAAGGATTGTGAGCCCACCCGCGTACACGAGCGATAGCAGCACGAAGGTTAGGGACGAGCCGAGATAGAAGTCGCGGCGCGTGACGCCGTACCCGAGCGCGTACTGGAAGGTGAGATTGATCGTCTGGATTGCCACGATCAGCATGTACACGAAGATGAAGGAGGATGCTCCGCTGTAGCTGAAGCCCTCGATCGCCTCATCTCGGGCCGCACCGATCGGGGCGGCACTGGTGATCAGCAGCCAAATGGAGACGTTCGCTAAGAAAATGATTCCGAGGATGATCCACGGCAGAATGATTGCGGTCCATGGGTTCGTGAGCGTTAATTTGCTCACTGCCCAGATGCGGCT
>JBBQLW010000006.1:0-31582 GCA_038328315.1 Actinomycetales bacterium
AAACTGCGCGTTGCTGATGATGTAACCGGGATCGAACTCACTGCTGTCGTAGGCGAAGGCGGGTCCCGCCGGGGTGTGCTGAACCATCCCGAGGGCGAGCGTCGACGCAAGCAGAGCGCCAATTGCGAGGCGCGCCATCGCCCCCATTCGTGGCTTGTCCGCTTGCCCCATCAATGAGTCCCCCAACACGTCGTCGGCTTCAGCCTAATCGAGGGTATCCAGAAACTGTCGAGATAGCAGAGCCTGTCGCGGCGTGCGATCGCCCCGCCAGTGTTGGCTGAGTGGCTTCGCACCGGGGACGACTGGCGATGCTCTGTAAGTTTCCGACCCATGCTCACTGTATGGTGGGCTGCGAAGGATGTCTCCCGCCCGACAGAAAGTTCACAGAATGACTGAATCCACCCAGCCGATTGTTGCCAAGCACCGCTCGATGGGATGGCTGTCGGTCGTCACCGTTGCAATGCTCGCTCTCAGCTCAGTGACAATACATCCGGATTCTGCGGGCGCTGTTCCGCCGTCACTCCCGGTCCCGGACGGCGTCTATCTTGATAGGCCTTGGGTGGAGCCAGGAGGAGAACTGTACGTGTGGTTCGTCGGCTCAACCCCGGAGTGTGGCGACGGTGATTACACCAACTTCGACTTTTCGTGGACGTTCGAGGGCCCGGGTGGGGTTACAGCGCTCGCCACGACTGGGTTCGGATTCCCCGACTTCGCTATCGCGCACGGCGTAGGGCTCGTGGATCAGATCACATCTGCTCCGCTCTCACTTGGATCAAGTGGCCCGGTCTCGGGGGATATCGTCGTTACGTGCACGCCCGAAGGCGGCGGTACGTCGAACACACTGTCGATGCCCATAACGATTCGTTCGACTCCGCCAGCCACGATCTATAACAGCCCGACCGCTTGGACGTGGGGCTATCCAGGAAGTGTCTCAGAAGGTGAGGTCATCACCGTGAGCGCTCTGGGATTCGATCCCGGCGAGTCAACGACGGTGTCGATCGTCAACTACACCGTTGTGGCAGACAACTTCCCTGACGTCACGGGCGCGTTCGCTGGGCCCGTCACCGCGTTCGCGGACGGCGAGGGTGCCGTCACAGTTGAGGTAACGATGCCAAGCGGGTGGTCGAGTGACGACATACTTGAGCTGAACATAGCGGGGTCCGAAAGCCGCTACCTGCTGGTAACCGCGTCGGGCGAACCCAGCAACGGTGACCCTTCGGTCTCTGTCGCCACGACTGGATCGGCCTTCGCGCAAGGCGCGGTGAGCATCGCCGCCGGCGGATACGAGGCGGGAGAGAACGTTGTAATCGGGCTCCACTCGGCCTTGGCGCCGGCTGTCAAGCTTGGTTCCCTGACCGCAAACGGCGCAGGCAAGATTGCTGGGAGCCTCTACCTTCCGGCAGGCTTGGCCTCCGGAGACTACCGCGTCTGGGCCGGCGCGGGCAGCATCGGCTTCCTGCTTCTCAATTCGGCCCTGACGATTGGCCCGGCTCCCGAGACCAATCGCATCGCAGGCCTTGATCGGTACTCAACAGCAGTCGCCGCCTCCCAGCGGTTTGCCCCGGGAGTGGACACTGTTTACCTCACATCTGGACGAGCGTTTCCGGATGCGCTCGGTGCGGGGGCGCTAGCGGCTCAGATTGGCGCGCCGGTCTTACTGACGGACCCCGGCTCACTGCCGGATTCTGTTCGCGCCGAACTGCTGCGCTTGGAGCCGGCGAACGTGATTGTGGTTGGCGGGCCCGCGGCGGTGTCTGCGGCTGTCTTCTCAACAGTCGCTGGTCTTTCGTTCGCACCAGAAATGAACCGCATTGGTGGCGCCGACCGCTACGACACGAACCGACGGCTGATCGAGGATGCCTTCGAGGATGTCAGCGCCCCGATCGTGTACATCGCGGTTGGCTCGAATTTCCCTGACGCACTCGCTGCTGGACCGGCCGCAGCGACCGTGAACGGAGCGGTTGTGCTGGTGAACGGATCGGCCAACTTACTCGACGGGCCGACGCTTGCCCTGCTTACCGACCTCGGCGTCACCGAGGTGCGACTGGTCGGCGGCACTTCGGCAATCAGCACAGCCATCGAGATGCAACTCAACGGTCTCTACCCGGGCAAGGTCTTCCGCCTCGCTGGTGATGACCGATACGACACCGCGGCGAAGATCGTCGCCGGGGCGTGGTCAACAACCGTGAGCGAGGTAATCTTGGCGTCCGGCGCGAACTTCCCGGATGCCTTGGCAGCAGGCGCTCTTGGCCTGCCGATGCTCACCAGCAGGCAATCGTGCATACCTCCAGTCGTGTTGGCCCAACTCGGACAACTGCAACCGGACGACGTCACTCTTGTGGGCGGCATCTCGGCCCTCACTGCGGGAGTGATGTCCTTTGCGCAGTGCTAGCGTCTCTTTCTTTCGCGTCGAGCGCACGCGCTCCAGAAAGTAGGTGAGCTGGCTGGCGTGGGAGACGAAGGCTCAGCCGGGCTAGGCTAAGTTGTTGCTTTGCCGCGCTTCGGCTGGAGCAGAGTAAGGACACATGAACTACTTCAAGGAAATATTCGCGTCACGCGAACTCCTTGTGAACTTGACCCTTCGTGAGGTTAAGGGCAAGTACAAGCGCACGGTCTTCGGACAGCTCTGGTCCCTCGCGAATCCTCTCGCCGCCATGCTCATTTACACCTTCGTGTTTTCCTTTATCTTTCGTCTGGAACCTGCTCCGGGGGACCCCAGCGGTATCGACGTGTTCGCAGTGTGGCTGCTCTGCGGTTTGCTGCCCTGGCTTTTCTTCGCCAACGTCGCCAATAACGGATCCCGCTCCTTGGTCTCCAACGCCCCGTTGATTCAGAAGGTCTACTTCTCTCGCGTCGTGCTCCCGATATCGACAGCGGGAGCGACGGGGTTCAACTGGTTATTCGAAATGGTCGTGCTACTGATTGCGTTGACGATTGTCGGCGCGTTTGTGCTTCCGTGGCTTCCGCTGATGATCCTAACGATGGTGCTCCTTGCCATGTTCGCGGCAGGTGTTGGGCTGCTCTTGTCGATCATGAACGTGTACTTCCGTGACACTGAGCATCTGCTGACCATCGTGCTACAGATTTGGCTGTACCTGACTCCGATCATCTACCCGATCTCTCTGATCGAGGTGCAGTCGGATCAGGTGGGCGGACTCTTCGGCACCCCCGTTACCATCCTCGACCTGTACAACGTGAATCCAATGGTGCACTTTGTGCAGGTCTTCCGGGAGATCCTTTACGACGGTCGCCTGCCGGATGGCGGGGCACTTCTCACCTGTACGATCTGGGCGTTTGTCTCACTCGCTGTCGGTCTTTGGGTATTCCGCATCAACGAGAAACATCTTGCGGAGGCGCTGTGACGAATCCCGCCGTCACCATCGAAACGGTTGGCAAACGATTCCGCCTCTATCGCGAACGCAACCAGACCTTAAAGTCCGCGATCATGAGGGGCCGCCGCAGCGTGCACGAGGACTTTTGGGCGCTGCGCGATGTGACGCTCCAGGTGCCTGAGGGTTCGACGTTCGGGCTCATTGGGAGCAACGGTTCTGGCAAATCGACGCTCCTCAAGTGCCTCGCCAAGATCTATTGGCCCGACGAGGGCAAAATTACGCATCACGGTCGGATGGCCGCGCTGCTTGAGGTGGGTTCAGGGTTCCACCCCGAACTGAGCGGACGCGAGAACATTTATCTCAACGGGTCGATCCTCGGTATGTCGCGAAAAGAGATCGACAGCAAGTACGAAGAGATCGTTGACTTCTCGGGGGTCGAGAAGTTTATCGACCAGCCCGTCAAAAACTATTCCTCGGGAATGTACGTGCGCTTGGGGTTCTCTATCGCGATCAGCGTGCAGCCCGACATCCTCATTGTCGACGAAGTTCTCGCAGTTGGTGATGCCGAGTTCCAGCAGAAATGCCTGCTCAAGTTCAGGGACTTGCGGGAAACCGGCAAGACAGTGATTCTGGTGAGTCATTCAATGCAGGCGGTGAAAACTATGTGCGATCAGGTTGCTTGGCTCAGCAAGGGCGCGCTCATGGCGGTAGGGGACACCGACAGCACCGTCAAGGCGTATACA
The DNA here is from genome assembly GCA_038328315.1 of Actinomycetales bacterium. Lineage (GTDB taxonomy): Bacteria > Actinomycetota > Actinomycetes > Actinomycetales > Microbacteriaceae > Rhodoglobus. The sequence goes on from JBBQLW010000006.1 coordinate 4,076, forward strand.
GACTCACTCGACTTGAAGCGGGACTGAACTTGCGGATTTGCCTGGTTCTGCGCGCTGCGACTAGATTCCCGCTATGGCGCATCCCAAGGGTGAGATAAACAGCGCAGTGGCGAAACGGGTCGTATACACCGCCCTCATCGGCGAATACGAGGAGCTGAACGAGCAGCCGGTTGCGGCGAACTCAGACGTGACATTCGTATGTTTCACCGATAACCTCGAGCTGGAGAGTAACTCGTGGGAGTTCCGTCGAATCGAGCCGCGCTTCCCGCTCGACAGCATTCGCAGTGCGCGATTCCTCAAGGTTCACGGCCCGGAACTGCTTTCTGAGTTCGCGGAGTCGCTTTGGATCGACAACTCCGTGCTGTTGCGCGGCGATCCCGCCGATCTGCTCGACGCATGGCTCACCGACACCGACATCGCGCTCCCGCGCCACAGCTACCGCACGAGCGTCCTTGGCGAGTTCGACACCGTGGCGACGCAAGGCTATGACGATCCCGCCCGGGTATACGAGCAACTTATTCATTACTCCACGATTCGCCCCGCAGTGCTCAACGAACGGCCGTTCTGGACGGCCATTCTTGCCCGGCGTCACACTCCGGTCGTTGCTGAGACCATGCAAGTGTGGCTGGAGCACATCCTTCGCTACTCGCGCCGCGACCAGCTTTCAGTGAACTTTGCTCTCTCCCAAACTGGGATCGGCGTCACCGCGATCGAGATCGATAACTGGAGTTCCGAGTGGCATCAGTGGCCACAGTTGAGCAAGCGCAAGTGGAATGTGACGCAGGATCGCCTCGCTGCGGCATTGCGCATACCGAGCGCAGACATTGGCCGGCTCGAGAACGTGGTGTTGCAACTCGCTGATCAAATCGAAGCACTCAAGCGCGACGCGGAGGAGGAGCGCAAGCGGGCTGATGCGTACCGCACCTCAACCTCTTGGGCCGTGACACGCCCATTGCGTGCGATCCGGGAGGCATTGCGCCGTTAGACGGCAGGGATGCGGTGGGCCCGCGACATCCAGTTCCAGAATCGCTCCTTGTCGTCATAGATTGCGTGGCCTTGATCGAGGTGGGCGAGCACGAATTCGACGGGGGAGTCGACCCCGACGAGCGTCCAGCCTGAATTGAGCGCACAGCGGCTCATCCACATGTCTTCCATGAAGAGAAAGTGTGAGGGTATCTTGCGGAAGAAATCCTCAGAGCGGACGAGCGCGGTGTCGCAGGCGGCACCCCCGGTGCCGATGTGGTTCGCTGGATGACCAGGTTGCTCCGCACGCGAGCGAATCCAGTAGCGGTCGGTACACATCCAAGCCCAGACTCCCGCGATCGTGCGGTCGCCTGAGGAGGCAAGCAGGTCCTCCACAAACGTCTTCGACACATCTTGGTCGTCGTCGAGCATTACAAACGTTGATTCGTACCCGCGCCGAGCAAGCTCGCGCATAGCGACAAACCGGCCGATTCCGCCGATATTCGGGGAGGAATGTAGCTCAACGCTACTCAGCGAACCCGCCGGCACGAATGCGGAGATGGCCTCCCGGTAGCTGGCTTGATTCGCGACATTATTGTTCCAGAGCACCAACCGTAGCGGGCGGGCTGTCGATTGCGAGTCCACCAGCCGCAAGAGCGGCTCAATTCGTTCCGGGCGGTTCCAGAGACACACAACGATCGCGAGTCCGTTCTCTGGAACGCTGCCGAGAACTGTCTCGAAGTTGATTCGGCCGTCGAGGATGTGACTGTACGTGCGCGCTATACGGCGGCGAGTCGGTGCCCCACGTCGCCAGCGCAATTCAGCGTTGAGCTCGCGACCGCGGGCAGGGAACCAACGCCCGGCTGCGACCAGGCGGACGTACACCCAGATTGCTGGGCGACGAAGGCCGGTACGTCGCAATACCGTGATAATTTTTGATCTCAACGACACCCTCTATCCTCTTCGTCGACCCGTCCCGCGCTAAGACCGGGCGGGGTAAATCACGCCAGGCTCCTCGGGCCAGAACCGACTGTTGACAAGCTGCTGTTCCCACCGACCCCATGCTCGCTCGATCTCCGATTCAGCAACTTTCGGGTCCCTAGACTTCGATTCGAAGTGGTACAGCTTTGCGTGCGGAGTCACGTACGAGCAATAGCCCTTGATCGCCAGCTTCATGCACAAGTCAACGTCGTTGAAGTTGCCTGGAAGCATGGTTGAGAATCCGCCGACCTCGAAAAAGTGCGCACGAGTCATCATCGCGCATGCGGCGGTGACTCCGTCGACCTCCCGCTCGACAAGGAACGCTTCACCCGGGCCAGCCGCCGAGGCGGATGAGTTGATACCGATGTGGGTCACACCGAAGCCGTAATAGGCGTGCCCAGCGTGTTGGATTGTTCCGTCTTCGAAGTACAACAGCGCGCCGACGATGCCGGTGTCGGGACGTTGAGCGAGCGCGAGGAGCGCCTCAATCCAGTCCGCTGAAATGACCTCGACGTCGTCGTTGAGAAAGAGCACGAACTCGCCAGCAGCGTGCACGACCCCCAAGTTCATCTTCGCCGAGAAACTAAATGGTGCCGACCAGCCGACGATGTTCAGGTACTCTCCTGCAATCTCGCGCAGTTGGTCGAGAACAGTCGGTGGGGTCGCATCGTCTGCAACCACGACGATCTCTATGTTCGAGTACGTCGAGCGCTCGACAATCCCGCGCACTGCCTCGACCACGAGCGATCGCTCGGTTCCACGAATCGTCGCGGAGTCCCCTCGCGTCGGGATGATGATCGATACAAGTGGTTGCCCCGCGACCTTGCGGCGAGTGTCGCTCGTGCCCGTCGATACGCTGTGCACGACGCCGCCTCCGGTCGCGGCCAGATGCTGCTCGAGCGCTCGGCGCGTCGAGTCTGCAGCCTCGCTGGAACCGACTGAGTCTGTGGCTCCAGCCGCGATCATGGCACCGGGTACGTGTGCGACAGCGCGCGCGCTGCGTGATGCTCTCAGCGCGAGCTCGTACGCCCGCGCTCCGGCGTAGTCCGCGCTTGGGCCGCCAACAGTGTCGAGCAATGTCTTTCGATACCCGATCAGATGGCCCCAGTAGAACTGGCTTCGCAAGCGTTCTGGCGAGTGGTCGGGCTTTCGCTGCACCACGCCATCGACGATCTCGTCAGTGTAAAAAGCGTCGACCTCAGTATTGCTGAGGCTGGCGTATAACAGTTCTATCGCGTCGGAGCGCAGCCGGTCGCGCGAAGACAGGTAAGCGACAAACTCACCACGGGCATCCAGCGCGGCGTCTGAGGGGATGTCGTCGACGTGTGCGACAGGCACCTCAATGATTTCGTACAGCTGAGGGTCCGTCTTGGCGACTGAGTTGACGAGCGCGGTCGAGGCACCGGTTCCGGTCGAGGCAATGATGGTGAGGAACGGATGCGACGATCCGGCCCCGGCCGCAGCTGTCACCGTTCCCCTGACAACTTCCGAGCAATTGCTCGTGCCGCTCGTACCGGGGCAAGAACGAGTCGACCGGCGCGCCACGTGCGGCTGGACCACACATCATCAAGCATGCGGTTGTACCCGAATCGGGGCCCTGCTGGCTTGATGAACAGAGCGGCGAGACGGGCATTTTCCGCTTCTAAACCCATGATGCGATCAACCATCTGAAGCTGACGAAGGTCCCGTTGCACGTCCTCCGCGGAAGGCTGGGCTTGCTGCGGTGAATTCTGGTTCATTCTGCTCCTGTCGGCGCTTGAGGCCCGAGCCTAGCAACGCCGGTCCGGCCACTCGGCGAAATAGCTATTGGTAGACTCCACTCCGCACCATCTAGGTTATGAGGGGTCTGAGTGAGGAAGTCGATTCCCGGCGTCGTGTCGGTGGTTCTGGTGAATTTTCGGGGCGCGGACGACACCGTCGAAGCGGTTCGCAACCTGCGTCAGCTCGACTGGCCCCAAGACCGCCTCGAAATCATCGTCGTCGAGAACGCCTCCGGCGACGGAAGCCTTGAGAAGCTTCGGTCCATTCCGGGGGAGATTATTCTCATCGAGTCGAAGAAGAACCTCGGGTTCACCGGGGGCTGCAACCTAGGGGTTCAGAAGGCATCTGGCGAGTACATCGCGTTTCTGAACAACGATGCCAGGCCGCATCCGAGCTGGATCGCAGAAGGGATCGCGGCATTTCAGGGCGATCCCAATATCGGCGCAGTGGCGAGCAAGGTCCTCGATTGGGAAGGGACGAGGATCGACTACGTCGGCGCTGCAATTACTTGGTACGGCATGGGATATAAACCTCACGCGGGCGAACTCGACGGCGGCAAGTGGGATGTGCCGCGCGACGTGCTTTTCGGCACCGGTGCCGCGATGTTTATCAGAACTGAGGTCTTCCGGGCACTCGGAGGCTTCGATGACGAGTACTTCATGTTCTATGACGACGTCGACCTCGGCTGGCGCCTGAACCTGCTCGGCTACCGCTTCCGGTTCCAACCCAGCTCTCTCGTCTATCACAAGCATCACGCGTCGATCGAGAAGTTCGGGGCGTTCCGCGAAGAGTATCTGCTTGAGCGCAATGCCCTATACACCTTGTACAAAAACCTCGAAGATAAAAGCCTCGCTCAGACCCTTCCGGGCGCGCTGCTGCTCGCCGTGCGACGCAGCACCGCCCGCGGCAACCTCGATACTGCATCTCTCGACCTGAGGATTCCAGGGGACGACACTGAGCGAACGATGCCGGTGCCGAAGTCGACGATGGCCGGAGTGTTCGCGCTCGATCAGTTCGTCGAAAAGCTGCCCGCGATGACGGTGGCACGTCAACGCATCCAGTCGACACGGGTGCGTTCAGACCGGGAGGTAGCCCTGCTGTTTGGAAATCTTGACGAGCCGGCGTACTCCATCCCCGCCTATCTGAAGGGCTACTCGAACATCGTCGCAGCGTTGGGGATCCCGTCCGCACCAGCGCGGCGCCGGATCCTCATCATCACCGGCGATCCGATCGGTGCGCGCATGGCGGGTCCGGCTATCCGCGCCTGGAATATTGCTGAGCAGCTCGGAAAAGAGCACGATGTTCGGTTGCTCAGCACGACATCGGCGGATGCCAGCGGTAACGGTTTCGAGACCGGCGTTATCTCGGTGCGCAAATCGGATTCCAGCGACGTGCACGAGCGGTGGGCCGACATCATCATCATCCAAGGTCACGCGCTACGCTGGTTTCCGGCACTCGAGGCCACGTCAAAAGTTGTGGTCGTGGACATCTACGATCCTCTTCACCTCGAGCAGCTTGAGCAAGGCCGCGAGCTCACCATGAAGCACTGGCAAGCCGACATTACGAATGCGAACGACACCCTGAACCATCAGATGTTAATGGGTGACTTCTTCCTGTGCGCCAGCGAACGCCAGCGCTATTTTTGGCTAGGGCAACTCGCCGCGCTCGGGCGCATCAACGCGCAGACATACTCGCGCGACAGCCAACTCTCGTCGTTGATCGATATTGTGCCGTTCGGTATCCCGAGCTCCCCGCCCGTTGCTTCTGGTCCCGGGCTTCGCGGAGTGGTTAACGGTATCGGCGCCGACGACAAGGTGATCATCTGGGGCGGCGGTCTTTACAACTGGTTTGATCCCGAGACCCTGATACGCGCGGTCGCGACTCTTGCCAAAACTCGGCCAAACGTTCGACTGTTCTTCCTCGGCGTCAAGCACCCCAACCCGGAAGTTCCTGAGATGGCCGCCGTCGCAAATTCGCGAAAGCTCGCCAACGACCTCGGCGTGCACGGAGTGCACGTGTTCTTCAACGAGACCTGGGTGCCATACGAGGATCGGCAGAACTTTCTGCTTGAAGCTGACCTGGGGGTTTCCACGCACTTCCAGCATGTCGAAACGACGTTCTCGTTCCGTACTCGCATCCTCGACTATCTCTGGGCGGGACTACCGATCGTTTCGACCCAGGGCGACCCGTTCGGGGACCTAGTCGCGACCGAGGGTCTCGGCGCGGCTGTGCCAGAACGAGACGAAGGGGCTCTCGTCGTCGCGCTAGAGACGTACTTATTCGACGTCGAGAAGATCCAGACCGCCCGCACAAACGTCGCTCGGGTGCGCACGGACTTCTTCTGGGAGCGCGCACTGTCACCACTCGTTGAGTTTTGTCGTCACCCGCTGCGCGCGGCCGATCGGCCGCAGGGTAATGCTCAGAAAAAATCCAAGAAGAGCGAGGCGACTCCCGGACGAGTCGCCACACCGAAGGTGTATCGGGTCGGTCTCAGCCGCGACATCGAGCGTGCGATGTTCTACATGAGACACGGTGGTCCCGCAGCCGTTCTCGACAAGGTCAAAGCGCGCCGCGCGCGACGGCGGGACGTCGCGTACTAGGGCGCGGCGGGCAGTATCAGAGTGTAGGCGTGCTCACCCAAGCTGTGAACATCAACCTCGGAGACCGAACGCGAGCCGGCTGGATCAAACCATAGTCCGGCGCCGTAGAGAGCGAAGAGTTCGGCTAGCGTCTTCTCCCAAACTTGGAAGCGTTCCGGGGTGTTCCAGGTTGTCGGGTTCACCTCGAGCATTAAGGTCGGCTTGCGCCGACTCAGTAAGGCCCACGACCCCCTGAGAAACTCAGGTTCGTGACCCTCAATGTCGACCTTGATCAGATCGGGATCACCGAAAGATGACCGCGCGGCGTACTCGTCACCGGTTATCGTCGAGATGTTCAAGGAGCCTGCGGAACCCGGCTCTCCCTCGCCCAGCTCGATGTGATCGCACCCATGCGCGTCGGGGTGTACCCGCATTCGAGCCCTCCCCGCGATATCCGAGAGGCCCAAAGGCTCCGCGGTTACGTTCATGATTGAGTTGTGGGCGACATTGCCGCAAAGCCGATTATACGAATCCGGAACTGGTTCAAACGCGACAACATGGCCCTTGGCCGCGGCTTGCGCAAGCAAGACCGAGTAGATGCCGATGTTTCCTCCGACGTCCCAGACCACGTCCGAGGCCGAAACCCGGGGCAGGAACGCATCGATCTCATCCGCTTCAAATCCACCATTGCGCACCGCTGGGTACAAGCTAAGGTCTCGACCAATACGAAACTCGCCCCCCCGAAAGGAGACTAGGTCCTCCCACTGGTTCCGATAGCGAATGAGGGACCACCAACGATAGGCAGCGACAACCAAAGGTGACTTCTGCAGCCCGTATTTGTGCGCCCACGTACGAAGAGAACGTTCGATTCCCATGATTGGCTCCTCCTGGACGCGGGTAGACTCGCGCATTACAGCATCACCCTATCGCGGGGTTCGCTTCCCTGCGGTAGAGCGCGAGCGCCAATTCGCGAGCAGTGGAGGGGTGATCGCGGCATACCCGGACCGTGTTTGATAGCCCATCGGTGATGGAGATATTTCGGCGTACATTCGGGCCGCGTTGTGCCGCAATAAGTCCTTGCGACGTTTCTACCTGTGTGCGAGTGGACCGTATGCGTGCCAACGCAGGTTTTTGGGCAAGCCCGCTCCTGAAGCAGCCGAGGAGTTTAGTCGGACCCCGTCGGCTCCCCGGATCGAGCTCTGTCGAGATCAAGATCTCTACGCTGGCGCTGTGCGGTTTCGCTTCGGAAACGACAATGTTGAATCGCTAGAGTGCCGAGGAGTGTCTGATCCGACGTCAGTTTTTCGTGAGTCGGAGGTGCCGTACTGCTGCCTCGAACGCGCGACCATCGCCCATCGACCATCGCGGCCATTGCGGGCCTCTGGCAAGCGATGAGGCCAATGGCTGAACCATCCTCGGAGCATCGATGCAGGTGACGCTTGGAATTCCGGGCCGACACGCCTTGGTACTATCTCTAAATGCCATCACTTGAGCAAACACTCATTGTGATGCCAGCGTTCAACGAAGCGCAGTCGGTTGCGGCGGTTGTCGACGAGGTCTTCACCAAGCTCAGCGGTGTGACCGTTCTTGTTGTCGACGATGGGTCCAGCGACGCGACAAGCGCAGTCGCGCGGGAGGCCGGGGCCGCTGTTGCCCGCTTGCCGTTCAATCTTGGCGTCGGTGGTGCGATGCGCCTCGGTTTTCGATATGCGCTCAAGAACGGTTTCAGCACCGTCGTTCAGATCGACGCCGACGGACAGCATGACCCTGCCAGCGTTCCGGACTTGTTGGCGGCACTCGAGGGGGCAGATCTGGTGCTCGGAGCCCGTTTCGCGGGCGAGGGAGATTACGAGGTTCGCGGTCCGCGACAGTGGGCGATGCGAGCCCTATCCTTCGTGCTGAGTCGCACGTCGAAGACTCGTTTGACCGATACAACTTCCGGTTATCGCGCGTCGGGTCCACGCGCTATTGCCCTGTTCGCCGAGCACTACCCCGCCGAGTACCTTGGCGACACGGTGGAATCTCTGGTTATCGCCTCAAGGGCGGGTCTAGTCATCAGACAGACTCCGGTTTCGATGAGATCCAGGCAGGGAGGGGTTCCTTCGCACAACCCTCTGAAATCGGCCGTCTACTTGGGGCGGGCGGTGCTGGCGTTGTTGTTTGCCTTCGTCAGGCCATCTTCAAGCTACAGAGCGGCGGGCGAATGAGCCTCAGGAGTTACATCTTCGGGATCGTCGCCGCGGTAGTGGTCTTGGTCGTCGTGATTGAGCTGCTCCGGCGGCGGCAGCTGCGCGAACGTCACGCAGCATGGTGGCTTGCGGCTGGCGTGCTTGCGCTAGTCGCCGGGGTGTTTCCGGCGACTCTCACGTGGGCCGCTTCACTCGTCGGAGTCGAACTCCCGGTCAACTTGGTCTTCTTCGTGTCGATCGCAATCCTGTTCCTTGTCTGCCTACAGCACAGCGCCGAACTCACTCGACTTGAGAGTAAGACGAGAACGCTCGCTGAGCGAGTGGCGATTCTAGATTTGGAGGTCCAAGAACTCAGAGAACGTGACGCGAGTGGCTCGGCCAGTGGGTAGTTATGGACCCGCGGTTGCATTGGCCGAGTCTGAATTAGATCGATGCGCCGCAACTCTGTGCACCGCAAACAGTAACAAAAGAACGGCAATACCGATCGAGCCGTTGAGAACGATCATCGCTTGGATGTTCGGGAGCAGGGCGACCGAACCTATCCACTGGGCGGCGATTGAGACGACGAGTACAGCAAGGCCTGCTTTCGAGGCGATTGACGTGATTCTCACAAGAATCGCTTGGACCATCGCCCAAGGCACCCACGTCAATGCCAACAATGGAAGTAAGGCAGCTGTCATCTCGTAACCCGGGCCGAACAGCACCACGACGATCGCTGGCCCTGCAGCGGCGAGAATAGCGGCGATGAGCAGCCCGCTCGCCAGCGTGATCGCCAGGGATAGGCTCACACCGAGCCGGGTGATTCGCGAATTCGATCGGTTAGTGACAAACCGCGGCAACAGGTAGAGCGACAGGGTTGCCGGGAGTATGAGGGTCGTCTTGACCAGGACGGCAGCGGCAGCATACGAACCCGCTGCCAACTCAGCTACTCCAGAGCGAACGAGGATGACGTCAACGTTCGTAAGCCACGCGTACGAGATCGTCAGAAGAACGACCACGACGCTACTCAGAGAGAATGGGCGGGTGGTCGGACTCAGCGCGAGGTGGCGGGTCTGGTAGCTGGAGCCGAGACTTGCGAACAAGATCGTTGCAAGGAACATAGCAAGGATTCCGACAGCTCCGAAGCCCAAGGCGAGCACCGCTACAGCTAGGGCGAGCTGCATAAGTTGCGCACCGGTCGACCACCACACGACAGCCCGGGTCTTCCCCGTGCCTTGGAGGAGGCCGAGCGATCTAGCGAATAAATAGTACGGGATGACCGTTCCTGCAGTAAGGAGGAGCGCCAGGCTGTTCGACTGCAGGGATCCTGCCAACCACGGTGACGCAATCAGCAGTCCCGCAGTGAGGATCGAACCAAGGGCGGCGGCCTCGATTAGCGACGCGTCAGGGCGTCGGCGTCCAATCGGGGGGGCGAAGGTGAGTGTCGCGGCTACCTGCACCGCGACGGAGTTGCGAAGAGCCGCACTCCCGATCGCGGCGATGTTGATTACCGCGAGGAACGCCGCGATCAAGCCGAATCCCTCCGGACCGAGTCCTCGCGTTGCAACCACTTGGAAACCAGCAGACGCTACGATTCCCAGACCACTTATCAACACGATCTCGAACAGCGCTCGACCGTGCTGCGCCACCACGTTGCCGCCGCGCCCCGCGACGGGCTTGGGCTGGGAGGAGTCAGTCACTGTAGCCACGTGCAACGAGGTCATCGACGATAATGTCAGAAGGCGACTGTGACAGTCGGCGGACCGGGCGGCGATACGCCTCGTATGCGTGCAGGAAGCCTGTCAGCGTCGCCAAGCTCCAGTTGGACAGCATGATGTTCTCGCCAATCCCCTCGCGCTGCTCGGTGGTTTTGCGGTGGACGAGCGTAGGGATACCCAGTAGCGCCGCCTCTGCCTGAATTCCTCCGGAATCGGTGACGATAAACGCGGCCGTCTTTAGGAGCCCCACGAACTTCTGATGTCGAAGCTTCGATTGGGGCTGCAGTTTGCCACCAACATACTTAGTTAGCGCGCCGGTCATCCCATGCTCCGAGTATGCGTCGACGATGAGCCGCAGTGGGAGCGGGCTCTCCTCGACAAGCGTTCGCATCGTCTCGTCAACGAGTTGCTGATTCGACACGAATTCGAACCTGTGGAGCAGAACGAGACCGAAGGGAGCCTCCCCTGAGGCGGCGTCGTCGCCTTGGTCGAGTACGGCATCAATGACCGTGTTGCCGCGCGTGTAAACGACGTTCTTCTTGGAGGCAAGGTTGCGGGTCGCCTCCTCCGACGGCGTGTAGTGGATCGTGGCGAGCTTGCCCGCGATCCTCCTATCCAGTTCCTCCGGAAACGGATGGCGCCAGTTGCCCGACCTGAGCCCGGCCTCGATGTGGGCACTCGGTACTTTCAGTCTCTTGGCGATGTAGGCGCCTATCACCGTCGTGAGCGTGTCACCGTGCACGACCACCACCGTGTTCGAGGGTAGCGATTTGCGAATGTGTCGAATGTTCTTTCGCATCCAGCCCACGACCGAGAACAGCCATATGAGCACATCGGATGAGCTCGTGAGGGGCTTGCCGTTCCGACCATTTGCGATGATCCGAGTCGGCTCTTTTAACCCGAGCTCGGGAAGGACCGTGCGCAGAGCATCAGTGTGCTGCAGGGTCAGCCAGCTCTCATAAGGGATCCCCCGCGCCTCCAGCCGGCGTGCGACTGGCGCTATTTTGATGGCCTCTGCGGTGGTGCCGTAGATGAAGATGATCACTCAGTTGCTTTCATTGGTGGACTCGGACTGAAGAACGACCGTCGATGAACGAGCAGGCCTCGAATCAGCCCACCCACGAAGGTGATTCCGAAGGGCACAACGTACACGACGTAGGACAGCAGAGCCCGGGGCGGACAGTTCCGAATTGCGGCAATAAGAGCTGGGACGTACGCCAAGCCAACAGCACCGATTGTTGCGGCGAGCGCGGTAGCCCAATTTCCTGTGGCCACCAACCCGACAACGCCGACCAAAACCACAACCGGGAATCCTGCCAAGGCCAACAGCACTATGTTCCGAGCAACGCTCGTACCAGCGTAGCTGTCAACGAAAAGAGTTCCGCGGTCAAAACTGTGCTTCAAGAAATTCGGGAAAGTAGTGCGAGGTCGGTAGGTCGCCGCAAACCCAGGATCTATCCGGATATCTGTCTCTGAAACGATGAATCGCAACAGCTTGGTGTCGTCGGAGGTGAGGTGTTCGTTTTTGTCAGGCCAGGCGTATTGGTACGCCCGAATGAACAAATCCTTGCGCACGAATAGGAAGCCGCTGCCTTTCGGCAGCCGATCGAAGGTCTCATTCGTTATGAGCATCGGGCGGGGTCGCGACAAGTACTCGCTCCAGAACACGTAGGTGGGAACCAACCAGAACTGACCGATGAGTGGTGACGTTGAGTCGGTGACAACGTGACCATTCCAGGGCATTCCGCCCGTCTCAGCAAGGTGCTCATGGAGATATGCCAACGACGGTTCGTGCACGAGCACGCGTGAGTCCAGAATCAGTAGGTGTTCGTGAGTCGCCGCTTGGACTCCGGCCCAGCGTGCCAAGAAGCGCCCCTTATTGGCTTGAGTGATGACCTTCAGAGGGGGCAGTATCTGCGGCGCGAGCGCCTCCAATGTCGACTTCGTCTCATCGGTAGACCCGTCATCCACAACAATGATCTCGGCGTTCCACGACGTTCTGCTCAGTGCCGTGCACACCGATTGAATCGTAGAGGGGAGCCACACAGCGGAGTTGTACGAGGCAATGACGACCGAGAGTGACCGTTGGGCTCCAACCACGTTGCGCTGCCTTCCTTGCCACCGTCGTCGACGTTGTCGCGACAGGCGTTCTCCGGCAACCGGTGCTTCAGCTGCACATCACAGAATGAAACTAAGGTTGGTATCTGGTCTTGTCGAAAACAATTGTACGGAGATATCCCAATGAAGCTCAGTCGTTGGCGAGGCGTGCTGGCGATAATCGCAGTGCCGCTGGCACTCTTCGTTTCATTGGTCGCTTGGGGCTTCTCTTCTCCGATTGGCTCGAGTCCGGATGATGACTATCACTTGGCGAGCATCTGGTGTGGTGCCGGCATCCGTGAAGGTCTCTGTGAGGCTGGTGACAATCCCAACGAGCGTCGAGTGCCCGCAACGCTGCTTGAGTTTTCTGGCTGTTACGCGTTCGATGCAAACCAGAGTGCATCTTGCCCCCAGAAGCCGGCATCGGTACTCGTCAACTCCAGCAGAGGCAACTTCGAAGCAAACTATCCGCCCATCTTCTACGGCACCCTGAGCATCTTTGCCGGGCCCGACGTAGCGACTTCTGTACTTTTCATGCGGGCTTTCAACGCGTTGTTGTTTGTGGGTTTCTCGACGGCTCTATTCTTTACCCTCGCAAGGAGCCGCCGCGGGCCGTTGCTGCTCGGGAGCCTGGTCACGATCGTTCCGCTGGGAATGTTCCTCATTCCCAGCGTGAACCCGAGCAGTTGGGCGGTAACGTCTGCGTTCACACTTTGGATCTCACTTCTTGCCTTCTTCAGTACCGATCAAAGGAGGAGGAAGGTAATCTTCGGTGCAATTGCGATTGCGATGACGATCGCCGCGGCTGGCGCGCGAAGCGATGCCGCGGTGTACAGCATTCTGGCTGTAGTGGTCGCAGTTGTTCTTGCCTTCAAGACATCCTGGCGACGCAACTGGGCCCGGGTTGCGATCGTTCCAACAGTGATGATTTTCATCGCTGTCGTTTTCTTCCTCAGTTCCGGACAGTCCGCCGTCCTGAGCCCAGAAACTGGCCCCGATGTGCCAAGAACAGTCGGTTCACTTCTCCAATCGGCCATCGCCAACGCTGTCCTGTTGCCTCAGCTGTGGGCTGGCGTCTTTGGTACATGGGGTCTGGGCTGGCTCGACACTCTGCTTCCGGGCAGCGTCTGGGTGTCAATGTTGGTGGCCTTTGCGGGCCTGCTGTTTTGGGGCATTCAGAGAATTGACCGAAGAAAGACGATAGCCCTTGCCCTGGTGTTCGCGACGCTGGTCTTGGTTCCACTTTACATATTGGTCAAGGACGATATTCTCGTCGGCGCAGCCGTGCAGCCGCGGTATGTTTACCCGTTGATTATCATGCTCTCTGGTATTGCACTGGTCGGCTTTAAGCACGACAACTTGACCCTGAATCGCGTTCAACTGGGCTTCGTGGCGGTACTCGTGGCCATTGCGAACACGGTCGCGCTCCATTTCAACATTCGCAGGTACGTGACGGGCGTAGATGGCCAAGGGGCAAACCTGGACTCTAACGTGGAGTGGTGGTGGAGTCTCGCGATCTCTCCGATGGGCGTGTGGGTGATCGGCTCGGTCGCGCTCGCAGTCGCACTCTCCGGGATCTATCTCTACCTCTACCTCCCACCCGCATCTCGCACTGAGCGCGCGCTTGAGGACGAGCAAGTGGCCCCCCTGCCTCGACGCTAGCTTCTTGCTTGGTCCACGGGGGCGAGCCCTTGGTCCGTGCTTGCTAAGTCGCGCCGATCGATTCCGCGCATCCGGTCGAGCAGCGGGGCGAGCCGTATCGGCAGGGCCCAAACCAGAGCGCCAAGCGCCACGGCGAACAGTAGGCCGAGGGCCGCAGTGAGCTCCGAGTAGTAGTAAAGCATCGGCATCACGAGGACCGGCGGAGCGAGCCCAAGTACTGCGGTGGGAACCGCTATGGCAAGTGCAGCTGCGGCTGCCCGCCGATGAGGTCCCCTAATGGTAAAAGCGAGCACGAACCCCACCACGATCAGCGCGATCATTCCGGCAAAGTGCGCAAGCACGTGCACCGACTTCTGCGCGTATTGAGCCACCGCCCCCAGCGGATCCGCAGACACTTCTCCCCAGTACAAGTCACTGAGAATCTCGTCGTACTCCTCGCTTGCGATGACGACATCCGGACTAATCTCTCGAGCTTTGGCCCAGCCGTATTCGTCGGACCACGTAACGCCGAATCGGGATTCGCCACCTCCCAGCGGCTCGGGGTAGGACAATCCCATATACATCGAGTGCCAGACCGCGTGGGCATCGGGTAGTTCCTGGATCGTCTGGCCCGTTGCCTCGACTCGAGTCGTGTTAATTGCTGCCATAACTCCGTTCTGCACAATCACGGCAAGCAGTACCGCGGAGAGAGCGGCGAGCACAGCGAGGAACCATCGCCGGTGTCTCGGGGTATTGAGCCACCACAGGACGCCGATAGCCAAAGCAACGCCGAATCCCGACAGGGACCGGAAGAGATTGCCGAAGCCGGCAAGTAGGCCGATCGCCAATGTGATCGTGATCAGGGTCCTCACGCTCAACTTGAATGTGGACAAGAGCAGCATCAAGCTCAAGGATAGGAAGGCGAGGGAGGCTGTGATGCCGTACAGCGCGTAGACGGGTGTGGCGCTGATCTCGTCCGAGAGCCCGTAAGCGGTGCCGATCAACACAGCACCGTGATTGAGAAGCCAGAGGAGTGGCGGGAGCGCCAAAAGGGCAAAGCCCGCTCTCGGCGATCGGAACACCCTCGCGACGGCTGTCGGCAGGCCGACCCACGCGAGGGCTAGCAGCAGCCCCTCGGTCATCATCAAGCCTGGATATGGCGTGCCTAAGCCAGTGATTGGCCCAAGGAGGCTAGCAACGATATATGCGCCCGGGTCGTCGTCCCATGCCGCTGCCGCAATCGGCCCCGGGGTTGGCGCCTGTACCCCGTAAGATCCAGACCCCGTCGGCTTTACCAGCAGGACTCCCGTTGAGAGGTACGTCTCATACGTTGCCCTCAGTTCGGCATCCCGCGCCCCGTGCCATGGCAACTGACCCATGCTGTAGACAACGCCGACCGACGCAAGGCCGAGGAAGATCCCGACGGCAAGAAGGAGGATGGTCGTGGACCGTGACCAAAGTTGCTTGACGCTCGCGCCGGTGGGTGCTTGATTCATGAGCTCTTTCAGTTTTGGGTCAGCGCAGCTCCCAGATTTACTGAGCGCGACTGCGCCAGTTTCAAGGCTGGCGTCGCCCGGACGTTCGTCAACATAGTACCCAATCGTTGTCGGGGCGGTTCTTGATCGCGCCCCACTACCCTGCCGGGCGTTGCTCGGTGACTCTCTCAACAATTCGGTGGGATGGCAGGATTGAGGCGCGCTCGAAGGCCGCATCCGCCTTACCGTCGATCAGGGCTAGGAAGTGTTCGAATTGAGAGGTCAGTGGCTCGCGGCTTGAAACCAATTCCGGGATCTCGATAACAGTCTGCTGCTTGTATCCGCGGCCCTCCCCGTCTGCCGAGTTCTCGGAAATATGGTGGTACAGCGTCACATCTCGCCGGAGCAGGTCAAGCTCGACCATGCGATTGTGCTCATAGATGGTGAACTGCCGGATCTTGCGCTGACCGACCCGGCTTGCCGACACCTGCGCAAGCTCGCCGCCGGGAAAGGACAGAAGCACCTCTGCCACGTCCTCAGCTGGAGAGAGGGACTCGGCGTGGAAAAACCCGAGGCGCGCGGTCACGTCGATGGGTTCGGACCCAATAAGCAGCGCGGCCAAGTCCACGTCGTGAACGAGGAGATCCCACGCAACTCCGGTCTTGATGCGTGAGGCGTACGGGGAGTGGCGGGTCGCAGTGACGTGGAAAGGGGCCTCGATCAACGATCGAGCGGTCAGAATCGCTGGGTTAAATCGTTCCAGCAGTCCGCACATGAATGGGAGGTCGAGTTTGTCGGCCGCGGCGAGGATGGACTCCGTTCGAATGAGGCTATCTGCGACAGGCTTCTCAACGAGCAAGGGCTTCTGCTGCGATATAACGGCCATGGCGAGGTCGTGGTGTGCTTCCGTCGCTGCGGCTATCACCACCGCGTCAATATCTGCGAGGTCAGGGAGCTCTGGTTTCCATGTCGCGCCATAGCGATCAGCAACTGCCCGACCTACGAGTTCGCTCGGGTCGACGAGTATGGCCAAATCCGCCTGCGGTGACTGGCTGATCACGCGCGCGTGGTGGCTTCCCATCGCGCCCGCACCAATCAGTAGGACTCGCCGCGTGCCGGTCATGCGCCCGTGGCCACACGCGTGACGACCTCGACGATCCGGGCAACATCGTCGTCGCTGAGCCATTGGTGTACCGGCAGGGAGACGACCTGCGTCGCGACTCGCGCAGCGACCGGAGTCGGTTCTATGCGAACGCGGGGATTCTCGCGGTAAGCGTCGTAGTCTCCGATGAGCTTCGGGTAGTAGATCCCAGCACCCACCCCGTTCTCCTGAAGGCCAGCCGCGAACTCGTTCCGATCTACAGCGGCTTCTTCGGTTATGCGGACGGTGTACTGGTGCCAAACGTGTTCCCGACCATCGAGTTGTGTCGGCAGTGCCAGACCCGGTACCTGCCGGAGTCCCTCCGAGAGGCGGGTGGCATTTCGCCGCCGCGCCTCGAGAGTTGCCGGGTATCTATCAAGCTGTGGAATAGCCAGCGCTGCCTGAAGATCGGTGAGTCGGTAGTTGTGGCCCGCCACCTCGTAGACATACCGCTCTCGCATCCCCTGGTTGCGAAGGACTCGAAGGCGATCAGCAAGGGTGTCGTCATCGGTCGTGATCAGTCCGCCCTCGCCGGTGGTGATGTTCTTGGTCGCGTAGAACGAGAAGGTTGCGAGTCCATAGCCACCCGCGAAACGCCCATTGTATTTTGCGAGGTGCGACTGGGCGGCGTCCTCCAAGATCATGAGGCCTCGCTCGCGTGCCATGCGCGCGATCGGGGCCATATCTGCCATTTGCCCGTATAAATGCACTGGCGCAATGACCTTCGTTGCGTCAGTCAAGCGTTCAGCGACCGAGACAGGGTCGATGTTGAAGTCGTTCTCCCCAATATCCGCGAACGTGACGGTGGCGCCAGCCTCGAGGATCGCGTTAACGGTGGCCACGAATGTGAATGGGCTTGTGAGCACTTCGTCTCCAGGAGCGAGGTCCAGCACCTCGAGTGCTGCCACAAGCGCAGTGGTGCCGTTGTTGACGGCGATCGCGTGCTTTACCCCGATGAGTTCCGCGAACCGATCCTCTAACCGTTTCACCATAGGTCCCTGTGCGATCGCGCCCGAGCGCAAAACCTCAAGCACCAATTGCTCTTCTTCCACACCAAACCGGACCGTGCTGATGGGGATCATGGAACCTCTAGAAGAATCGGGGAGAAAAGTAAACGTGCGCGCTAAGTTTACCGTGCAGGGCTAATCGGTCGCTTGCGCAAGGCACGGAGGGAACAGCGGGTCATCTTGGAAAACTCCATACATCCTTCCGCGATCCTTGCCGGTGACGTGCGGATCGGCACAGGGAATTCGATCGGGCCATACGCCGTAATCACCGGTCCCGTCACCATTGGCGACGATAACTGGATCGGAACCGGTGTGGTGATCGGGGCTCCTCCCGAGGTGCGCTCGTTTCCGCATCCCGCGATCTTCGGGGAAGGCTCCGGCGCAGGCGTGAGGATCGGAAGTCGTAACGTGATCCGGGAATACGTCCAGATACACCAGGGCTGGCAGGAGTCGACCGTCATCGAGAGCGATGCGTTCATTATGAATCAGGCCTACATCGCGCACGATTGCAGCATCGCGTCTGAGGTAACGCTGGCCTCAAGCGTGCTTCTCGGCGGACATGTCGCGGTGGGAGTCGGAGCTAACCTCGGATTGGGTACCGCGGTGCACCAGCGCGTCAGGATAGGCGCCGTCAGCATGGTTGGGATGGGATCAGTAGTTACGCGTGACTTGGTGCCGTTCGCCAAGGCGTACGGCAATCCAGCCCGAATCCGTGGGGCCAATGCTTTCGGCATGCAGCGCCGTGGCCTCCCTGCGGGCGTGATAAGCGCGGTGGTGGACGAGTACGAGAGATCGGCGGATGTTCGCGATATTGCCTCCCTCGCCGCGATCCCGGAGGTTGCGCCCTACTTCAGTGGGTGGCTCCCCGAGGCGTAACCGTCGTCGGTGGGCCGCTATCGAGCCGGTCTGTCTTGGATCGCCCCCAAGATGCCGTTGATGGTGGACTGGAACCCTGCGGGGACGGAGGTCTTCTCGAATCGGTCGAGGTCCGGCCAAACGATCGAGCGCATGCGAAGGTCGAGAGCTTGGTGTGCAGCGTGAGGCGAGGTGCCGACCATCGCGTGGGGGCGTTTTTTGCCTACTGCCAGCGCGTATCCCAAAAGGCTGCTGATGCTGACCGCGTATCCCGAGCCGATGATCTTCGTTACCAAGAGACCACGGCCATCGGCCTCGCGTGCGAGCCGATCAAGGGAGGCGAGGATCAGGGAGGCACAGTCGTCCACGTAGATGTAGTCGCGCAGGGTCTCGAGCGGCACGAAGATCGAGACGGGCTTGCCTCCCAGACGGGCGAGCGCTAAGTGCGAGACCAGCCCCTGCATCTTCGCAAGGCTTTGGCCAGGACCGTAGAGATTGGTGATGCGGCCAATCAACACAGCTATCCCGCGATCGGCTAGTCCGGCGGCCGAGGCCTCCTGATCCAGTTTGAGCCGTCCGTAGGGGGAGCGCGCCGCAGGCGGAGTGTCCTCGGTGAAGGGGGGGTCGAGCGCGGCCCCATACACGCCACCCGCGGAGGACGCAACAAACACGCTTCCGTGTGCCTCGTGGCCTGCCGCTGCGGATCCGATCGCGGCCACAACGCTTCGGAAGGTGGCAAGTTCAACCGCTACTTCTTCGTTGGTTGCAGACGTGACCGCTGCCCCCGCCGCCCAAATCACGCACCAACGCGCGTGACGCGCGGCGGAAGCTTGGACGATTTCTCGAGTCGAGGCGACAACTTGGCGCCTCAACAGGTCGGCATCTGTCCAAGCGAGCTTCGTGGAATCGAAACGAATGTTGTCTACGCCGCGTTGCACGGCGCGCGAGATCGCCTGGCCGAGCATGCCGCCTTCGCCGATGATCCAGACAAGTGTCTTCATTCAGGCGATTGAGATCGCCGACCGAGCGGCCCGTCCGCCGGATCGGAGACGATGAGGTAGGCGGGCTTGCCCATTGCCATATTGACGTTCACGCCGACGTACTCGGCGATGATCCCCAGGGAAAACAGGATCGCCCCCGAGGTCAGAAGCATAACTACGATGGTCGAGGCCCAGCCCTCGGCGTCGATGCCAGTCGTAAGCTTCGTGATGACGATCCATACGACCACGACTACACCGATGAGCGCGAGTGCGACGCCCAAGAAGCTCACGATCCGAAGAGCTCGCGTGCCACTCGAGATCACCAGCCTCCAGAAATGCCCGATCAGCTTGCGCAGGCTATAGCCGGATGAGCGTGTTTCACCGCGCAACAGCGTCGGTGCCGTCGCGTACGCGTTCGTGACCCAGCCAAGGGCGACGTCGAAATACGCGCCGGCGCCAGCGTACGCCGCCATACCACGTGCCACTGATCCAAGCATGAGCCGATAGCTGTTGTATTGGG
This sequence comes from Actinomycetales bacterium, assembly GCA_038328315.1. Lineage (GTDB taxonomy): Bacteria > Actinomycetota > Actinomycetes > Actinomycetales > Microbacteriaceae > Rhodoglobus. The sequence goes on from JBBQLW010000006.1 coordinate 23,962, forward strand.
ATGCATTCGTGGCGACGAGCAATCGATTTGCGGTCGCCTTGGCCGAGCGCGAGGCCCAGTTGCGCAGGAATCCGTGAGGAGGGGGGTTCGTCGGGAGTGCGTAGACGACCTGGGCGCGACTGTCCATCGCGATGTCAAGGAAGTTACCGATATCGCCGGGATCCTGCTGGCCATCCTCGTCGAGTGTCACGATCCAGTCACCGCTGGAGGATGATACGCCAGCCAGTGTTGCCGCGTGCTGCCCAAAATTCCGGCTGAGCCAGATCGGCCGGATCACGGGGCTGGTGCGAGCTAGTTCTCGAATCGTCTCGTCAGACCGATCGGTCCCGTTGTCATATACGAGCACAATCTCGGTTGTGAGGTAATGGCGCCCCTTCGGGGTAATACTGGGCGCCGCAGTTTTCAAAATCTCGCGGACGACATCTGCCAATGTCGCTTCGCCGTTGTAGACGGGAATGACGACCGAGATCGTGTGAGGTGCGATGCTGGTGTCGACTGCGAGATCCATTTGCTAGAGGCTACCAGTGGCAGTAGGAACATCGAGAGGGCTGGCAATGACACCTTGGCTGCGGCGACTGTTTGCCGATCAGAGGGTGCGTTTTCTTGTGGTGGGGGGAACGAACACTGTCGTCGGCTACGGGCTATTCGTGCTGTTCGAGCTCACCATTGGAAGATCGTTGGGGTACCTCGTAAGCCTGTACCTGTCCTATTTGATCGCGGTCGCATTGGCGTTTGTTCTGCATCGCCGGTTCACGTTCAGGGTATCGGGTACCGGTAACGCTTTGCTTGACTTCGTTCGGTTTGCGGGCGTGTACGTGGTGACACTCCTGATCAACACGGCCGCCCTGCCACTTCTCGTGGAATTGGTCGGTCTCGCTCCTATAGTTGCCCAAGGGATCGTGGTCGTGGTGACGACTGTCGTGAGCTATTTCGGGCACAGGTTCTTCTCATTTCGGCGTGCCGGTGAGATCCCTGAACATGACTAGAGGACCCGCTGCCCAACGAACAACCGGGAAATCGCCTTAGCGCGCGACCGCGAAGGGGCCGGGCGCAACCAACGCTTTCGACTTGACCGCGAAGATCACGAGAAACAGCATCCCGTACTCGCCCAGCAAGCGACTCTCGGCGACGCTCTGCACGATAAGCGCGGTAAAGATCAGCAATGGCAACAGCGACAGCGCGCGGTACGCGGCAGTTGAGCGCAGTGCACCGCCCGCGCGCCCACTCCCGAGCCGGAGGGCCAACTCGACCGGGCGGTCCACCGCCAGAATCCACGACCTCGTCAACGTCGAAAGCACGAGCGCTGCGAAGATCACGACGCCGATGACGCCGAGCTGGAACCAGACATCCAGCCAGGCGTTGTGCGCCTGCAACTGGCGCACGCCGTTGCGAACGACGAGCGTGTCGAATGGCGCTGCCCACGGCATCCAGTAGCTGACCCAGCCCCAGCCGAACGCGGGTCGCTGTTGGGCGAGTTCGGTGACCGATTCCCAGATTCCGAGGCGTCCGGTGAGGTCGGCGCTCTTGCCGAGCAGTTCGAGGATGCCGCGTTGGAACGTCAGGGCAAGCAGGGCGAGCAGCGCAGCGCCCATCGCCGCGATACCGAAGACTAGCGCGCGCCCTCTGCCACTCGTCGCTCGCCGGACGAGGACCACCACACCCGCGACTATAGCGACGCCAATGAGTGCGACAGTCACGGTCGCCGAGCGGGTCAGTGCGAGGGTGAGCGCGGCGATCCCGAGCCAGCCGAGACCCTGCACACGACCGATTGATCGGTCGGCGAGCTGAACTGCGAACACGATTACCGCCAGTAGCGCAAGAAACCCGAGGTTGTTTGCGTTGCCGACAATGCCCTGGATGCGGCCTTCGTCGAAGACCTCGAACAGTTCGTTTCTTGACCAGTAGAGCAAGGGGGGCAGGGTGTCGTACTGCGAGTAGTCAACGCCGGGCTGAGTGAAGAGCGGCAGAATTGGCGCGCGGATGACGGTTGAGACGAACAACTCGAACACCAGCGACAGGCCGAGCACGGCGCGAAGCACAAGGCTGAGACCGCGAAGCAGCTCATCCCAAGTGAAGGCGACCGCGATGGCGAGGGCTCCGACCACGATGAGGCCGGTCGTCAACAGACCGAGCGCCGTGGCATCCCGATAGTGCGACCAGGCGATTGAGAGCAGAGCAAGCCCCAGAAACGCGAGCAGCGGGTACGGCAGCAAACCGACTCTCCAGCGATCGCGGAGTGCGATCAGCGACCAGACGGATGCCGCGCCGAGCAGCACAGCGAGAACGCCGAACGTCCACCACCCGAAGGTGAACCGAATCGCGTCGCCTGCGAGGGTTGCGGCAAGCACGAGCGCCAGAAAGGCGAATCGCAGCCAGCCTCGCTCGATGGGTCGCATCCCGCAAGGCTATGCGACAGGGCTACGCGACAGGGCTATGCGACCGCGCGATGCAGCCTTACCAGCGATTCCCCTAAACGAACGCGGACTGCCCAGTGATCGCGCGCCCGACGATGAGCGTGTTCATCTCGCGGGTGCCCTCGTACGAGTACAGCGCCTCGGCGTCCGCGAAGTACCGCATCACACCGTAGTCGAGCACAATGCCGTTGCCGCCGAGCGCCTCTCTGCACCAGCCGACGGTTTCGCGCATGCGGCTCGTCGTGTACTCCTTCGCGAGGGATGCGTGCTCGTCGCGCTGCACGCCTTCGTCGAGCATCTCGGAGACTCTCGTGACCATGGCGATCGATGCCGTGATGTTGCCAAGGCTCTTGGCGAGCAGGTCCTGCACGAGTTGGTGCGCACCGATCGGCTTGCCAAACTGCACGCGCTCCTTGGCGTACTTGACGGCGGCTTCGTACGCCCCGATCGAGTTGCCGACCGCTGCCCACGCGACCTCGGCGCGAGTCAGCCGCAACACGACAGCGGTGTCGCGGAACGACTTCGATTCAGCCAAATGATTGGATGCCGGAATGATGACGTTCTCGAGCACAATGTCGGCGTTCTGAACGATTCGCAGTGACTGCTTGTTCTCGATGCGGGTCGCGCGGTAGCCAGGGGTTGAGGTCGGAACCAGGAAACCCTTGACCTGCCCGTCTTCGGTGTCTTTCGCCCAGATGACGGTCACATCTGAGATGGTGCCGTTGCCGATCCAACGCTTCGCACCGTTCAGCACCCAGGTGTCCTCGTCGCGCGTCGCTGTGGTGCGAAGCCCCTGGGCGGAGTCCGAGCCGGAGAGCGGCTCGGTCAGGCCGAACGCGCCGAGCAACTCGCCGGTGGCGAACTTCGGCAACCACTCGGCCCGCTGTTCGGCGGAACCGGCGACGCCGATCGCGCCCATCACGAGCCCATTCTGCATGCCGACGAGGGTCGCAACGCTCGAATCGACGCGTGCGAGTTCGAGGGCAACCCAGCCGCGAAACACCGCGCTGTTCTCCCAGTGCTTGGTTTCGTCCCACTGCATGCCGAACATGCCGAGGTCGGCGAGCCCCTTCACGACAGTATCGCGGTCGAAGAACTCGGCCTTGGCCCACAGGTCGTTCGCGGTCGGGCGCACGTGCTCGTCAAGGAAGGCGCGAAGGCGAACTATGACGTCCTTCTCGACGTCGGTGAGCCTTGCCTCGAAGCCGTAGAAGTCGGCCGCAATCGTCTCGAATGCGGCGAGTGTCGCGGGTGAATCCGTTGTCGTCAGTGACACAGCAGGGCTCCAGTCGTTGTCGAAATCCTCTCAAAGCCTAGATGTGAGCCTGTGGCGCGCCTACGGGGTTGGTAGTTTAATCCAATGTGTCTGATGGAGGCTGAGCCATGTTTGTAGGCATCACCAACACACCGCGGGACTACGCCTGGGGTTCGGTCGGTGAGATCTCTGCGTTGCTCGGGCATGCGGCATCCGCAAGCAGAGAGGCCGAACTGTGGCTCGGTGCCCATCCGGGTTCGCCGAGCCGGGTCGTTGGCTCGGATGAGACGCTGCTCGACATTGTCGACCGCATCGACACGGGCATCGACGCGGGCATCGACGCGGGCATTGTCGACGGCCGACTGCCGTTCCTGCTCAAGGTACTCGCGGCGGGTGCACCCCTCTCACTTCAGGCCCACCCGACCGCCGAGCAAGCGGCCGCCGGGTTCGCCCGCGAGAACGCGGCGGGCATTGCTCTGGATGCTCCGAGTCGCAACTACAAAGACGCGCACCCCAAGCCTGAGTTGATTTATGCCATCAGCGAGCGCTTTGATGCGCTGTGCGGTTTTCGCCAGAATGTCGAGGTCCTTGAGGTGATCGACCGCTTGGCCGAGCTGTGCAGGGCAGACGGGCGGGACACCTTCGCTGGCTGGCGCGAACTCGTCGCAGCCGCGCCAACCCTTCGCCCGGCATTCGAGTGGCTCATCACCCGCGGTGACGGTGTCGACGAGCTGCTTGCGGCGCTCGTGACGACGGCGCGCGCACACCCGACCGAGTTCGACCTCGTCGTTGAGCTAGCGGATGCCTACCCCGGCGACCCGGGGATCGCTATCGCGCTGATGCTCAACCGGGTCTCGCTCTCGCCGGGAGAGGCGCTGTATCTGCCGGCCGGCAACATCCACGCCTATCTGCGCGGTCTCGGCATCGAGCTCATGACCTCGTCAGATAATGTGCTGCGCGGCGGACTCACTCCGAAACACATTGATGTGTCCGAGCTGCTCTCAGTGCTCGACTTCACCTCGGTGGGTGTGCCATACCTCACCGGCGTCACGGTTGCACCGGGCATCACGCGATTCGCGCCAGCGGGCGCTGACTTTGCGCTGACCCGCATCGATGGAGACGCCAAGGTGCTCATCTCGAGCGCGGCTATTGCACTGTGCACTGGCGGGCAGTTCAGGATCGACGGGATGCGCGCAGGAACGACGATGGAGCGCGGCGATAGCGTCTTCATCACCGCAGACGAGGACGAACTCCTGTTCCACGGCAGTGGCACCGTCTTTCTTGTCGGCTCGCAGTAGCGTTATCCCCATGACGTGGTTGGTGACCGGCGGGGCCGGGTACATCGGGGCGCACGTGGTGCTGGCACTCCAGCACGCGGGCCTTGAGCCGATTGTTCTTGACGATCTGTCGAGCGGTCACGAGCAGTTTGTGCCGCGCGGTGTGCCGTTCGTCAGGGGCTCGATCCTCGACGGATCACTCGTGGAGCGCACGCTCGACGACCACACGGTCACCGGCGTCATCCACGTTGCCGGCTTCAAGTACGCGGGCGTGAGTGTGCAGCGGCCGCTGCACACCTACGAGCAGAACGTGACGGGAACCGCCGTCTTGCTCGCTGCCCTCGAAAGCCGCAGCATCGACAAGATCGTGTTCTCGTCAAGCGCCGCCGTCTACGGCACGCCTCCGACCGAGCTCGTCACCGAGGACACCCCCAAAAACCCGCAGTCGCCGTACGGTGAGTCGAAGCTCATCGGGGAGTGGTTGCTGCGTGATCAGGCCGTGGCTCAAGGGCTGCGGCACACGAGCCTGCGCTATTTCAACGTTGTTGGCTCAGGCGACCCCACGCTCTACGACTCAAGCCCGCACAATTTGTTACCGCTCGTCTTCACGGCGCTCCTTGAAGGCCGAACTCCGCGCATCAATGGCAACGACTACCCAACGGCCGACGGCACCAACGTGCGCGACTACCTGCACGTGAGCGACTTGGCGGCGTCGCACGTTGCGGCTGCGCAGCGCCTTGACGCTGGGCTCCCACTTGAGCCGGCGTACAACCTCGGCAGCGGAACTGGCGTCTCGGTTGGCGAGATCATGTCGACCGTCGCCGAAGTGACCGGCATCGCCTTTACCCCGGACATTGCGCCCCGTCGCCCGGGCGATCCGGCACGCATCGTGGCAGCGGGTGACCTTGCTGCCCGCGACCTCGATTGGCGGATGCGTCACAGTCTTCGAGAAATGGTCGAAAGCCAATGGACGGCAACACGCCGGGCGCTGCAACCCTCCGACTGAGATTGAGCCATTTATCATTTGCGACTTGACGCGGAGGTAACTACAACGGTGTAATTATCACTATCGCAGTGCGGCACACTGGTTCGCACGCGGATGGGAGACCGAGCAGATGGCGAACAACGGGTATCGCGCGAGTGTTCCAGACGACTGGTTTGTCGATCCGGTCAGACTCGGAGTTCCCGGCCTTCGCCAGCCGCTGCCCGATGAAAGCCAGCTCGCTTGGCAGTCCGACTCGTTGTGTGCGCAGACCGACCCAGAAGCCTTCTTTCCGGAGAAGGGCGGCTCAACCCGCGACGCCAAGAAGATCTGCGCGAGCTGTGAAGTGCGCAGCCACTGCCTCGAGTACGCACTCGAGAACGACGAGCGCTTCGGCATCTGGGGCGGACTCTCCGAGCGCGAACGTCGAAAGTTGCGCAAGCGCGCCTAACCTCTTCGCAGGCAACTGCGTAGGCAACTTCGCAGGCCTCTTCGCAGGCAACTGCGTGTTTAGAGGCCGATCAGCGCGCACCAGCGCATAGTCTCGAACGGTTATGCAGCCGAGAGTCAGTGTGATCCTCGTCGCCAAGAACGGCGCGCAGTTCCTTCCGAGAACCCTGAGTGCGCTCGCGGCTCAGACTCGCAAACCCGACGCCGCGATCTTCGTCGATGCCGGGTCGGCAGACGGGTCGATCGCCCTGCTCACGGAAGCAGCCTCTTCGAGTGCCACCCCGTCGCAAGCGATCGCGACCCGCGGGCGCAGTTCGTTCGGCGGCGCCATTGCGCACGCCGTGCAGGTCGCCGAGCCGACCGGGGGTGACGACGACTGGTTGTGGCTGCTCGGTCACGACAGTGCCCCAGACGCGGGCGCACTGTCGAGACTGCTCGGGGCAGTCGAAGTCGCACCGTCCGTCGCCGTCGCCGGCCCAAAACTGATGCGCTGGGATGCTCCGGACGTCATTGCGAGCTTCGGCGAGACACTGACACGATTTGGTCGCTCCCTTGCTCTCGTGACCGACGAACTCGATCAAGCGCAGTACGACCTGCAGAGTGATCTTCTTGGCGTTGCCGCGAACGGCATGCTCGTGCGTCGCCGGGTATGGACCGCGCTCGGTGGCTTCGATCCCGCCCTGGCGAGTGTGGACGCTGCACTCGACTTCTGCGTTCGCGTGCGACTCGCCGGCCACCGTGTCATCGGCGTTCCGAGCGCTCGTGTTGCCAGTGCCGGCCCCGCCGAGTTGTTCGGGCGGCGATCGATTGCGCCAGGCCGGCACAATCGACTGCAGCGTTCGGCGCAACTGCATCGTCGGCTTGTCTATGCTCGGGCCGTTACCGTGCCGCTGCACTGGCTGAGCCTGCTGCCGCTTGCGCTCGCACGCTCCCTCGGTCAGCTCCTCGCCAAGCGGCCCGGCTTTGTGGGCGGGGAGTTCTCTGCGGCCATCGCGGCGGCCTTCGACGGGCGCGTGGTTGCCGCTCGGCGGAGCATCCGGCGCACGCGTGAACTCGGTTGGGGTGTCATCGCTCCGCTTCGCGCAACGTCAGCGGATTTGCGCGAGCTCAAGGCGCAGGAACGCTCAGCCGCCGCGGTTGATCGACCGGTCGATCGCGAGCGGCCCGGGTTTTTCTCGGGCGGTGGAGCGTGGGTGGTGCTGCTCATGGCGGTCATCGGCGCCGTCGCCCTCGGCGGCTACTC
>JBBQLW010000007.1:0-24705 GCA_038328315.1 Actinomycetales bacterium
GGCACCGATCGCGGTGCGGGTCGGCGCGTTCCGGGGACGTTGAGCGATGTGGTGCTCGCGCTTATCGCCAGTGACCCACGCCTCAATGAAGGGGTAGAAGGCAACGACAGCCATGAACACCGCGAGCCCGACGAGCGGAACAAGGATGTTGAGCGACCACGTCGCTCCGCCCCACGCGACGAACTCCCAACCAGGGGGCACCAGACGCAGTGCCCCATCAGCAAAGCCGATGTACCAGTCGGGCTGGGTTCCGGCTGAAACAGGGGAGGGGTCGTACGGGCCGTAGGTCCACACCGGGTTGATCTGGAATGTTGCCCCGATCAGCATGATGACACCAAAGACGATGAAGAAGAACCCACCGGCTTTTGCGGCAAATACCGGCATGATCGGCACGCCGACGACGTTGTCATTTGTGCGGCCGGGGCCGGCGAACTGGGTGTGCTTGTTAATGATCAGCAGGAGCATGTGTACGCCGAGAAGAGCCACGATGAGCGCTGGCAGAATCAAAATGTGCAGCACATAGAGTCGACCGACGATATCCACCCCGGGGAATTCGCCGCCGAACAGCAGGTAGGAGATCCACGTTCCAATGACGGGGATGCCCTTGACCATGCCGTCGATAATGCGAAGGCCGTTTCCGGAAAGCAGGTCATCCGGCAGGGAGTACCCGGTAAAGCCCTCTGCCATCGCTAGTACGAAGAGCACGAAGCCGATGAACCAGTTGATTTCGCGCGGCTTGCGGAATGCTCCCGTGAAGAACACGCGGAGCATGTGCAGTCCGATGGCTGCAATGAATAGCAGCGCGGCCCAATGGTGCACCTGCCGCATGAGCAATCCACCCCTGATGTCGAAGGAAATGTCGAGAGTGGACGCCATTGCGGCCGACATCTCGATGCCCTTGAGCGGCAGGTACGAGCCCTCGTACTCAACCTCCACCATTGATGCCTGGAAGAAGAACGTGAGGAAGGTGCCCGACATTAGGATCACGATGAAGCTGTACAGCGCCACCTCGCCGAGCATGAACGACCAGTGGTCGGGGAAGATCTTGCGGCCTACCTCTTTGACAAGGCCGGAAATACTCGTGCGCTCGTCAATGTAGTTTGCCGCCCAGCCGGTGACGCGAGAGCCCGTGGACTTCTGAACTGCCGCCGATCCTGACGGGCTGCTTGCTGGTGCCTCGGTTGTGGTCGGTGGCACTTGTGTGGTTGTCATATTGAGCGCTCCCAGAAGCTTGGTCCAACGGGTTCGGTAAAGTCGCTTCGCGCGATCAAGTAGCCCTCGTCATCCACCGTGATGGGCAATTGGGGAAGGGGACGTTTGGCTGGGCCGAAAATGACCTTAGCTTCCCGCTTGATATCGAAAGAAGACTGGTGGCAAGGGCACAGTAGGCGGTGCGTCAGTTGCTCATACAGTGCAACAGGGCATCCGACGTGTGTGCAGATTTTTGAGTATGCAACGATGCCCTGGAAGTTCCAGTCCTCACGGCCAGCGGAGACCTGCAGGTCTTCCGGTTTGAGTCTCATCAGGAGAACCGCTGCTTTCGCCTTTTCTTCAAGCGGGTGGGAGGAATCTTTCAAACCCTCTGGAATCACGTGGAAGGCCGAACCGAGCGTCACTTCCGAGGCACGAATGGGAGTTCCGGTCGGATCGCGCGTGAGTCGCACGCCCTCTTTCCACATCGTGACTTTCAGAAGTGGTACCGGATCCGCTGCCGGAGCAAGGTCGCGGAACAGCGCGATTGCCGGCAACGGAGTGAGCACGATTGCGCCGATCAGGGTGTTGCGAATGAGTGTGCGCCGACCGATGCCCGACTCCTGAGCGCCGAGTTCGAAGACCTCGACGGCCTTCTCGCGAGTCTCGGCAGTGCCCCGAGTCGGGTGGCGCTGCTCAACCATGTCGTGACCCTCCATGAGGGCCTTTGACCAGTGCACGGCACCGATGCCGATGCCAAGCAAGCCGAGGGTGATGCCAATGCCGAGCAAGAGATTATTGAGGCGAACCGATGCCATATCCCCTGGCACGATCGGGAAGGCGATGTAGACCGCAACGGCGACGATACTGCCGATGATCGAGAGGAAGAACAGCCCGGACACGACCCGTTCAGCCTGTTTGGCTTTCTTCGGGTCGAGGTCGGTTACCCGCGGACGGTACGGCTCGAAACCGGGGTTCGGAATGTGGTCAGCAACGACGACGGCTGTGCCAGCGGATGGCGTGATACTGCCGTACTTCTCGACAGTCGAACCCGCAGCAGCGCTGCCGGTCTCGCTATCGTGATCGTTTACCATTCTCTTTCCTTCCACTTTCGGTTGTTGCCGCCGTCTAGTTGGACTTTGCGGTCATCCACACCGTGATTGCCACCAGTGCGCCGAGACCGAAGATCCAGATAAACAAGCCTTCAGAAACCGGCCCGAGATTGCCGAGACCGAAGCCACCGACCGATGGGGTCTCGTCAAGGTACCGAAGATACGTGATGATGTCCGCCTTCTCCTGCGGGGAGATGTTCTGGTCGTTGAAGACAGGCATGTTCTGCGGCCCTGTGATCATGGCCGAATAGATGTAGGTCGCCTCAATGTTGCCGAGTGACGGAGCGTACTTGCCTTGTGTAAGCGCGCCGCCGGCACCTGCGACGTTGTGGCACATTGCGCAGTTGATGCGGAAAAGCTCCGCACCGGTTGCGACGTTCCCGTCACCTTGCAGGTAGCGATCACTTGGAATCGCCGGTCCGGGGCCCTTCGACGCGACAAAATTCGCTAGAGCAAAGGTTTGCTCGGCCGTAAACTGGACTGGTTTTTTCTCGGCTTGGGGACCGGTCGCGGCCAGGGGCATCCGACCGGTGCCAACCTGAAAGTCAACGGATGCCGCCCCAACGCCGATCAGCGTCGGCCCTTGGCTCGTGCCCTGGAGGTTCAGGCCGTGACAGGTCGCACAGTTGGCCTGAAAAAGTTTCGAGCCCTCTTCGATCACGGCGGATTGTGCGGAGCTCGTTTCGGCGATCGCGCTCGTGGTGACCATCGCATAGGCGCCGCCGGTGGTGAGGAGCCCGATGGCGAGCAGGGCAGCTGTTGCGAGCGGGCTTCTCCGACCGGTCGCGCGCTTCTGATTCTTGGATGCTGAGGGCATTTGAGCCATGGTGCGTTGAGTTCCGATTCTCATTTGAGGATGTAGATGATCAGGAAAAGCCCGATCCAGACCACGTCGACGAAATGCCAGTAGTAGGAGACCACGATTGCGCTGGTGGCTTCTTTGTGGCCGAAGTTCTTGACCGCGAATACCCGACCGAGTACAAGAAGGAAAGCGATCAGGCCACCCGTGACGTGCAAAGCATGAAAACCGGTCGTCAGAAAGAACGCGGACCCGTATGAATCGCTCGAAAGAGTCACGTTCTCACTGACGAGCACCGCGTACTCATACGCCTGACCGGCGACGAAGGTCGCGCCCATCGCGTAAGTCACGAAGAACCACTCAGTGACCCCCCACTTCCAGAATTGTGCGAGGGTACCGGTTCGTTTGGCTTGGAAACGTTCGGCAGCGAAAACGCCGAATTGGCAGGTAAACGAGGAGAGCACGAGAATTATCGTGTTGACTGCGGCGAAGGGTACATCGAGCTTGACTGTTTGCTCTGCCCAGAGGCCGGGCGATACAGACTTGAGGGTGAAGTACATCGCGAACAGGCCGGCGAAGAACATAACCTCGCTGCCCAGCCAAACGATTGTGCCGACCGCGACGATATTCGGCCGATTGACGGCTGGAGCTCCGAACGAGCCGGTGAGTGATGCGGTAGACACCCTTCTATTATGGTCGACTTTCGTGCTACTTTTTTCCATTTGGGCCCGAGCGGCGAGGCCATTTCGTTAGGATTTGGGGCATGACAGCGCAGCTAACCTGGCCGACCATCCTCGGCGCGCTCGTCGAAGGCAATGACCTCTCGATCGCCGAGGCAACCTGGGCAATGCAGAGCGTCATGGCCGGTGAGGCGACCTCCGCGCAGCTCGCCGGAATGCTCGTCGCACTGCGGGTGAAAGGCGAAACAGTCGACGAAATAGTCGGATTTCGTGACGCCGTTCTCGCAAATGCCCTGCCGCTCGCGGTCGATCCTTGGGTGCTCGACATCGTCGGTACCGGGGGAGACCCGTATGGCGCTGTGCTCAATATTTCCTCAGTGGCATCCGTCGTTGCTGCTGCCGCTGGGGTGCCGGTGGTCAAGCACGGCAATCGGGGGGCAAGTTCCGCTTCTGGCTCGTCAGACCTACTGAGTGCGCTCGGCATCAACCTCGCTCTCTCCACTGAACGAGTAGCTGAAGTGCTGACAGAAACCGGCATTACCTTCGCGTTCGCCGCGGCCTTCCACCCGGGGTTTCGTCATGCCGGCCCGACGCGAAAAGAACTTGGTATCCCTACCCTGTTCAACATTCTTGGGCCGCTGTGCAATCCGGCGAGGCCGAACGCGTCAGCGGTCGGTGTGTCGAGCCTCGACCGCGTTCCACTCATCGTCGGGGTCTTTCAGACACGGGATGCCACGGCGCTCGTTTATCGCGGCGATGACGGTATCGACAAGCTCACAACCACGGGACACTCACACATCTGGGAGGTCTCGCGGGGGAGCGTGACCGAGCACGATTTCGACCCGGCGGACCTCGGGATTCCGCGTGCGGACATCCAATCGCTTCTGGGTGCTGACCCCGCGCACAATGCCGCGGTCGCGAGGACTGTGCTTGCGGGGGAGTCTGGACCGGTGCGAGACATCGTGTTGCTGAACGCAGCGGCCGGGCTCGTTGCGTTCGAGTTGTCGAAGGATCCCGAGCAGTTACGCGAGCCGATTCTTGCGCGGTTGGGGGACCAGCTTGAGCGTGCTGCGGCCGTTATCGACTCCGGGGAGGCTGCAGCCAAGCTTGAGCAGTGGGTTAGCGCGACGCAGCGGTAAGCCGACGGGATCGACGCAGAGCCACCTGTGCTCAGCCTGCCGTGTCTTCGGTCACCCAGTCCAACGACTTTGAGATTGCCTTGTGCCACTCGCGCAGCAGTCGTTCACGCTCCTCGACTGTCATCTGCGGCTCCCAGCGCTGACCCTCCTGCCAGTTGCTGCGCAGTTCATCGAGCCCGCTCCAGAAGCCGACCGCAAGGCCAGCGGCGTACGCGGCACCCAGTGCGCTCGTCTCGATGACTTTTGGCCGAATCACCGGGATTCCGAGAATATCGGCCTGAAACTGCATAAGTCCGCCGTTGGCGACCATGCCGCCATCGACCTTCAGTTCGGTCAGATCGACCTGGGCGTCCGCGTTGACAGCGTTGATCACGTCGCGAGTCTGGAATGCGGTCGCCTCTAGTGCGGCCTTGGCGATGTGGGCTTTCGTGGCGAAGCGAGTGAGGCCAAGGATCGCGCCACGAGCATCAGGTCGCCAGTATGGCGCGAAGAGCCCAGAGAACGCCGGCACGAAGTAGACCCCGCCATTGTCGCCGACTGTGTCGGCAAGCTGCTGTACCTCGCTCGATGTGCTGATGATGCCGAGGCTGTCGCGCAGCCACTGCACGAGCGATCCAGTCACGGCGATCGATCCTTCCAGGGCGTAGCGCGGCTTCTCGTCGCCGAGTTGGTAGGCGACCGTGGTGATCAATCCGTTGTGCGACTGGACGATCTTTTCACCCGTGCCGACAAGCAGAAAGTTGCCGGTGCCGTAGGTGTTTTTCGACTCGCCCCGCTCGAAGGCTGCCTGCCCGAACGTTGCCGCCTGCTGATCGCCGAGGATTCCGGCCACTGGGACTTCGCGCAGCAGGCTCGTTGTCGAGACGAGACCGAACTCTGTCGACGAGCTGCGAATCTCGGGCAGAAGCGCGCGAGGGATGCCCCAAACCTCAAGCAGTTCGTCATCCCAACTCAGGGTGGCGAGGTCCATAAGGAGGGTTCTGCTGGCGTTCGTCACATCCGTGGCGTGTACCCCGCCATCGATGCCGCCGGTGAGGTTCCACAGCAGCCAGCTGTCTGTCGTGCCGAAGGCGAGTTCGCCAGCTTCTGCGCGTGCCCGCACACCTTCTACGTTCGCGAGGATCCAGGCGACCTTGGATGCCGAGAAATACGTCGCGAGGGGGAGTCCGGTACGCTCGGCAAACCGCGATGGGTCGCCGTCGGCAATGCGATCCACGATTGACTGGGTACGCGTGTCTTGCCAGACGATCGCGTTGTAGACGGGCTCACCGGTCTTCCGATCCCACACGACCGTGGTCTCCCGCTGGTTCGTGATACCGACAGCGACAACACTGTGTCGAGTGATGTTGGCTTGCCCAAGCGCCAGGCCAATCACTTCACGGGTATTCGTCCAAATCTCGAGCGGGTCGTGCTCGACCCAGCCAGGGTGCGGAAAGATCTGGCGATGCTCGAGTTGGCCGGTCGAGATGACATCCCCGGCATGATCAAAAACGATGGCCCGCGTGCTCGTGGTGCCTTGATCAATTGCGACAACGTAGTCGGTCATGACTCGACCTTATGCCCGCGCGTGTCCTCCGGTGTACGACGCGCTCTCTTAGTTCGGTTGGGCGAACTCGAAGACAATACGCGCGGGTACCGTGCCAGCAAGCACCTCGGCCATAGCGATTGCTATGTCGTCGAGGCTCCGCACTTCAGTGACCACCTCGGTGCGGCCGGCGGCGTGCAGTGCGAACACTTCCCGCAGGTCTTGTCTCGTGCCTACGATCGAACCGATGACCGAGACCCCCTTGAGGACGGTCTCGAAGATCGGCAATTGGAAGGCGCCGTCCTTGGGGAGCCCGACGCACACCAAGCGTCCGCCGCGGCGGAGGCTCTTGAAGGCCTGCTCGAACACCTCCGACGAGGCAGCCAGAACGATTGCGACGTCGGCCCCACCCTGAGCCTGAATCGCTTCGACCGGGTCGACCTTCGATGCGTCGACCAAGTGGTCGGCGCCAAGGCGCGCGGCGAGATCAAGCTTTTCTTGGACCACGTCGACCGCGGTGACGAAACCACCGACGATCTTCGCGTATTGCACCGCCAGGTGCCCGAGACCCCCGATTCCGAATATGGCGACCCGCTCTGTCGGGACGATGTGTGCGACCTTGACTGCCTTGTAGGTGGTGACGCCGGCACAGGTGAGCGGGGCAGCGTCCCTTGAGTTGACACTCTCAGGTACCTTTACGACGTACCGCGCATCGGCGACTGCAAACTCCGCAAGGCCACCGTCGATGGAGTAGCCGGTGTTGCGTTGCAACTCGCAGAGCGTTTCCCGCCCGTCGATGCAGTACCCGCAGGAGCCGCACCCGTAACCGAACCACGGCAGCGCGACCCTGTCGCCGAGGCTCAACTCGCTGACGTCAGTTCCGAGTTCTTCGACGATTCCAACGCCTTCGTGGCCGGGAATGAACGGAAGCTGTGGCTGCACCGGCCAGTCGCCATGAGCGGCGTGGATGTCGGTGTGGCACAGACCAGTTGCCTCAATCCGCACGAGCACCTGATGTGGCGCCGGTGTCGGAGTCGCGACGTCCTGTACTGCTGGATCGACGGTGAACTTTTCTACAACTACTGCTCGCATGGTGTGTTCCTTTCTTAGGTTGCTGGCGGTTTCACTTCAGAATGCTGCGTGCCGAAGTCACGGAATAGGGCCAAAAGTCCCGGGTGTCCCACTCGAAGAACGCGATCGTGCTGGCGCATCCCCGGCGCATCCCCGGCGGAGTTATGGGTCCCGGCCAGTTGCCGTATCGGGAATCTCCATGACGCTTTAACTGACGCCATCTTGGCTGGCAATGGACAATCAGCTGGCTGGTGGGAACGAGTCCGCGTGGACCAAGTTCCACGGGTGAAACCCGTTGCCCCCCCCGTTGAGCGAAACCTGACCTCCAGTTGTGCGAGAACGTGGGCGAGTCAATCGCCTGATCGCTAGCATGTCTGCATGTCGGTGCTCAAGACATCCGTTCGTTTCATGCCAGTCGGCCTAGCACTGCTCTGCGTTCAGCTGGACTTCTTCTCGCTCGGCCTCGCGCTCCCGACAATCGCGAAGAGCCTCGGCTACGCGGTGACCGACCTGCAATGGCTTGTGAGCGCGTACTTGCTCAGCATCGGTGCACTGACCATTCCCGCGGGACGCATTGGGGACATGATCGGTCGACGGCGCACGCTCATCATCGGTCTTGCCGTGTTCGCAATCACTTCGTTGATCTGTGGACTCAGCACCGAGTTATTGCCTCTCGTTATCAGCCGCGCTGTACAGGGACTCGGGGCGGCGCTGATTATGCCGAACGCCTTCGCGCTCATCTCCAACGACACCACAGACAAGGAACGGCCCCAAGTGGTCGGCGCGATGATCGGGCTGTCGGGTATTGGCACAGCCCTCGGACCCGTCGTCGGTGGCGTGTTCGCGTCTACTGTCGGCTGGCAGTGGGTGTTCTGGATCAACGTTCCGCTTGCCGCGGTCGCCATCCTCGGGTCGTTCCGCGTCAAAGAATCCCGCAACGAGACCATCGAACGGTCGCTCTTGTCGATCGACTGGTGGGGTGCCGCGGCCGTGATGATCGGACTCACTCTGCTCAGCCTCGGGATCGACAACATCGGCCCATTCGGCTGGAACTCCCCGCTGGCCTGGGGGCTCATGCTCGGCGGTTTCGCCGGACTTGCCGCCTTCGCCCTCATAGAGCGACGTGCGGTAAACCCGCTGGTGCATCCCGAGCTATTGCGTAACCGGCCATACGTAGCCCTCCTTGCGGTGGGCACGATCGGCAACATGGGCGTCAATATCTTCATCCTCATGGCGACATTTGACTTGCAGAGCATCCGTGGGTTCAGCGCACAGACGGCCGGTCTGCTCTTCGTGAGCGGATCGATCGGGGTTGCGCTCTCGGGCCCGGTCGGGGGATGGCTCTGCTCGCGGTATGCAGCAACCCGCGTGCTCGCGGTTGCCACCATCATCGGCGGCGGCAGTCTCCTGCTCATCTCGGTAGCAGGCGGCCTTCCGCTCTACCTGATTGCCCTCGGGATCGCCGGGCTCGCCTGCGGGATGGCGTACTCGGTGACCCAGATCGGCGTGCAGAGCGTCGTGCCGCCCCAGCAGTCGGGTGAGGCCACCAGCTTCATGCTCATGCCGCTCGTTGCACTCGGGGGGCTCGCGGTGGTCATTGCCAGTGGGATTGTCGAGCAGATTGGTGACGGAAAACCCACTATCGAGGGTATAACCGCAGTGCTGGTTGGGTCCGCTGCGGTGATGGTTGCTGCCGGGCTCGCGCTGCTCATCGGTGAACGGCGCCTCGTGTTGACACGATAACCGTTTTGGTCCTGGGCGTACGGCGACGAGATCACCCCGCAGTTGGGGGAGCAGGGCTTTACCGACATCGTCGAGGGCACGGTCTACGCATTGCTCCTCCAGATTGAGCAACGAGGGTTCGTGGGCGTTCAGAAGATTCCCTCAGAAATGGGGCCGCCGCGGGGGTGTACTCGATCAACGTGCGAGGAACAGAACAGCTCGATGAGTTCTGGGGGACCTGAGCGGTGCCTCTTACTCGCGCTCATGCTGTGCCAGGCGGGGATAGCATCGCATGATGAATGGTCTCACTGACGCCGAGCGTCGCGTCGTTGACGCGATTGATGAGCAGGCGTTGATCGACGAGGTTGTTACACTCATTCGGGTGCCGAGCATCACGGGTACCGACGCCGAGTCAGAGCTGCAGCACCGGCACACGGTTCAGCTGGCCGAGCTGGGATTCGATGTCGACGCGTGGGCCTTCGATCTTGAGCAGCTGTATGCCCACGACGATTTCCCGGGCACCGAAGCGCCCCGCACCGAGGGGTACGGGGTCGCCGGGACTTGGGGCACGGACGAGACCGATTCTTTTCCCGCGCTGGTGCTGCAGGGCCACGTCGACGTGGTTCCGACGGGCGACCTCGATAAGTGGATCAATCGTGACCCGTTCAGCGGGGCGATCTCCGGTGGCGTGATCCACGGTAGGGGAGCGTGCGACATGAAGGCGGGCGTAGCGGTCAACCTCGCGGTCGCGCGAGCATTGGTCACCAGCGGTGTACGCGTCGAGCGTGCGTTCGCGGTTCATTCGGTAGTGAGCGAAGAGGATGGCGGGCTGGGTGCTTTCGCCACCATGTTGCGCGGTCACCGTGGTGAGGCGGCGGTGCTCACCGAGCCGACGAGCGGCCGACTTGTCGTCGCAAACGCAGGCGCGCTCACCTTCAGCCTTTCGGTTGCCGGGCGGGCGGCGCACGGCAGTACCCGACTCGAGGGCTACAGCGCGATAGACGCGTTCTGGCCGATCGACCTCGCGCTGCGCGGACTTGAGCGCGAGCGCAACGTCGAACCCGATTCGCTGTTCTCCGGCCAGACTCTCCCGTACCCAATTTCGATCGGCCTGCTGCGGGCGGGGGACTGGGCGAGCAGCGTGCCCGATCTGCTCGTGGCAGAGGGGCGACTCGGAGTGCAGCTGGGAGAGTCGCCCGCCGATGCGCGCTCTGCGTTTGAAGCCGCGATTGCCGAGGCCAGTCATGCGGATGCGTGGTTGCGCGATCATCCCGTTTCAGTGCGTTGGTCCGGCGGACAGTTCGCCAGCGGCCGCATCGACGAGGGCCACGAGTTCATTGACGAGGTCAGTGCCGCGGTCGCCATCACCGAAGGTCGCGACATCGCCAAGGTGGCCGCTCCGTACGGATCGGACCTTCGCTTGTACGCGGGTCTTGGAGGCATCCCGACGCTGCACTACGGTCCGGGAGATGTGCGGTTCGCACACGCACCCGGCGAACATGTGGTCATCGAAGAACTTCTGGCGACAGCCCGTACCCTCGCCCTGCTCGCAGCCCGGCGCTGCGGTGCTCACGGGTAAGCCGCTCTGCACGATCGACGCCTCGACCTGAGGCCCGGTCGGCCTTCAACCAAGGCCCCGCCATCCGTTTCTTCTTCCACCGGACTGAGATCGACTGCGATTGCTCTTTCTTGACATAATGTGCATTATCGGATGTCTCTTGGGCCCCGTTTTCGTCGTGAACACGCCGGTATACAGTTGGGAACACTCCGGGAGGAAGCCGCATGATCAGGATCAACGTCGACATGGACAAGTGCCAGAGCTATGCCCAGTGCGTGCTTGAGGCGCCAGATGTGTTCAGGATGAACGACAATGAGAAGCTCGAGTACACCGGTGAAGCCGACGATGACCGGCTCGCCGATCTCGAGGCTGCAGCAGACGTGTGCCCGATGCAGGCGATCCTGATCACCCGAGCATGATCAAACGATGGCGAACCAAGACCTCCTGA
This sequence comes from Actinomycetales bacterium, assembly GCA_038328315.1. Classification (GTDB taxonomy): domain Bacteria; phylum Actinomycetota; class Actinomycetes; order Actinomycetales; family Microbacteriaceae; genus Rhodoglobus. Next base: position 11,246 of record JBBQLW010000007.1, read on the forward strand.
TTGTCGCTGCATCGATTGCTGGACTACGCACTGCTGAGTCGGCAGGTCGCGCCGGGTGTGAGGGACCGATCACCTTCCTCGGGGCTGAGACGCATCGACCGTACAATCGTCTGCCGTTGTCCAAGGGCCTGCTGCGCACCCACGGTCAGGGGCTCGAGGACGTCGCTTTCTCCCTGCGATCTGGTCTCGAGGAGGGAGTCGACTGGGTACTCGACGTCGAGCTGGAGTGTGATGTGCTCGTGGTCGCCGTGGGTGATGCCGCGCGATACGTCAACGCGCTCTTCGACTCGATTCCGCGCCGAGTCGAACATTGGAACCTGCCGACGGAAACGGGTAAGCGGGCAGGCCAGGTCCTCGCGGTGCAGCTTGCCGGCGGCGACGCTGATGCTCTTGCCGCGACCTCGTTCGCTCCCCTGCCGATTTTTTTGGAGCGACCAATACGAGGCCAATCTTCTCGCGTTCGGAATGACCTACCTCGCCGACCGCAGCGAGCTCGTTGCGGGCACTCCAGACACGGAGTGCGTCATCGAGTACTGCCGTGGCGACGACTTAGTCGGTGCCTGCGGGATCGGGATGCGCAGTGCTGTGCAGTCCTACCGCTCGCGGTTTGTCGTGTCGGTCGCGTAGCGGGCGAGGAAGCGCGAGACCGTCTCTCGCACAGCAGCGTGATCGACGACGTCCGGTTCGCCGGACATGGTGACGGTACCGCGCACGACCCCCGCGATGATGATCGGGATCGATCCGCCGTGTGCCTTGTATGTAGCGTCTAATCCGTCGTCAGCGATCGAGCGGCCGGTCGACTCGAAGCGGCGCCGCACCAGCAGGGATGGCACGCCGTAGTGCCCTGCGACGGCCGCCTTGCCTGCTAGCCACTCGTCGTTTGCTGGCCCGGTAGTCCCTGTCATCGCGCGAAAAGCCAGGTGGCCGTCAATAACGATGTCAATTGCGAGATTCAGGCCACGTTCAGCGATCACGCCGAGCCCGATGGTTCCGAGACTTGTGGCATCGTCGGCCGTGAACGCGCCGATCGCGAAGCTCGGTTCGCCCTCAAGATCCTCAACGCTGTAGGTCGGGAGTTCAGTCACGGGTGTCCTCGTTCTCGAATGATGTCAGCAAGTTCGGGCGGCTCGAATTCATTCTCGTCGGCTTCGAGTTCCTCGGCGGTCATCCAGCGCCAGTCGATGACGTCCGCAACCTCTTCTTCGGTCCAGCCGTCACGGGCTGGCTCAAAGTGAGTCGTGCGCACTGCGTACCACGCCCAATGACCGGTCTGGTACGGATGCCAGCGCTGGTCCGGCACGAAGTCTTCATCGCGAAACGCTGCTTCGATCGACTCAAGCCTCAGCCCGGTCTCCTCGAACAGTTCACGCACGGCCGCCTGATCGTGGGTCTCCCCCGGGTCGACTCCCCCGCCCGGTGTGATCCAACGAGCCGGTAGGTCGCGCGACTTGCCATACTGCAGAAAGAGCAAGGTGCGGCCAGTCTCATCGAAGAGCAGAACCCGGCTCGTGGCCCGAAAGCTCACGATCGCTGAAAATCGCTCACATCACCGACATAGCGGGTGTGATCAACAGGAATCGGCTCGACCGCAGCGAGGGCGACCTCGGCGGCGAACTCTCCAACGTTGTAGAGCCGACCGGCGGCCTCCTTGCGGGCCTCGATTGCTCCCGGGTTCGCCCGTTGCAGCAGCGTTGCCGTGATCGTGCCTTCGATCATGTCCCCGGAAACCACGACAAACTCAATCCCGTCTGCGGCAAGGCTTGGAATGAGCTCGCGAAGCGCATCCTCACCGGCTCGTTTGCTGAGCGCGACCGGCAGATACTCTGGCATCGTCTCGACCGTCTTAATGAAGTGGGCCTGATGACTGGTGACGAATACGATGCGTGAACCGCTCGCCAAGAGCGGCCGCACCGCCGTCAGGAAGTCGACTTGCGCATCCCGATTGAGCTTCATGGCGTAGTCCTCGGCCATTCCGCTCTCCATCCCTCCCGAAGCATTGAGCACGAGCACATCAAGCCCGCCGAGTTCGCGTTCGATTGTCTCGACCAGTCCAGCGACGGATGCCGCGTCAGTGAGATCAGCTCCGATCGCGATCGCCGTTCCGCCCGATTCCTGCAACTCGGCGACGAGTTTGAGCGCTCGCGCCTCCTTGTTTCGGTAGTTGACGACAACGCGTGCGCCAGCGCCGGCAAAGTTTCGCACGGTGTCCGCCCCAATTCCGCGGGAAGATCCGGTGACGAGGATGCGCTTGCCGCTCATGGATGCTGGCGATAGAGGGCTAGAAGACAGAGGGTTCGGCGTTGGGCTACTCACGGTATGACTGTAGCGGCCATGGTCGAGATGGTAGCGTCGAGCCGGGCTTACAGTGTGCGGCGGCCGCAGAGTTCTGGAAGGGTTGAGTAGGGCATGTTCATTGATCTGACGCAGTACCTGTGGATCCTTTGGCTTGCACTTGTGGTGTTATTTGTTGTCATCGAGCTCGTGACGCTCGAGTTCACCTTCCTCATGATCGCCGCTGGGAGCCTCATCGGCGGACTCGGATCGAACCTGCTCGGCTGGGAATGGTGGATTCAGATCGGGCTCGCCGCGATCATCTCTGCGCTACTGATCTTCGTCATCCGACCCCTTCTCCTCGTCACGCTGCGCAAGGGCGGCGATCCGGCTTTGAGCAACGTAGACGCGCTCTACGGTCAGGGCGCTCGCGTCATGACCGACTTTGTCGAGGGCGCAGGCGTTGTCAAGCTCGACAACGGGGAGACCTGGACAAGCCGACTCGCTCCGGTCGCGGCATCCGCCGCTCTTGTCGAAGGTGATCGTGTCGTCGTCACCAAGATCGACGGTGCCATTGCTGTCGTCGCGCCACTGGGCAGTGTTGCCGCCGAACCAGAACCCGAACCAGAACCAGACTCTGCACTGCCCGCCTGAGGAAAGGAAACCCCATGCTCGACCCAGCAGGCTTCATCGGCCAGCTTTTCGTGATCGTGCTGCTTGCGGTGTTGGCGATTTTCGTCATCGTCGTGCTGTTCCGCTCGATCCGCATCATCCCGCAGGCAAACGCCGGCGTCGTTGAGCGCCTCGGCAAGTACCACAAAACCCTTATGCCGGGCCTGAACATTCTGGTGCCTTTTATCGATCGTTTGCGCCCGCTGCTCGACATGCGCGAGCAGGTCGTCTCCTTCCCACCGCAACCGGTGATCACTGAAGATAACCTGGTGGTCTCGATCGATACGGTTGTCTTTTTCCAAGTGACGGATGCTCGCGCTGCAACCTATGAAATCGCCAACTACCTCGGGGCCGTTGAGCAGCTCACCACCACAACGCTGCGAAACGTAGTCGGAAGTTTGAACCTCGAAGAAGCCCTCACGAGCCGCGACACGATTAACGGCAAGCTGCGCGTTGTGCTGGACGAGACAACCGGCAAGTGGGGCGTTCGCGTCGGTCGCGTCGAGCTCAAGGCGATCGACCCACCCGCCTCGATCCAGGACTCGATGGAGAAGCAGATGCGCGCCGAGCGCGACCGCCGCGCCCAGATCCTGACCGCCGAGGGCACGAAGCAAGCCGCAATTCTGCAGGCCGAGGGTTCACGGCAGGCGAGCATCCTTGAGGCTGAGGGTGACGCAAAGGCGCAAGTATTGCGCGCCCAGGGCGAGGCCGAAGCGATCGCGACGGTGTTTAGCGCCATCCACGCGGGCGACCCGTCGCCCGATCTGCTCGCTTATCAGTACTTGCAAACCCTGCCGAAGCTCGCCGAGGGTGACTCGAACAAGATGTGGATCATCCCGTCCGAGCTGACCGAGGCACTCAAGGGCATCAGTGAAGGCTTCCTCGGTGGCAGGTCCACTCCGACCAAGTAGGTACCTTTCCCTGGCCAGCCCGCGAGTCTTCGCTCACCGCGGACTCGCGGTCGGGGCACCCGAAAACACGCTTCTCGCGTTTCTCAAGGCGTTGGCGCTCGGGGTTGACTACATCGAAACTGATGTGCACGCGAGCTCGGACGGGGTCGCTGTCATCAGTCACGACTCGGAGCTGGCTCGGGTTGCCGCACGCGACGGAAAAGTCGAAGCGCTCACCCTGGCGCAACTTCGAGGTGTTGACCTCGGTCATGGGCAGACGTTCAGCACCCTTACCGAGGCACTCGACGCCTTCCCTGATGCCCGCTTCAACATTGACGTGAAGTCGATCGCAGCGGTCCAGCCGACTGTTGATGCCATTCGCCAGCTTCGAGCAACTGACCGGGTGCTTGTGTCGTCGTTCAGTGAGCAGCGCCGCCGGGCCGCGGTCGATCAATTGCCCGGTGTCGCGACCTCCACCTCCGCTCCGCGCTTTGTTCAAGCGCTCATCGCGGGCAAGCTCGGGCTGAAACCGATCATGGCGCACGCACTGCGCGGAACAGTAGCGGTGCAAGTGCCCGAGAAGGCTCTACGTCTCAGGGTGACGACGGCGCGAATGCTCGAGCAACTCCACTCCCTCGGGGTGGAGATGCACGTCTGGACGATCAATGATCCGAACCGCATGCGCGAGCTTCTTGAGCTCGGTGTCGACGGGATCGTGACCGATCGGGCCGACCTCGCGATGAAGGTCGTGGCTGGGAGTCCGCTGTGAGCATGGCGAGGCTGGAAGGTTACGTCCAGCTAGCGGGTCTATAACTTATAACCAACCGCAACGCAATGAAGGAGGGCCACACAATGGCAGACCGAAGCTTGCGCGGCATGAGACTTGGCACCCAGAGCCTACAGAGCGAAGAGGGCGTCGAGTTTTCGCCGCGAAAAAGAAGTGTGTACCGCTCGGCCGATGGATCGACTTTCGAGGTGATGTTCGCTGCCGACGCTGAGATTCCTCAGAAGTGGGAGTCAGCCAAGACCGGTCAAGAGGGCACTCTTCTTGACGCCGAGGGCCAACTCGTCGAGATCGATGAGGCAGAAATCAAGGTCCCTCGAAGCCACTGGGACATGCTTCTCGAGCGTCGCACCCGTGCTGAGCTCGAAGAGTTGCTGCAGGAGCGCTTGGATTACCTGCGTTCGCGTCGTGGCCAACACAAGATCGGCGCGTAGCGTTTTCGGATCGGTCTAACGTCGGTTTAGGCGCGACGAGATTCCCCAGCCAGTGACACGAATTAGCGCCTCGGCGACGATTCCAGCGTGCATCTTGGACTCGCCGAATTCGCGCTCAACGAACGTGATCGGGTGCTCGATGACGGTGAGTCCAGCGCGCTCAGCCCGCCAAGCGAGTTCAACCTGAAAGCAGTAGCCCTGCGACGAGATTCCGTCGAGGGTAAGAGCCCGCAGCGCTTCGCCGCGAAACACGCGAAAACCCGCAGTAATGTCGTTGATGTCAGAGCGCAACATGAATCTCGCATAGCTGTTGCCACTGCGGGAGATCGCTTGGCGGATGCGCGGCCAGTTGCGCACCGCTCCCCCGGCCACCCACCGAGAGCCGATCACGAGATCCGCTCCGGTCGACGCCAGTTCGAGCATCCGCGGCAATTCGGCTGGATCGTGCGAGCCGTCTGCGTCAATCTCGACGACGTAGTCAAAGCCCTCGGCAGTCGCGACGGCGAAGCCGGCCAGATAGGCCTGCCCGAGACCGTCCTTTGTTGTGCGATGCAAGACCCGGACCTTGTGGTCGCTCGCAGCCAGCCGATCAGCGAGCTCACCGGTGCCGTCAGGGCTTGAGTCGTCCACGATCAGAACTGTCGCAGTCTGCACCGCGGATCGAATGCGGCTAACGATCGACTCAAGCCCTGCGAGTTCGTTATAGGTCGGAACAATGACGAGAGTCTCAGGCACGGCGGCCGCGTGCTGCGAATCCGGCGAGAATGAGCGCGCCGAGGGCGAGGCCAGTCACAAACCATTCGATCTCGCGGCCAGCGCGTGCCGCGGGCGTGATGGCAGAACTGAGTGCAACGTCCTCGACCATGGCGCCCGGCTCGAACCACGGCAACTGGCGCACGATGGTGCCATCTGGCGCGATCACAGCACTCAATCCGACTGTCGAGATGTTGACAACACTGCGCCCAAGCTCAATCGCACGAATCCGCGCAATCGCCAGCTGCTGGGCGCTCTGGTCTGTCATGCCGAAGTCAGCGTTGTTGGATGAGGCGAAGATGACTCGAGCGCCCTGTTCGACGGATTCGGTCAGAATCTGGTCGTCAACGATGTCGAAACACACGTTGACCCCGACGGTCACGCCATCGACATCGAACACCATATCGGTCGATCCCGGCGTGTATTCGCGCTGGATGAGGCCGATCAGGTCGGGAGCAAGCGGTTCCCAGAACTCGCGGTCCGGCACGTATTCGCCAAAGGGCACCGGGTGCTTCTTGTCGTAGATATCGAGCACGCCCTGACCGGCCTCCCACAACAAGATCGAGTTGAAGAACTTTTCCTCGCGTGCGGTCACCGCCCAGCCGATCAGCGGAGCGCTGAGTTGCTCGGAGATGACGTCAAACACACTTGCGGTGTAGGTGTCTGTCAGCGGACTGCGTTCGGTTGACCCCTCTGGCCACAGCACGACATCGACGTCTTGACCGAACAGTGGGGCCGTGGCATCCACTTGGGACTGCAGCAGCTCACCAGGCTCGCGCTGGTCGAAGTACCCGGCTCGAGCGTTGCCTTGCACGGCAGCAACGCGCAGATCGCCATCGGTCAGGACCGGCCATGCCGGCAGTACGAGAAGCAGGCTCGCCATACCGACCGGTACGGCGGCTCGTACGAGTCGTGGCGCTCCCGCGGAGCGTACGGCCTCGATGGTTGCAGCAACAACGAGCACCATCACGAAGCTCACCCCGGAGATGCCGAACCAGGCGAACAGTGGTGAGATTGGCGAGTCCGACTGGGAAAGCGCGACCCGGCCCCAAGCGAAGCCGCCGTACGGCCAGACACTCGCCCACGCTTCGCGGGCCGTCCACAGTCCAGCGACTACGACCGGCAGCATGCCGAGTCGACCGAGCGCGCCCGGCCACACCTGCGGCAGCCACCGGTACGCAAGGGTGATCGCGAGGGCGCCGGCCGAAAAAAAGAGCGACTGAAGTATTGCTAGGGCCGACATCGGCAGTGGCCCGAGAAAGAGCGACGCCCACTCGATATGTGCGAAGTAGAAGGCCGCACCGGCGATGAACCCAATCAGGAGCGCACCTCCAACTGTGCGCCCAATCAGGGCAGTAAGCACGAGCCCGATGCCAACGAAGGTCAGTGGCCAGATATCGCGGTCAGGAAAGCCGGCATCAAGCACCGGTCCGGATGCTGCGGCCACCAGGATCGCCGCCCAAAAGGGCAGCGGGCGAGCACTCGTATTGCTTGCCTCCGGACTCACCCCGTCAGCCTAAGCGACGGAACTGTAGGCAACGATCCCACGGCGGATTGCGTCAAGGGCTTTGCGTGCAGTGCGACCGACATCCCCGTCAGCGACCACCGAGAGTTGGTCGAGCAAGTCGATTGTCTGCTTCGTCCAGCGAACGAAATCGCCGGCGGCAAGATCTGCTTCGCGCAAGACCGCGTCGAGGCTCGTTCCGCTTGCCCAGCGGTACATCGCCAGCGCGAGACCGGTCGCCAGCGGTTGGCTGCCCGGCAAGTGGTGTTCTCGTTCGAGGTCGTCAAGCTGCGCCCAGAGTGAACCGGTCTGGTCGAAGGCTTCGCGAAAGCGTCCCTTTGGAAGGTTCCGTTCGTTGGGCTGGCCCTCGTCACGTCGTGGCTCGTAGACGAGTGTGGTCGCCATCGCGGCGAGGGACGCGGCATCCAGTTCACGCCAGAAGCCCTGCCGCAAGGATTCGGCAATCAGGAGGTCCCGCTCGCCGTAGATGCGGCGCAACATGCGACCGTATTGGCTCAATTGCAGGCCGGTCGCGTCATCCGGTACGAGGTACTCAAGCTTCATCAAGACCTCGGTCACTCGGTCGAAGATCTTGGCGACGGCACCGGTACGATTGCGAATCTGGGCAGAGAGCTGGTCAGTTTCGCGCTTGAGTCGCCACCAACGTTCCGCCCAGCGCGCGTGCCCCTCACGGTCATTGCAGGCATGGCAGGGGTGTTGCTTCATCCGTCGTCGAAGTTCTGTGAGCTGGCGCTGCCTCCTGTCGTTCTCGGCACGGCTCGATACCTCGGATCGACCTTGACCCTTGCGTTCAAGGTCAGTCAACTCGCGTCGGATGGTCGAGTACTCCGCAAAATCGCCAAGATGACAGGTCATGGATGTCGCATAGCCGACGAGCGATTCCTGTTGCGATCGCACTTTGCGCGCGAGATCCACGACCGCGCGGTCGGCCTGAAACTGGGCGAAACTGGATTCGAGGATCTCGCGCGTGCGCTCCCGGCCAAACTGCTCGATCAGATTGACCGCCATGTTGTAAGTCGGTCGAAAACTCGAGTTCAGCGGGTATGTTCTGCGTGACGCGAGGGATGCGACCGCCTGCGGGTCTAGGCCCTCGACCCACTGGATAACAGAGTGCCCCTCGACGTCGATTCCTCGTCGACCGGCTCGCCCCGTCAGCTGGGTGTACTCCCCCGGTGTGATCGGGACTCGCGCTTCGCCGTTGAATTTCTCAAGCTTCTCGAGCACGACGGTTCTGGCAGGCATGTTGATGCCGAGGGCGAGGGTTTCGGTGGCAAACACGACCTTGACGAGCTTCTTCTGAAAGAGCTCTTCGACGACCTCCTTGAAGGCTGGCAGCAATCCGGCATGGTGGGATGCCACCCCGCGTTCGAGCCCGCTCAGCCAGTCCCAGTAGCCGAGCACCCCGAGGTCTTCGTCGAGAATGGTGCGGCAGCGATCTTCGACGATTGCGCGAATCTCGGTGCGCTCCGCCGGGGTGGTGAGAGTCACGCCAGAGCGCAAGACGCGGGTGACTGCCTGTTCGCAGCCCACACGGCTGAAGATAAAGAAGATCGCCGGCAGCAGGTTTCGCGAGTCGAGCAGCTTGACGACATCTGGCCGATCCATCCGATCGCTGTCTGGCCGGCCACCTCGCGAATGATAGCGCCCGACATCCTTGCGTTGGCGGGGGTTCAGCATTCGACCACCGTGGCGTGCCATGTCGACAAGCTCCGGATTGACCCGGTTGGTCGCGGCCAGCCCCGAGGAGTCGAAGAGGTCAACGAGCTTGGTGCGCATGAGAATGTGCTGGTCGAGCGGGACCGGTCGCTCCTCGGAAACGATCACCTCGGTGTCTCCGCGCACCGCCTGGAGCCAGTCGCCGAACTCTTCGGCGTTTGAGACAGTTGCGCTCAGGGAGACCATGCGCACGTGCTCTGGCAGGTGGATGATGACCTCCTCCCAGACCGCCCCGCGAAAGCGGTCGGCAAGAAAATGCACCTCGTCCATGACAACCGTGCTGAGGTCTCGCAGCAGGTCGGAATCCGCGTACAACATGTTGCGCAGCACCTCGGTTGTCATCACGACGATGCGCGCGCGAGAGTTGACGTTGGTGTCCCCTGTCAAAAGTCCGACTTCGGATGCTCCGTACTCGGCAACGAGTTCCTGAAACTTCTGATTGCTCAGGGCTTTCATTGGCGCGGTGTAGAACACCTTGTCTGAACGTTCCTGCATTGCCCGGTAGATGGCGAACTCGGCAATGATCGTCTTGCCGGCACCCGTTGGCGCTGCCACGAGTACGCTCTTGCCATCCTCGAGCATTTCGCATGCTGCGATCTGGAAGGGGTCGAGGTCGAAGCCCTGCGCAGCACGGAATGCTTCGAGCATCGGGTACCCGCGCCGCTTCTTGGCCGCGGCGAAACGTTCGGCCGGCGACAGCTGATCGGTCATCACTCTCAGCCTAGGTGAGCGATCGACACTGGACGTTTAGGTGGCGAGAGAGGCTTCGAGCGTTGCGGCGCGCTTTGCAACCCGCCTGTCATGAATGAGGGCGATGGAGGCCGCCGCGAGGTAGAGCACCACCATGGGAATGGCGAGCAAAAACATTGACACAACGTCGGCCGCCGGGGTTGCAAGGGCGCAAAACAGCGTGATCATCAGGATCGCGATGCGCCAGCTCTTAATGATGCTCTCGCCGGAGAGTACTCCGACGAAGTTGAGCAGCACGAGAAAGACCGGCAGCACAAAGGCGATACCCACGGCGAGCACGAGCTTCGAGACGAAGTCGTAGTACACGAGCGCATCGAGGGTGATCGCATCTTCCGGCGCCGAGAACGAGGTGAGCAACTGAACCATGTGCGGGAACAGGAACCATCCGAATGCCGCGCCAGCGAAGAACAGCGGAACGGCGCTGAAGAAGAAGCCGAAGGTGTACCGCTTCTCGCGTTTGGTGAGCCCGGGAACGAGAAACGCGAAGATCTGGTAAAGCCAGATCGGACTCGATGCGACGATCGCGATGGTGAACGCGATTTTCAGCCGCAAGTCGAACGAGCCGGTCACGTTGAGGTAGGTGAGGGTGGCGTTACGATCTTCGGCGATCGCGTTGATTGGTATGCGGAGGTAGTCGACGACATACTCTGCAACGAAGAAGCCGGCGATCGCCGCGATCAGGATTGTGACGGCCGAGATGACCAGCCGCTTCCGAAGCTCCCGAAGGTGATCGCCGAGGGCCATGGGCTCGTCACTCTTCGTGCGCCACCGACCGCTTGAGGTGGCCACGGGAGCTACGGCTTCGGCTTGGTAGCGGGCGTGATTTTTGAAGCCGCCGTAGTGGTCTTGCGTGCTGCCGGCTTTGCAGGCTCCGGGTCGAGGTCAGCCTCTTCATCGTCGACCACCGCGTCGCTCGCGTTCTCGTCTTTCATTGTCTTGACTTCGCTGCGGAAGATACGCATCGACTGACCGAGGCTGCGTGCCAAGCCCGGGAGCTTGGGTGCACCGAACAACAGCAGAACAATGACCAGTACAACAATCAGGTGCCAGCCAGTGAGGTTACCGAGCATGGAAGTCACGTCCTCTACAGATGTTCAGCAATACCGACGTTGAGCAGTACAGCTAATGAGCAGTTGGTTCCACCAATGATAACTGGCAACTCCCGCTAGAGCACCGTGTATCGCGATAGTGCGGCATCCGCCCAGTCTTTGACGGTCTGGCGAGCCTGCGGGGGGCTCAAGACCGTCACGGTGCCGTTCATGCTCGCAGCAAGTCGCTTGAGTCCGTGAAAGTGCGAGACGCGAACGATTACCCGAACCCGGCTGGTCGGTTCGGTTGGCTCGGTCGGAGAAGGGGCGGCCGGAGAAGGGGCGGCCAGTTCAGGTTCGTACTCGGCCAACAGCGGCAATGCGCCGGGCGCGACTTCGATTGTGACGACGAGGTCGTCGCTCGAGGCCTCAAACAGACGATCTGAGAGCAAGACGTCATCAGCGCGGCGCACAATGGCATCTGTCGTGACAGTGGCGTTCGAGATGTGGTCGAGGCGGAAGGTTCGCAGTGCCTCGCGGCTGTGGCACCAGCCGCGCAAGTACCAATCAGCATCAACCGCATCGATGCGTAACGGGTCAACTCGACGCGTTTCGCGGCCGCCCCGAGCATTGAGGTAGTCGAACTGAAGCTGCACCCCTGCAGCGACCGATTCGCGAATAAGTGCGAGCGTCGCGTTGGTCTGGGACACCTCGACCGCGAGCTGCGTCGGTGAGGCAGATGCACCGCGCGCGAGCTTCGACATGAGCGCGCTTCCTGCAGCGCTGTCCGCGTGCTCGGGCAAGGCTGCGAGGTAGTTGAGCCCCGCGATCAACGCCGCGGCCTCGCGCCCGGAGAATCGCGGTGACTCGTCAATGGCAACGTTGTGGGTGAGCACGATCTCGTCGCGCACTTCGAAGTCGTCCCACGCGATGTCGAACAAGTCGCCGTGTTGGTAGGTTGCGGTTTCTCCCGGGACTCCGGAAACGCTGATGAGCCGAACCGCCTCGCGCAATTGCTCTTGGGGAACGCCGAAATGCGCTGCAGCTTCGGCAACCGTGACACGACCTTGATCCATCAAGTACGGAACGAGCGACAGCAGAAAGGCAAGTTTGTCGCCAGCGAGTTTCGGTGCTTTCGGCTCAGCCATGGTCTGCCGCCGTTCGCTGGAGTCTGGCGATAACGGCGTCGCGCAGCGCTGATGGTGAGATCACAGCAATTTCTGGCCCGAACCCTGCCAATTCGTCGGCCAAGATGTTCGCATCGGCGTAGTGCAGTTCGAGCTCACCGTTCGCGGTGACGGTCGAACCGCGCCTCGTGCCGAGGCGCGCTGCCGCATCTGAGCCAGCCTCGACCTCGACGGTCGCGAGGTTCGCGTTCCAGACGGTGTCGAGTTCGGCTATCGCGCGCTCGCCCTGGCCTGGCGGCGGAGCGGGGAAGGGCGTTGACGTAACGGTGACGGCACTGACGATTCGGCGTAGCAAGAAGGTCTTGGTGAGTTTCGAATCCGGTTCCTCGGCGAACAGGTGCCACCGCCCTTGATGCTGAAAGAGTGCAAGGGGGGCAACGAGCCGGGCTCGCGCGGCAGTCTCCCCCGGCTTGAGGTACTCGAACGCGACAAGCAGGTGCTTCTCGAGTGCTGCATTGAGAGGTGTAAACGCGGCATCCCGCAGGCTGAGCCTCGGTGCGTAGCCGAGGAGCGGTTCGGTCGCCGTGATCCCGAGCGACCGCAGTTTTAGCAAGGCCCTCCGCGCATCAGCAGACAGCGAGCCTTCGCGCCAGACCAGCGCTGCCAGGCCGAGGAGCGTTGTTTCTTGCGGGGTAAAGCGGATGTCTGCCGGCAGTTCGTAGCTTCCGCGCGGGATCAGGTAGCGCAGATTCTGATTGTTGCCAGGGTCACCGGGACTGTCGATAGTTTCGAGCGGGATGCCGAGTTCGCGCAGATCATCCTTATCGCGTTCGAACTGGCGCTCGAGAGAGGCGTTGTCCCCCGCGACCGTGTACCGCTGGCGGTATCCTTGGACGGTCGACAGAATCTCGCGCTTCGTCAGCCCGCCGTCCGTTGCAAGGAGGGCCAGCACAAGGCTGAACAGCCGCTCCTCGGCGGGAATCTTCTGGACCGTCGCAGCCACGGTCGCTATTGAATCCCGAGGATGTCGAAGACAAAAATCATCGTCGCACCGGCGGGAACGCTCGCTGGCCCCTGCCCGGGCGCGTAGCCAAACTCCGGCGGTATCACGACCATAATCTGCGACCCGACGCGTTGCCCGATGAGGGCTTGAGCGAACCCCGGGACGACTCCGTTCGGGTCGGACTCCGAGCTCAACGCGACGAACGTGGCAGGTGTTCCGCGCTCCCACGAGGAGTCGAATACAACTCGGGTGTCCCACAGAACGCCCGTGTAATGGATGACAGCTTCGGCGCCCTCCTCGACCACGGCACCGGACCCGAGCTTGAGTGTGGTGATGAGCAGCTCCGTCGGGGCTGACTCGTTCGGTATGGTGAAACCTGGTTGGCCGTTTGGCGCCAACGAGATCGAGGGAAAGCCCGTCTTCGCAAGCTGGTCGAAACCGTTCGCACGACCGAGGAAGGCATTCTGGATGTCAACAACGACGACGAGCGTGTCTTCGGCCGTCAAA
>JBBQLW010000008.1:0-22496 GCA_038328315.1 Actinomycetales bacterium
GGGCGTTGACAGCCGTCGGCTCTGCAGCCGCCGTCTCGGGCGGCCAGTCCGATGCGTTGCCGGTGGGTGTGGTAGCGCTGTTCTCGTCCGACGTTGATGATGTGTCCGTCGGTGTCGAAGGCGACGGGGATGATCCCGGTGTCGCAGGCGATGCGTTGGGCGGTCGCGACGGACACAACAGCGCTTTGCCCTTCAATGTGGGCGAACCCGTCACCGGTAGAAAGGTCTCGTTGGGCGATGTGCACTCGGACGCCGATGCGGCGTTGCCCAAACAGGCGGCCGTTCTTGGCCTTGCTGCTGTTGGTGGTGCTGGTGTCGGCTTTGGTGGCGAGTTGCACAATGTCCACGAGGGCATCAACCATCAGTTGCGGGATCGTGCGGGTGTCAGTGCTTGCTGCTGCTGGTGCTGCGGTTTTCTCCACGAACCTGGGGCCGCCGCGTCTGGGGGAGGTGATCGCATCGATGGCGCCGCCAATGATGGCGGCGGATTCGGGGTCGAGGAGACCGGCCAAGCGTGTCATCCCGTCCGAAAGGCGGGTGAGGGACAAAAAGCGGCGTTCGCGGCGTTCTTCTTCGCGTTCGGGTACCCCGGCAACATCGAGGGTGTCTCGGGCTTCCCGCGCTCGGGCGGCCAACTGTTCCAAACTCAGCCCGGGTGCTTCGGCAACAAGTTATTCGGCAGCCAAGGTGAGGTCTGCTTCAGCAACCCGACCGGGCAGGCCAAGGCCAGCCCTGATGACGGTGGCACCAGTCAACGACAGCCCACCGGTGGTCACGGCGATGGCGACCGGTGTCAGCCAGGCGGGTGGGTCGGCAATGAGGGTTCCGACGGCGACGAGGGTGCGGGCATCCGCAGCACTGCCACCGGTGAGGTGTTGCACGAGGGCTTCTGGGGTGCGTGCCCCACGCGATTGCGCCAGCCCGGTGTGACCCAACTCCGGCGCCGAACGCCGACCGATCTCGGCTGATACCGCCGCAGCGCACGCATCGAGGAGGCGCCGGGCGATCGCGAAGTCCTGCTGCTGGAGGATCAGTTCATCATCGGACAACCGGGCAGCATCAGCGGCGGAGAATGCGGTGATCGCAATCGTTTCGGGTGCCAGAAGGAGCATGACACGATTCTCCCACAGACATTAGTAGATATGTTCGAACCGACCGAATCTGTGGACAACTCACCCAACCACGACATTCCACCACCCTGTTAGGGAGAAGACCCCAAAGGGCAAGGAGGTAAGAGAGAGGCGGTAGGCGCGGTCCCGAACAAGCTGCCACGGGATGCCGAGCAACGGGTTCATGGGTTCGCATCAGAAACTGCATGACCACCAAGGCAGTGTTGCCACCATCCAGATGGGGGTGCGCCGGTGTGTGCCAGCGTTGGGCAGCTCCCTACCCGGCGACCCCATCGAAGGCGGCGTGACCAACCGAGAACTTCCCAGACTCAACCGATCACAACGTCCGAAGGAAACCGCGCTAGCCGCGCAGCCCAAGCAGCGGCAGCACCTGCGAGAGGTCGCGCACGTCGATGAGCACGCCAGCAAGGTCGCGCACCGGAGCTTTCGCGTCGAAGCCAATCGCAAGGCCGGCGATTGCCATCATCGGCAGATCGTTGGCTCCGTCGCCGACGGCAACCGACTGGGACAGTGGAACCCCAAAGTCGGCGGCCCACTCTCGCAGGGTCGAAGCCTTGGCTTCGGCGTCAATGACGGGACCCAATAGATGACCGGTCAGCGCACCGTCTGCGACTTCGAGACGGTTCGCCCGGCAATAGTCGAGGCCAAGGGCATCAGCGATGGGATCGAGCACTTCGTGGAAGCCGCCAGAGACGACGGCAACGCGGCCACCGGCATCCTTGACGCCCGCAATCATCTCAGGCACACCAGCCGTCACCGTGACCTGCCGGCCAACCTCCTCAAACACCGACACGGGGAGACCCGCGAGCGTCCCGACCCGTGCGCGCAAGCTCTCTTCGAAGTCGAGTTCGCCGTTCATGGCACGAAACGTGATCCGCTCCACCTCGGCAAGCGAACCGGCGTGATCCGCGAGCAGCTCGATCACCTCGTCCTCGATGAGGGTCGAGTCGACATCGAGAACCACAAGGAAGCGAGCCATGCGCGGTCTGCCTTCCTCGGTCTATCTGCCTCGGACTACGCCGTGACGTGCACTCCCTTGCCAACCACCGTGATGCCAGTCTCGGTCACCGTGAAGCCTCGCGCGCGGTCAGCGTCGTGGTCGACTCCCACGGTCGCGCCAGCCTCGACGACGACATCCTTGTCAAGGATAGCCTTGCGCACAACGGCGTTCGGCATGATGCGCGCACGCTCGAACACGACAGAGTCGACCACCATCGCACCCGACTCAACACTTGTCCACGGCCCGAGCACGCTGCGTTCGATGTGGGCACCCGAGAGCAACGACCCGAGCGAGACGATCGAGTCGATCATGGTCCCGAGATAGCCACGGGCATCCCGAACAAACTTTGCGGGCGGCGAGTTGAGCTGCTGGCTGAAGATCGGCCAGTCGCGGTTGTACAGGTTGAAGATCGGAAGCGCCGAGATCAGGTCCTGATGGGCATCGTAGAACGACTCAATCGTTCCGACATCGCGCCAGTAGAACCGGTCACGATCGGTCGACCCCGGCACCTGATTGCGATTGAGGTCGTAGACGCCGGCGAGACCGCGAGACACGAAGTCCGGCACGATGTCCCCACCCATATCGTGGTTCGAGTCGCTGCGTTCCCCGTCCCGCATGACCGCGTCGATGAGCACATCGGCGTTGAACACGTAGTTGCCCATGGATGCGAGCACCTCGTCGGGCGAGTCGGCAAGACCGATCGGCTTCTGTGGCTTTTCATGGAACGCCGCGATGCGCGTTGCATCGTCCGCTTCGACTTCGATGACGCCGAACTGATCGGCAATGCCGATCGGCTGGCGGATCGCCGCAACAGTGAGGCCAAGTCCAGATTCGATGTGAGCGTCGACCATCTGGCTAAAGTCCATCCGGTAGACGTGGTCAGCGCCGACCACGACCACGATGTCCGGCTTCTCGTCGCGAATGAGGTTGAGGCTTTGCAGGATCGCGTCGGCAGAGCCGCTGAACCAGCGTTTTCCGAGCCGCTGCTGCGCAGGAACGGAGGCGACATAGGCATCCAAGAGACCCGAGAGGCGCCACGTCTGCGACACGTGTCGGTCAAGGCTGTGTGACTTGTACTGGGTCAGCACGACGATCTGGCGCAACCCAGAATTGATGAGGTTGCTCAACGCAAAGTCGATCAATCGGTAGCCACCACCGAACGGAACTGCGGGCTTTGCGCGGTCTGCCGTCAAGGGCATGAGGCGCTTTCCCTCACCACCGGCAAGGACAATCCCGAAGATTTTCGGTGAGGACATACGCCAACAGTAGGCGACGGTGACCGGTGATGCGAGTGGCCCGCGAGAGTTGCCAAACTGGCGGTGGAGTAACGTCATGGCATGCGCGTCGACCTGATCACTCGTGAGTATCCGCCAGAGGTTTACGGGGGTGCTGGCGTTCATGTCGCAGAACTCGTGCGAGCGCTGCGCGAGCGCATCGAGGTGACGGTTCGTTGCTTCGGGATGCCACGCGACGAGGCCAATGTCGTGAACTACCGCGTGCCGGCCGAACTTTCCGGTGCCAACGCATCGATCGCGACGCTCGGGGTTGACCTGCAGATCGCGCAAGACGTTGCTGGTGCCGACCTCGTGCACTCCCACACCTGGTACGCCAACGCGGCCGGACACCTTGCAAGCCTGTTGCATGACGTGCCGCACGTGGTCACTGCCCACAGCCTTGAGCCGCTTCGTCCATGGAAAGCCGAGCAGTTGGGCGGCGGCTATCGGGTGTCCAGCTGGATCGAGAAGACCGCGTTCGAGGGCGCTGCCGCCGTCATCGCCGTAAGCGAGGGGATGCGACGCGACATCCTGCGCTCCTATCCGGCCATCGACGAACAGAAGGTTACCGTCGTCTATAACGGCATAGACCTAGAAAAATGGATGCCAGTTCATGACACTGAGCTCGTGCGCTCGCTCGGCATTGACCCTGACCGCCCGTCTGTCGTCTTCGTCGGCCGAATCACGCGCCAAAAGGGGCTCCCGTACTTGCTGCGGGCAGCGGCCCTGCTCCCGCCAGACGTCCAACTCGTACTCTGTGCAGGCGCCCCGGACACGCCGGAGATTCTCGCGGAGGTACAGGCTGGAGTTGCTGCGCTTCAGAATGAGCGCAGCGGTGTTGTTTGGCTCGACACCCTACTCAGCCAGCACGATCTCGCAGCGGTGCTCTCCCAGGCGACGACCTTTGTGTGCCCGTCGGTCTACGAACCACTGGGCATCGTGAACCTCGAGGCGATGGCGTGTTCTGTGCCGGTCGTTGGTACCGCGACCGGCGGCATTCCCGAGGTCGTCGATGATGGCGTTACTGGGCGACTCGTTCCCATCGATCAGGCGCAGGACGGTACGGGCACGCCGCTCGACCCGGACCGTTTCGTTGCCGATCTTGCCGCAACACTGGCCGAGGTCGTAAGCGACCCGGTCGCTGCCAATCGCATGGGCGAGGCCGGCCGCGCGCGAGCCGAACGGGACTTCAGTTGGTCAGCGATCGCCGATCGCACGACGGAGATCTACCGCAGCCTCACTTAGGCTGGTGACATCATGGCCGATGTC
This sequence comes from Actinomycetales bacterium, assembly GCA_038328315.1. Taxonomy (GTDB): domain Bacteria; phylum Actinomycetota; class Actinomycetes; order Actinomycetales; family Microbacteriaceae; genus Rhodoglobus. The sequence continues at coordinate 4,674 of JBBQLW010000008.1, forward strand.
TTGAAGTTCTCCGATGTGTCCGTTGTGCGCGACGGCAACGCCATCCTCGACCGGGTGAACTGGTCGGTTGACGACTCGGAGCGGTGGGTCATACTCGGACCAAACGGGGCCGGGAAAACCACCCTGCTTCAGCTCGCGGCGGCGCAGATCCATCCAACGTCCGGCAAGGTGCGCATTCTCGACGAAAAGCTCGGCAAGGCTGACGTGTTTGAACTCCGGCCCAGGATCGGGTTTGCCTCTACGGCTCTCGCGCGGCGCGTACCGGGTGACGAGGAAGTGCTGAACGTTGTGCTGACGGCTGCATACTCGGTGACCGGTCGATGGAACGAGAACTACGAAGAGATTGACGAGCGACGTGCCCAGCGGGTGCTCGCCGAGTGGAAGCTCAGCCCGTTCGAGAAGCGTCGATTCGGCGAACTGAGCGACGGAGAGCAAAAGCGGGTACAGATAGCCCGCGCAGTGATGACGGATCCAGAACTGCTGTTGCTCGACGAACCTGCCGCGAGTCTCGATCTTGGCGCACGCGAAGAGCTGCTGCAGTTGCTCAGCGGTTACGCGAGCGCTCCACAAGCCCCGGCAATTGTCATGGTTACGCATCACGTCGAGGAGATCCCGCGCGGCTTCACGCACGCGCTGTTGCTTGCACACGGTCGAATCACCGCGGCAGGTGTTGTCAGCGAAGTACTCACGTCGGAGAAACTCACCGAGACCTTTGGACTGCCGCTTCTCGTCTCGAACGACGACGGCCGATTCTCCGCCCGGTCCGCCTAATCTGATAGGCTTGTGCGTCGGCCTATCGCCGCCCAGACTCTCCATCCATGCCGCAATCTCGCCGATACAACAAGGACCAGCTATGAAGACCGATGCTCACCCGACCTACGCGCCAATCGTGTTCCGTGACCTAGCGTCCGGTGCGACCTTCCTTACGCGCTCCACAATCTCGAGCGATAAGACGATCGAGTGGGAAGACGGCAACTCGTACCCGGTCATCGACGTGGAAATCTCGTCGGAGTCGCACCCGTTCTACACGGGCAAGCAGCGCATCATGGACTCGGCCGGTCGCGTCGAGAAGTTCAACACGCGCTATAAGGGCTTCTCGAAGTAGCTCAGGCACCCGCGACTAGTACTGCGGCCAGCCGCCCCGAGTAGAAACAAAGTTCGGATCGCGCGTTCTACGCATGTAGTCGGCGAAACTCGCGTCCTGCTCGGCTGACCAGGCGATCTGCTTCAGGTGAAGCTCAGAGGCAGTAAGCGCAAGTTCTGCTGGGTACCGCCGCGCTATCGCCTGGGCGACTCTGCCAGCCGCAACGGCGTCTGCACCCGCATTGTGCGCATCCACTAGGTCGACCGAGTACACCTGCGCCGCGGTCTCAAGAGTTCGTTTGCCCTTGCGGTACCGATCAACAGCCTTGTCGATGACGAGCGGGTCGATGACCGGATTGGGCTCGACGAGTGCGGTCAGCCCGTGCCGGAGGCACTCCCGGTTGAGCAACGTGAAATCGTATGGCGCGTTGTAGACGGTCACCGCGAGCCCGCGATCAAGCACCGACTGCAGCGCTGCGACGATTTCGGAGACCACCTGTTGCGCCGGTCGGCCTTCTGCCCGCGCTCGCTCGGTCGTGATGCCGTGAACCGCGCTGGCTCCTGCCGGAATCTCGATCCCCGGGTCGGCGAGCCAATCGAGTTGCTCAATCACGGAGCCGTCATCTGCGATGACGCCGACATAAGCCGAGACGATGCGACTCGTGTCGACATCAACGCCGGTCGTTTCGAGGTCAAAGACGGCGAGGGTATTGAACCAGGTTGTGCTCATGCGTACAGGCTAGGGCTTGCCAACGACAGGGCTTGCCAACGACAGGACTGCCCAACGACAGGGCAACGCCGTGCCCCACTCAGGTGCGGCCGCCGGCGAAGTGTGCGTCGCCGAGGTGGAGCCAGTAGAAGCTCTGGGTGCCGAGGGTGAGGATGACCGTGCCATCCTCAGCGATGTCGGGAAAGCGAGCACCGCCGAACAAGTCGAAAGCGGTCGCAGACTCGTAGCCATCAACGACGATCTCAACAGAGACAGGGTTGTGCGCGAAGCTGAACACACACAACACCGATTCGGGGGAGTCCCCGAACCCGGTCCCTGAACCCTCGTACTCGCGCACAAAGGCGAGCACAGACTCGTGGTTGGTGTTGAGCACCCGTAGCCCGCCAAGCCCAAAGGTCGGATGCCCTTTGCGAACGTGAATCACGTTGCGCACCCAGTGCAGCAGCGAGCGAGACTGGGCCAACTGGGATTCAACGTTGATGAGGTTGTAGTTGTAGACGAGAGATTGCACGAGCGGCAGGAAGACCTTGCCAGGATCGGCGTGCGAGAACCCGGCATTTCGATCCGGAGTCCACTGCATCGGGGTTCGCGACGAATCGCGATCCGGCAACCAGATGTTGTCGCCCATTCCGATCTCGTCTCCGTAATACAGAAACGGGCTGCCCTTGAGCGAGAAGAGCAGGGCGTTCGCAAGTTCAAGCTCTGCGCGCGAATTGTCGAGCAGGGGAGCGAGGCGACGCCGGATACCGACGTTCGATCGCATCCGAGGGTCGTATGCGTACCAGCCGTACATCGCTTGGCGATACTCCTCGCTCACCATCTCAAGGGTGAGCTCGTCGTGGTTGCGCAAAAACACCGCCCACGCAGCGCCTTCTGGCACCTCGGTCGTCTCGGCAAGCACTCGAACTAGCTCGGTGGCGTTCTGAGAGCGCAGGGAGTAAAAAATGCGAGGCATGACCGGGAAGTCGAACGCCATGTGGCACTCGGGTTCCTCGGCGGTTCCAAAGAAGGCCGCTGTCTCTTGAGGCCATTGATTCGCCTCGGCGATGAGCACACGGCCAGGGAACTCCCGATCGACCATCGCCCGGATCTCGCGCAGGAACTCGTGAGTTCGAGGCTCGCCCTCGCCGTTGCCCTCATCGGACTCGAACAGGTACGGAATCGCATCCAGTCGGATGCCGTCGACGCCGAGACTCATCCAGTGCCGAATTGTGGTGAGGGTGGCCTCGCGCACCGCGGGATTTTCGAAGTTGAGGTCTGGCTGGTGCGAGAAGAAGCGGTGGAAGTAGAACTGGCGTCGTTCCGGATCGAACGCCCAGTTCGACTCCTCGGTGTCGACGAAGATGATGCGGATGTTCGGATACTTCGTGTCCGTGTCGCTCCAGACGTAAAAATCACCGTAGGGCCCGTCCGGGTCGCGTCGGGACTGCTGGAACCAGTCGTGCTGATCCGAGGTGTGATTGAGCGGGTAGTCAATGATGATTCGCATGTTGCGTTCGTGCGCCTTGGTCACGAGTTCCTTGAACTCTTCCATGGTTCCGAACTCGGGGAGCACACTCATGAAGTCAGCGACATCGTAGCCACCGTCCCGCAGCGGTGAGTTGTAGAACGGCGGGATCCAGAGCGCATCGACGCCGAGCCACTGCAGGTAATCCAGTTTGGAGATCAGGCCAGTCAGATCGCCGGAACCATCCCCGTTGCTGTCGAAGAACGACCGCACCATGACTTCGTAGAACACGCCTCGGCGATACCACTGAGGGTCGAGGGCCAGGCCGGGCAGCTGGATCGGTGCGGTGAAGGTCACAGTGCTCCTCGGATCGCGGACGGTTCGAGTCTAAGGCTGCCCTGCAAGCGCTTGTGATCGACCGCGGTGCCTAGAATCGATGGATGCCAGCCGAATCGCCGTATGCCGAACTGCTGAGCGCCGCGAGGGTCGCCAAGCACGAGGTTACAGTCGCTGGCTCGACAACTCGCTACTGGGAGTACGGCCAGCGCGATGCCACCACCACTGTCGTGGTCGTACACGGCTATCGCGGGGATCACCACGGGCTCGAACCGGTTGTTGCGCACCTCGATGGCTTGCGCTTCATCTGCCCTGACCTGCCCGGATTCGGCGAATCCAGCGCGATGATCGGCACAGAACATTCGATTGACGCCTACGCCAACTGGTTGATCGGCTTCGTCGCCGAGCTCGGGCTCACCGGTCGAGCGGTCATCTTGGGTCACTCATTCGGGTCTATCGTCGTTGCGGCGGCCGTCGCAGGCGGGCTCGCGGCGCCGCGCGTCGTGCTCATCAACCCGATTGCTGCCCCGGCGCTGTCCGGGCCGAAGGGGCTGATGTCGCGGCTTACCCTCGTGTACTACCGCACCGCGCGCGCGTTGCCTGAGCGCATCGGAACTGCACTCCTCGGCAGCTGGATGATCGTGCAGTTCATGAGCACGTTCATGACGACCACGAGAAATCGCAGTCTGCGGCGCTGGATCCACTCCCAGCACCATCGCTATTTTTCGCGCTACGCCAGTCGCGACTCAGTCGTGGAAGGCTTCGAGGCATCCATCTCATCGGATGTCAGCATGTTCACCGCCGCCCTGACGATGCCAACCCTGCTGATCGGGGCTGACCGCGACCCGATCACGAGCATGCATGCGCTTCAGGGCCTGCACGAGAAGATCGTCGGCTCTCGACTCGTCGTCCTGCACGGCGTTGGCCATCTCATTCACTACGAGCGCCCGCGCGAGGCCGCGATCGCGATCACCGAGTTTCTCGGGGCCGGCCGGGTCATCGACACGGTTTCTGCGTGAAGATCATCTTCGACTGCCGCTACACGAGGCTGGGACGGCACGATGGCATCAGCCGCTACACGGCGAGGATGGTCACGGAACTCGGCAAGCTGCATCCCGTCACCATGCTTATCAGCGATACGCGACAGCGTGAGCTGCTACCCGACTTGCCGTGGGTGCTCGGGCCTGCACCGACGAGCGCACGCGAACCCCTCGTCGCGCTGGCTGTCAACGCCTTCGCGCCCGATGTCGTGTTCACGCCCATGCAGACCATGGGGCCGACCTTTCGTCGCTATGCGCTCGTCACGACCGTGCACGACCTCATCTACTACACCCACAGGACCCCGCCGCGGGATCTCGCTTGGCCGATTCGCCTGCTCTGGCGCGGCTATCACCTCTCGTGGGGTTTTCAGCGTGCGTTGCTCAATCTGGCGGATGCCCATGTCGTCGTTTCCGAGACAACCGGCGCCCTCATGGCAGAGCATAGACTCACGCGCAACCCGGTCACGGTGATCATCTCCGGCACCGATCACCCGCAAGCGAGGCCGGTGCGCGGCGCGCACGGTTCTCGCGACCTCGTCTACATGGGCTCGTTTATGCCGTACAAGAACGTCGACCTGCTCGCGTCAGCGATGCACAAGCTCCCCGGCTACCGGCTGCGGCTCATGAGCCGCATCGGTGACTCAGAACGCAAACGGTTGACCGCAATGGCCCCGCCAGAATCCATCGATTTTGTCAATGGAGCGACCGAAGAGGTGTACACGGACGCACTGCTGAACGCGCTCGCACTCGTGACCGCCTCGAAAGACGAGGGTTTCGGTCTTCCCATCGTCGAGGCGCAGGCACTCGGCACCCCGACCGTCGTCAGCGACATCCGAATCTTTCGCGAAATTGCGGGACCGCACAGCGGATTCTTCGATCCGACCAGTGTCGACGAGTTCGTTTCCGCCGTTCGGGTGCTCGAAGACGAGGCGATCTGGAGTGCTCGCTCTGCGGCATCCTTCGCCTGGGCCGAGCGTTTCAGTTGGCCAGCGGCGGCAGCTGAATTGCTCGAGGTGCTCACCGAGACTGTCACGAGGCGCCAGGCTCGCTGAACCTCGCGCGAAACCCCCGCGCTGGACCCCGCGCGGAATTACAGCGCGCCGGTACCCGCATTCTCGCGCTGCTCGACGGGATTCTGCACTTCAAACGGCGTGACAGCGAGCGCAAGGGACTCGGTACTGATCGGATCGTTGAAGGCGTGCAGTTCAAAACTGCCGTCGACATAACGAAAACTGTGCACCGAACCATTGGTGATCGCCGGATGCTCCGTGCCGGGGTCGACTGCGCCAAGAACCGAGCGGATGAGACCGCCGTGGCTCACGACGATGACCGAACCGCCCGGGTGCTGCTTGGCGATCGTAAGCAGGGCTGGCATCGCCCGAGCGGCGACGTCCTCGCGCGTCTCGCGCCCCGGAACCGGAGCATCCCCCGGAAAGCGCTCGGCAAGTTCAGCAATTGCCATGCCCTCTGCTTCGCCATAGCGACGCTCGACGACCTGCGCATCGCGCGTCAGTTCACTCACGCCGATCTGCGCTGCGATGAGCTGCGCGGTTTCGACAGCGCGGGACAGCGGACTGGAAACGATGGCGTCCCATTGACGCTGTGCCAGCAGCTTTCCGGTGGCGGTGGCTTGGCTTCTACCGGTGTCATTGAGCGGAATGTCGGTACTGCCTTGGATACGGCGGTCGCGGTTCCAATCGGTTTCGCCGTGACGGACGAGATACAACAGCACAGTGTTCCTGACGGGTCAGTGTTTTTGGCGAACTAGCCCCTCAGCATTGCGGCGAGCGCGACGAGGGTTTCGGATGTTCCGTCATCGATCTTAACAGTTGCTCTCGCATCGCCCTTGGTTGCTCCGCGATTGACAATGACGATCGGCATCTTTCGTCGTGCAGCCTTGTCGAGCAGGCGGATGCCCGAATTGACGACGAGAGAGGATCCAGCGATCAGCAACGCATCCGCTCGTTGCACGATCGCAGCTGCCTCGGTGAACTTTGAGATCGGAACGAACTCGCCAAAGAACACGATCTCTGGCTTGAGCAGCCCGGCGCAGACACTGCATTCTGGAACCACGAAGTCATCGACGGCCGAGACCTGCACGTCGCCGTCTGGAGAGAGCTCGACAGCGTCCGGAGAGTCCAGCCACGGATTTGACGCCGAGATGCGCGCGGCGATGTCGGCGCGCACGAAGGTTTGGCCGCAGTCGAGGCACCGCACGCGATCCATCGAGCCGTGTAGATCAACGACGCGCTGAGAGCCGGCCCGAGTGTGTAGGCCATCGACATTTTGGGTGACGACTCCGCTGATTCGACCGACGGCTTCGAGTTCTGCGATCGCGACGTGGCCTGCATTCGGTCTGGCCGAGTCAAAGCGGTTCCAGCCGAGGTGACTACCCGCCCAATAGCGCTTACGGTACTGATGGTCAGACATGAAGTCCTGAAACGTCATTGGGTTCCGCACCGGCGCGCCAGCGCCACGGTAGTCGGGAATGCCAGAGTCAGTGCTGATGCCAGCTCCGGTGAGCACGGCTATCGTTCGACCGCGGAGGACCTGAGCCGCGGCATCCAGTTGGGGGCTTGAAAGGCTCTGTTCGGCGGCTTCGGCGCTTGGCGCAGACTGCATCATCGCCATCACCGCTCCGTTCCCAGTCAGTGGCTCAAGACTAGATCGCCAAGTTTTCCGGTATGTTTCGGCTTGCTGGCAGTCGTGACGATGGGGAAGGTGCAGTCGTGCCGATCATTCCCGTTGCTGAACTCGGGCACGCAGGGCTTGCCGACTACACCGATCTCACTGACGCCGCGCTTCGCCAAGTGAGCGAACCCGCCGGTGGCTTGTACATCGCGGAAGGCCGCAAGGTTATCGATCGAGCCATTGTCGCAGGGCATCGACCGCGCTCGCTGCTGCTGCAGCACCGGTGGCTGCCAGACTTCGAACCTCTTCTGGCCAAATGGGACATTCCGATCTTTGTTGCCGAAGCGGAGTTTCTCGAAGAACTCACGGGCTTTAACATGCACCGAGGCGCCCTTGCTGCGATGCACCGGCCAACTTTGCCGGCACTAGAGACGCTGTTGACGGATGCTCGGCTGGTCGTCGTGCTCGAGAACATCGTCGATCACACAAACGTTGGCGCGATCTTTCGATCGGTGGCGGGGCTCGGCGCGGATGCCGTACTCATCTCACCGCGGTGCGCCGACCCGCTGTACCGCAGAAGCGTGCGCGTGAGCATGGGCACCGTGCTGCAGGTTCCTTGGACGCGCTTGCCAGATTGGCCACTCGGCGCGGAGCAGCTGCATGCCGCCGGATTCCACTTGGCGGCGCTTGCTCTCGACGACCGAGCAGTGCCGCTCGACGCGTTCGCTGCGAGCGCCCCAGAACGAGTTGCGCTGCTCCTTGGGGCTGAGGGTGACGGACTCAGCCGCGCAGCGATCGGTTTCGCGGACAGCGTTGTTACCATCCCGATGCTCCACGGGGTCGACTCACTCAACGTTGCCGCAGCAAGCGCTGTTGCCATCTACGCGATCGCGCTGAGCTCGGGCCGAATGGCAGCACCACGCTGAAGATCGCCACACGGAAGATCGCCACACGGAAGACACCGACGATCCGCTAGCACTATGCTCTCGATACCACCAACGACGGGGGACACAATGAGCCAAGATGCCGCAACCGCCACGACTCCGGTCGGACCGCCAACCGAAGGCAAAGGATTGGCAACCGGTACCCTCGGGCTGTTCGGCTCGACCGTCATCGGTTTAGCCTCGACCGCTCCGGTCTATTCCCTCGCCGCGACGCTTGGTTTCGTCGTGCTTGCTGTCGGGGCTCAGGCACCCATCGCGCTCATTCTCGCTTTCATCCCAATGTTTTTCGTTGCCTTCGCTTACCGCGAGCTCAATCGGGCGGTACCCGACTGCGGCACGACCTTTACGTGGGCAACCAAAGCCTTCGGGCCGCGAGTTGGCTGGATGGGCGGCTGGGGAGTCGTTGTCGCTGGCACGATTGTGCTTGCGAACCTCGCCCAGATCGGCGGCAAGTACTTCTGGTTGCTGGTGAACCCAGAGCTTGCAGAGAATACGGTCGTCGTGACCGCCACCGGTGTCGTGTTCATCGCCGCAATGACCTACATCAGCTATCGCGGCACCCAGATCGGCGAGCGCGTTCAGAATGTGCTTCTGGCTATCCAGTACCTAGCGTTGGTGATCTTCGTCATTGCCGTGATCGTCGCGGTTGCCACCGGTACAGCGCCAGCGGGCGCGGCAGCTCCCGAGTTGTCGTGGTTCAACCCGTTCGCGTTCGAGTCTGCCTCTGGGTTCGTGCAGGCGATCATCCTTGCGCTCTTCATCTACTGGGGCTGGGACACCTGTTTGGCGCTCAATGAGGAGACGAAGGATCCCGAGCGCACTCCCGGTCGTGCGGCTGTGCTCTCGACCGTGATCCTTATGGTCACGTATGTCGGCGTCACTGTCGCTGCGATGGCCTTTGCCGGGCTGGGAAGCGTAGGACTCGGTCTTGGCAATGAGACGAACGCAAACGACGTCTTCTTCGCGCTGAAGGATGTGCTCTTCGGTCCGTTCGCATGGCTGCTTGTTATCGCCGTGATGGTGTCAGCGATCTCCTCCACCCAGACGACGATCCTGCCGACGGCGCGCGGTACGCTCGCAATGGCCACCTACCGTGCGCTGCCGAAACGATTCGGCACGGTGCACCCCAAATTCAAGACTCCCGCGTACTCGACCATCGTGATGGGCATCGTCGCCTCAACGTTCTACGTGCTGATGACGATCGTCAGCGAAGACTTTCTCTCCGACACAATTCTCTCGCTCGGCCTGGCGATCGCGTTCTATTACTCAATCACCGGGTACGCGTGTGTTTGGTTCTTCCGACGCGAGCTTTTCACTTCCGCGCGCAACATCGTGTTCAAGTTCCTCTTTCCGCTCCTCGGTGCCCTGATGCTGTCAGCGGCATTCGTCTTCGCTGCCATCGACATGATCAACCCCGAGTACGGCTTCACGGTTCTCTTCGGCATCGGCGGCGTCTTCGTTGTTGGGATTGGTTCCCTCCTAGTTGGGGCTGTGCTCATGGTGGTGTGGTCCTTCTTCGATCGTTCGAAGCCGTTCTTCCGTGGTGAGACCCTCAACGCGACGAGCGAGGTGCTCGTTCCCGAAGCGGTGGTGCCCAGCAAGCGGTCCATCGACGGTGGGCTCGCCTAACCCCGATTCATGACCGCGGAGCCCTCCACGCAGGCGTGCCCGCAAGCTCCTCATTAGGATTACCGGGTGCAGCCGACCACCCACAACCTGACGCGCAGACGGCTGTACGTACGCCGGCGCATCCTCGTGGGTATCGGGCTCACGGTGTCCCTCGCTGCTGGCTTCTATCTACCGTTGACGCTGCTCGCGCCGATCGACGCGGTGCCAGCACAGGTTCTGGCCGTGACCGTGCCAACGTTGACTCCAGCGCAAATCGGGTTTCCGCCATACGGCGCCGCGGCGGTCGGGGCGATCGGCTACGACGGCGTGCTGGCAAGTTCCGGTAGTGCCGAAGCCCTCCCGATTGCGTCAATCACCAAGATCGTGACTGCGCTGGTTGCTCTGGATGCCCGGCCGCTCGCCCTCGGAGAGGCTGGCCCCGAGATTACGCTGTCGGAGGTCGACGCGCAGTTCTATCGGGAGCAGGTCGCGGATGGCGGCAGCGTCGTACCAGTGGTGGACGGCGTCACGATCTCCCAATACGCAATGCTCCAACTCATGCTCTTGCCATCCGCGAACAACTACGCGGAGTCGATGGCGAACTGGGCGTTTGATTCAGAACAGGCATTCTTGGTAGCGACGCGATCATGGCTCGATTCACACGGGCTCGCCGCGACGATCATCACGGATCCGACCGGCATCCTGCCGAGCAACGTCAGCACCGCGGCCGAACTCGTCGAACTTGCCAGGCTCGCCGTCGAGAATCCGGTGATCTCGGAAATCGTGGCAACCTCAAGCGCCGAGATACCCGGCATTGCGATCGTCGCTAATACGAATAGCCTTCTCGGTCGCGACGGTGTCGACGGGATCAAAACTGGAACTCTCGATGAGGCGGGCTATTGCCTTTTGTTTTCGGCGGATTACCTCGTCGGCGGCGAGACGGTCACGCTCATCGGCGCCGCCCTCGGTGGGCCGGACCGACCGACCCTCAACGAGAGCATCAGCGCGTTGCTGGTCGGCACTGTCGCAGGCTTCCAGAGTGTCGAGCTTGTCAAAGCAGGCCAGCCTGTCGCCCAATACGAGACGCTATGGGGGGATGACTCCACCGCGGTCGCCGCAGAATCGCGCTCGGTCGTGACGTGGGCTGGCTCGTCGATCACGGCTCTCGTCGAATCCGAGGCGGTGCTCTACGGTGAAGCCGGCCAAGATGTAGGCCAGATCAGCTTCGCCGTCGGTAACCAGATCGTGACGGTGCCGATCGAACTCGACTCCAAGATCGCCGACCCTGGCCCATGGTGGCGCTTGAGTAATCCCTTTGCTCTGTTCTAACCCAATCTGTGGATTTACCGAGACAGTTCGCTCCGCGCGCCGCGTGGACGCTAGGCCCGGCCTCCGCAAGTAAGCTCGGAACATCCGAGTGATTGCTCGCTTCAAGTGGCTGCGAAGTCATTCGACTCCCGTGGAGCCACGTGTCTTCTGTCATCGCCTCTGGTACATCCTCCTCGTCAAACGACCGTGTGATTCGCACCGGAGATCGCGGGGTCGCCAACCCGATGAGCGAGTTCGCCGCGTTGATGAGAACGATCCGCGAATCAGGGTTGTTGCGCCGTCGCCGCGGCTTCTACATAGCGGTCTTCTCCGCCATCACAGTGGCCATGATCGCCGCCTGGTTCGGGTTCGCCGCCCTCCAAGGCACCTGGTTCATCCTCTTGATCGCGGCCGCGCTCGGCATCCTGTTCACCCAGTACGCCTTCATCACCCACGAACTCGCGCATCGACAGGTCTTTGAGTCAGGAAAGACCAACGACTTTCTCGGGCGCATTATGGCCGACCTCGTTGTCGGCATCAGTTATTCGTGGTGGATGTCCAAGCACTCGCGTCACCACACGAATCCGAACATTGTCGACAAAGATCCAGACATTGAGACCGACTTCATCATCTTCCAGCAGGACAAGGCAGAGGGCCTCACCGGCATCAATAAGTTCATGGCACGCCGTCAGGGCTATCTGTTCTTCCCGGTCCTGATCTTCGAAGGCTTTAACCTGCATCGGCACGCCTTCATTACGGTGTTCTCGAAAGGCGCAGTCGACAAGCGGGCCCTCGAGATCGTGCTCCTGCTCGTTCGCAACATCAGCTATGTCGCGATCGTCTTTGCGTTCCTGCCGCTCGGAATGGCGTTCGCGTTCCTCGGTGTTCAACTCGCCGTCTTTGGCGTTTACATGGGCGCGTCCTTTGCCCCAAATCACAAGGGGATGCCCATACTGCCGAGGGACTCTAAAGTCGACTTCCTCCGTCGCCAGGTTCTCACCAGCCGCAATATCCGCAGCGGCCACTTCATGAATCACTTCATGGGCGGACTCAATTACCAAGTCGAGCACCACCTGTTCCCGACCATGCCGCGCCCGCACCTGAAGCGGGCGGGCGAAATCGTTCGGGAGTACTGCGAGAGCCGTGGCATCCTCTACACCGAGGTGAGCCTGCTCACGTCGTATCGCATCGTGATCAGGTATCTCAATCAGGTCGGTCTCGGTGCAGCGGGGGATCCGTTTGATTGCCCGGCGGCCGGACGAACGGGTTACTCAGGGATCGCGAGCTGACCAAGCTCGATCTCACACCAGCGCGAGCTAGAACGTTGGTCGTTTCGGGCTGAGTGCATCCCCAGTGGACTCGTTTCGAAGGCGCCGCACGACCCAAGGTACGAGGTGCTCGCGCGCCCATACGAGGTCGTCTGCGCGCGCCTGCCGCCACGCTCGAGCGGGTAGTGGCACAGGGTTGAGCGGTCGCAACGAATTCTCGACGTTGAGCGCCGAGAGCGCCATTCGCGCAACCGTGTGGTGGCCAATCGGGGAGAAGTGCAGTCGGTCTTGATCCCACATTCGGGCGTCAGCAAGCTCGCGCAGCGCCCACATGTCGGCAACGATCGCGTCGTGATTGTTGGCAATCGCACGCAGGTTCTCGTTGTAAATGGCAACCTTGCCGCGTGACCGGCGCAATACCGGCGTCATGCCGATATCGGGTCCGGTGAACATCAGCACCGTTGCGCCGTCGCGACGGAGCACCCGCATTAACCTGTCGAATCGCGCGGCGATCGCGTCGGGATCTGTACCAAGACGAATAATGTCGTTGCCGCCAGCCGAGACGCTGATGAGATCAGGCTTGAGCTCGAGCGCCGCCTCAGCTTGTTCGTCCGCGATCTGCTGCAGTACTTTGCCGCGAACAGCGAGGTTCGCGTAGGCGAAATCCTCGACTGGCTGAGCGAGCACCTCGGCGACCCGATCGGCCCAGCCGCGGTGTCCGCCAATACTGTCAGGTTCTGGGTCACCGATACCTTCAGTGAACGAATCGCCGATCGCCACGAATCTGCGCCAGGGGTGGACTGTTGTCATTGCTCTAGCTATACCCCGTTCCGATCGAGATCGCTATGACTAAAGTCCCTCGCTCCGATACTATTCTGGGCGTACGCTCAACAATTGCCCCGATCTTCGTGGCATTTTCCTGAAGAAGTGGAGTTCATCATGGGTATCATCGCCTGGATTGTCCTTGGATTGATCGCCGGGGCCATCGCAAAAGCCATTCTTCCCGGACGAGGCGCCGGTGGCTGGATTCTCACCCTCGTGCTCGGTGTCGTCGGCGCACTCGTTGGCGGCTTCCTTGGGAGCCAGCTGTTCGGGGTCGGCCTGCAGGGCTTCTTCGACATCACGACGTGGTTGCTGGCCATTGGTGGAGCAGTTCTCGTCCTTGCCATCTTCGGCCTCTTAACGCGCGGTAGTCGCCGCCGCCGCTAAGGCTCAGAACAGTTCACTCGAACAGGGCGGATGTCGGTACTCCCGACACCCGCCCTGCTTCCGTCTGGCGCGTCAAACGGCACCGTCAGTTGTTGCTGCGAGGATGGCGGTATGGGCAAGCAGGACGGGCGCGATCGACGGGTGACCGCAGCGACGGTCGATGACTCGACGGCAACGATTCTGCACGTCGACATGGATGCGTTTTACGCTTCGGTGGAATTGCTCGATCACCCGGACCTCGTCGGGAAGCCCGTCATCGTTGGTCATCGATCGACCCGCTCCATCGTTACCGCGGCGAACTACGAGGCGCGAAAGTTCGGCGTTAACTCGGCGCTGCCGATGTCGATTGCACTTCGGCGCTGCCCGCAAGCGATTGTGCTCGAGCCGCATTTCGAGCGGTACAGCCACTACTCGGCCATAGCCATGGCGATCTTCGAGGACTTCACCCCAAACGTCGAACCACTCGGTATCGATGAGGCCTTTTTGGATGTCGCCTCGGCTCGACCGGTCTTCGGCTCTCCGCTTCGGGTGGCACAACAATTGCGAGCTCGAATTCGAGCCGAGACCGGTCTCGTTTGTTCGGTGGGTGCGGCGTCGACGAAGTTCATGGCAAAGATTGCTTCCGGCCTATCCAAGCCGGATGGATTACTGGTGATCCCGCAGCCAGAAACCCTCGGCTTTCTCCATCCGCTGCCCATCGGCAAACTCTGGGGCGTCGGACCTAAAACCGAAGAGTTGCTGCGGGCTCGCGGTATCAACACGATCGGTCAACTCGCAGCCAGCGATCTCGATTCGCTGAGCCGTATTGTCGGCGAGTCGAGCGGGCATCGCCTGCACGAGCTTGCCTGGGGCATCGACCCGCGCCCGGTCGAAGCCGGCCGCGACGAGAAGAGCGTCGGCCACGAAATGACGTTCGAGCACGACGTGTCTGAGCAGCGCATCATCCGGCGCGAACTGTTGCGCATGTCGAATCTCGTGGCGGTGCGATTGCGGGTGGCCGGACTGCTCGGCCGAACCATTGTGGTCAAAGTGCGCTACGGCGACTTCACGACCATCACGAGGTCCCACACGATTCTTCAACCGACCGATCTCGGCCGCCGGATCTATCAGGAGGCGCTGCAGATCGTGGAGACGCTGGTGCTGGCGAACGATCGCAGCTTCGAGTCCAGCGCCATCCGATTGATTGGCGTGCGGGCCGAGCAACTTGTTGCCGCCGGTGCTGTGCAGCAGGGGCTTTGGGACGAGAACGACGGGTGGCGCGAGGCTGAGCACGTGATGGATGCCGCGACCGCCAAGTTCGGGGTCGGCTCTGTTCGGCCGGCTCGACTTGTCGGACACACCGCGATTGAGCGGCCCCGTCTCGGTCAGCGCGACTGAGCCACCAAGACCCGCGTACAGTCGTATCAAGTGAGCATGAGTTTGCCCGAGCAGGCGTTTCCCGGGCCAACCGTCGGCACTTTCGCCGTCGAGCACCTTTCACCGGCCTATCCGGAGCGCGCTGCCCGTGGCACCGCTGAAAAGCTCCGAGCGTGGCAAGCAGAGGCACTCGATCGCTACTTCGAGAGCGAACCCCGTGACTTTCTCGCCGCAGCAACCCCGGGAGCGGGCAAGACGACATTCGCCTTGCGATTGGCGGTCGAGCTCATCGCACGGCGGGTCGTTGACCGGGTCACGGTTGTCGCCCCAACCGATCACCTGAAGCGACAGTGGGCGGAGGCCGCCCATCGCGTTGGCTTGCGCCTCAATCCAGCTCAGGCCAACGGTGCCAGCTGGGGCGGGCGGCGCTTTCACGGTATGGCCGTGACATACGCCCAAGTGGCGGTGCGAGCGAGTCTGCACCGCGAGATCACGGAATCTGCGCGCACCCTCGTGATACTTGACGAGATCCATCATGGAGGCGATGCCCTGAGTTGGGGCGACGCTATCCGAGAAGCGTTTGGCCCGGCGACCCGCAGACTCTCGCTGACCGGAACCCCGTTCCGCAGCGACACCGCTCCGATACCGTTCGTGACCTACGCGCCGAACGAAGCGGGCATCCGGGTGTCGCTGACCGACTACTCGTACGGCTACGGTCGTGCGCTCGCTGACGGAGTGGTTCGCCCGGTGATCTTTCTCGCGTACGCCGGCCAGATGCGTTGGCGCACGCGGATGGGCGACGAGATGGTCGCGCGGCTCGGCCAAGGCGACACGACCGATGTCACCGCGCAGGCATGGCGAACAGCGCTCGATCCACAGGGTCAGTGGATGCCGTCAGTGCTGCGGGCCGCAAACACTCGCCTGAGCGAAGTGCGCAACAGTGTTCCGGATGCCGGTGGGCTCGTCATCGCAACCGACCAGGACGCAGCGCGGGCATACGCGGTGCTCCTGCGCGACATCACGGGGGAGGAGCCGGCTCTTGTCTTGTCAGACGAGGCCGAGTCATCCGCCAGGATCGACGCATTTACAGCCGGTCAAAGTCGCTGGATGGTTGCAGTTCGAATGGTGTCGGAGGGTGTTGATGTTCCGCGGCTCATGGTCGGGGTGTACGCCACGTCTGCAGCCACTCCCTTGTACTTCGCTCAAGCCGTTGGCCGCTTCGTTCGCGCCAGACGGCGCGGCGAGACGGCATCGATTTTTGTGCCGAGCGTACCGAGCCTGATGGACCTCGCCGCGAGGCTTGAGCTTGAGCGTGATCACGCGCTCGATCGCGAGCACGATGCAGACGCTGGCGACGCGCTTCTCAGTGACGCGCTGCTCGCGCAGGCTGAGGCGAACGAATCAGCATCGAGTGACCTTGCCGACGGCTTCGTTTGGGAGGCAATCGACTCGGACGCGAATTTCGACCGCGCGCTGTTCGACGGCGAAGAGTTCGGGTTTGCCGCCGCCGTCGGCAGCGATGAAGAGCTTGACTTTATCGGGCTGCCCGGCATTCTCGAACCGGATCAGCTGCGCGAACTCCTCCGCCAGCGGCAGGCCAGGCAATCGCGCCGGGCAGGGTCGGCGGCCGCCAATGGCGGGGCACAGGGAGCCACCCACGCGCCAGCGCAGAGATCCGGGTCGCAGCCAGGCGCAGCCGGTCCGCTCTATCGCACGTTGCGCGAGCAACGCACGCTCCTGAACTCACTCGTCGGGATGCGCGCGAAAACAACCGGGGTGCCGCATGGCCTGATCCACGCCGAGTTGCGCCGCGTGTGCGGTGGACCCGCTGTCGCGCAAGCGAGCGTCGCGCAGCTGCAGTCCAGAATCGACGCGGTACGCGCGAGCATGCGGTCTTGAGCCGAGCGAGCCTCTAGCGCTGCATGTGGGCGCCACCGGGCTCCAGCCCGGCAGGTGGGCACGACCGGGCTCCAGCCCGGCATATGGGCGCCATGTGCGCGGTAGCGTGAACTCATGACGTTTCTCTCCCAGGCGATTGCCGTTCTTGCCGTCGCCCCGGTCAACGACGGCGAAGAACTCACTGGAGTGGCCCGTTGGGCGGTAGACCTCATGAACGGTTTCGGTGCACCCGGTGCCGGAATCGCAATCTTCGTCGAGAACGTGTTCCCACCGATCCCGAGCGAGATCATCCTTCCGCTCGCGGGGCTTGCGGCATCCCGCGGTGACTTGCAATTGGCTGAAGTGCTGTTGTGGACCACGGCAGGTTCGATGCTCGGCGCGATTCTGCTCTACTCGCTCGGCGCACTCCTCGGCGCCGAGCGTTTAAGGGCCATCGCCCGCCGAGTTCCGCTCCTGAAAGTCTCTGACATCGACAAGTCGGTCGCGTGGTTCGACCGCCACGGCGCCAAGGCCGTGTTTTTTGGGCGGATGCTGCCGATTTTCCGCAGCTTGATCTCGATTCCCGCAGGCATTACGCGATTGAACCTCTTGCTTTTCGCGCTGCTGACCTTTCTCGGCAGCTCCATCTGGAACAGCGTGTTCGTGCTGGCCGGCTACCTGCTTGGCGAGAATTGGAAGGTCGTCGGACCGTTCGCCGAAGTGCTGCAGTATCTCGTGATCGGTGCGGTGCTGCTGCTGATCGTTATCTTTGTTGTGCGGCGGGTGCGTGAAGGCGCCCCGGTCGAAGAGTAGTTCGGACTTCCCCGGCGTTAAGAGGCGCCCAAATGAGAAACGCCCCGGCCGAAGCCGGGGCGTTTCTTTACTGAACTATCAAGATCAGAGGGGACGGATGTTCTCCGCCTGCGGACCCTTGGGTCCTTGGGTGATGTCGAACTCAACCTTCTGGTTCTCGTCGAGTGACTTG
>JBBQLW010000009.1:0-22458 GCA_038328315.1 Actinomycetales bacterium
CGAGCCGCCGGTGCGCGACAGCGTTGCGCTGTCGCAGATGGCGATGCAGCGCCTCGGTAAAGATGTCGTTGACCTCGAGCATGTCGGCGTGAGCTACGGCGAGAACTCAGTCTTGCGCGATCTCACGTGGCGCAGCGCGCCCGGCGAGCGCACGGGCATCCTCGGGGTGAATGGCGCTGGCAAGTCAACGCTGCTCTCGTTGATCGCGGGCACGCTGCTACCGACAAGCGGTCGGGTCAAGCGCGGCAAGACCAACCCGGTCGCCACCCCCACGCCGCACCTTACCGAACTGGCGGAGGTCTGGAACGACCGGGACAGCGAAGTCATCGGTCGCCAGAAGAGCAGCTACGTCGCCGGCGGCAAAGAAATGACGCCCGGCCAGTTACTCGAGCGGGTCGGATTTTCGAGCGCGCAACTCTCGACGCCGGTCAAGGATCTCTCGGGTGGACAGAAGCGCCGCCTGCAGTTGCTGTTGATTCTGTTGAGCGAGCCGAACGTGCTCATTCTCGATGAGCCGACCAACGATCTCGACACCGACATGCTCGCGGCGATCGAGGACCTGCTCGACTCGTTCCCGGGCACCCTGCTGGTAGTGAGCCACGACCGGTACCTCGTCGAGCGCGTCACCGACCAGCAGTACGCCGTGATGGACGGGGGACTGCGGCACCTCCCGCGCGGGGTCGACCAGTACCTCGAGTACAGGCGCGCAGTCATCGACGGCGGGAGATCTACGCCCGGCGGCGGGAGCAAATCGCCGGCGGCGGGAGTAGCGACTCCCGCCAACGGTAAGCAACTCCCGCCAAGGCTGGCGGGCGCGGAACTCCGCAACGCGCAGAAGGAGCACGCGGCGGCATCCCGCAAGATCGAAAAGCTCAACGGGCAGATCGCTGCGGCGCACGAAGCGATGGCCACCCACGATCACAGCGACTACGCGGGCCTCGGCGCACTCACGACCGAGCTCGCCGGACTGCAATCGCAACTCGACACCGTCGAACTGCGCTGGCTCGAACTCGAAGAACTCCTCGCCTGAGCCGGCCGGCACGATCTACTCAGTCGAAGTCGAGGCTGAGCTTTCGGAGCAGCGCGCCGAGTCGCTCCTGGTCGGCGGCTGGGAGCCGCTCGAGCAGCACGGCCTCCGCATCGAGCAGGGTGCTGATCGCGGCATCCACTCGATCGCGGCCCGTATCGGTCATGACCACGAGGATGCCGCGGCCGTCGTTCGGGTCGGTGCGGCGTTCGACGAGACTGCGTGACACCAAGCGATCGATGCGGTTGGTCATCGTGCCACTCGACACGAGGGTTTGCTGCAGCAGCAACTTCGGGCTCAGTTGATACGGGCGCCCCGCCCGTCGCAGTGCCGAGAGCACATCGAACTCCCAAGCCTCGAGGTCGGATGCCGCGAAGGCGGCACGCCGCGCTCGCTCAACGTGACGTGAGAGCCGAGCGACACGGCTCAGCACCTGCAGCGGCGAGAAGTCGAGGTCCGGGCGTTCGCGCGTCCACGCAGTCACGATCCGGTCGACTTCGTCGCTGGTGGGCATCCGTCCATTATCGCGCGGCGCCCCGACCTCTGAATATTTGGTGTACGGCAACTTACGTAATCACCAACTCTTGCGTACAGCATGCCGAGAAGCCGCCGTCCGCGGTATCGACGACGAGGCAAGGATGGCAACATGTAGGAGTGACTCAAGCATTCACCCGATCCTCTCCCGTTCGCCGTGCCGTCTTCGGCGGTGGCATGAGCCTTGCACTCGTAGCCGGCCTCGGTCTCGCGTCGATCGGCACGCCGCCGGCGGCCTCTGCCCAAGCGAGCACCTGCTCCGGTGACACCTGCGACGGCGGCAAGTGGCAGCTGGCGAGAGGCGTAGCGAACGAGGTCTCCTACTGGGGCATGTCTCCGGGGCACAACTGCACAAACTATGTCGCGTGGCGGCTCATCAAGAATGGCGTTGAGCGGCCCCCGACAAACCCAGGGGATGCCGCGACCTGGGCCGAGCGCGCGATCGCTGACGGGTACCTTGTCGACAAAACTCCGCAAGTCGGTGCCGTCGCTCACTGGGGCTCACTTTCCGGTGGGCACGGCGTCTACGGGCACGTCGCCTACGTCGAACAAGTCAACACTGACGGCACAATTTTGATCTCGGAAGATTTTTGGGGCGAGGAGCAGCTGGGCCCCTTGACCTTCAGTACCGTGCTCGCAAGTGAGGTGTCGAACTTCATCCACTACGGCGACCAAGCCGACTGGCTTCGCACCGCCGCATTCGGTGGGGAACTTTGGGGCGCGTCAAGCACTGGACTTGACCCAACGCCGAAGTCGCTTGCAGCCATGACGCTCGACGGCACTACTCCACTGGTCTTCTTCTCGGAGGAAGGCAGTCTCATTCAAGCTTCGCCCGGGCCAAACGGTTGGGACGAGGTCAACACGGGTGTTCGCTTCGATGCCACATCAATGGCAGCGGTCGACATGGGTCGTGGCTGGCCGTTCCTGATCAGCGTCGACACCGGCGTGCTCATCATGACGGTCAAGACAGAATCCGGTTGGCAACGAATGTCGACCGGAATCGAAGTGACTGGCGAGGTCGCCGCCGTCAACCTCGGCGGCCTGTGGCCAACGATTTTTGTGTCCCAAGGCGGCTCGCTTTACCGTGTTTGGGGAGACATGGATGGGTGGAAGGTCCAGAAGACTGGAATCGAGATGGAGGGCCCAATTTCGGCGGCCGTGTCGTCGACCGGGTACCCCGAAATTTACAGCGTCGAAAATGGGATGCTCTTCCAAACCTGGCAGGACGAGCTCGGCTGGTACAAGCAGCTCACTGAGATTCCTGCATCCGGAAAGACGACCGCAGTCGCGACTGAAGGCGGCGTTCAAGTGATGCTGGTGCAGGATGACGCGGTGTTCCGCATCAGTCGCAGCGATGCAACTTGGACGAAGGAGCCGACCGGTCTCGACGGTGGCGAATTCATCTCAGCCGTGAACCTCGGCGGCGCAACTCCGGCAGTCATCCAAGTCGGCTAGCTGCCGCCGCTGCCCTGAGTAGTAATTACTCATAGGCCGACGGGTTCCAGCCGTTATAGCGTCGCTCTGTCGGACCGGTCCCTTCCGGTCGTTCCCGGTAGCGAAGGATCTCATGCGCGTTCTGAAATTTAGCGGTGCTCTCGTCGCCGCTACCCTCGTCACTTCGATCTTGGTCGGCGCGTCGGCGTCGAGCGGCGCTGAGGAGTCGTGGGATGCGCCGGTCACGGTTCGGTCTCTCGAGCCAGACCCGGATCTGTTCATCGGGCAGCCACACATTGCGTCGGGCGGCGGGCTCACCCACGCCATATGGAGTCTGGATGATAATTCCGATTTATCGATAGGCGTATCTACTTCGAGCGATGACGGTCTGACTTGGGGCGCACAGACGGTGCTCTCGGAAGCAAGTGAATTCGCAGTTGATCCGCGCATCGCAGTCGATGGGTTATCGATTGCCGCGGTTTGGCGCGCTGTTGATGGCACTGCCGAGCCGCGCATCCAAGTCGCGACGTCGACGGACGGCGGTCAAGTGTGGAGCGCACCGGTAACCGTGTCTGCGGTGGCCGAGTTCGCCTACGAACCTCAGATCGTTATTGCGGGAGGCGTCATCACCGTCTCGTGGTACGCCGCGCAGGCTTTCAATCGCGTTCACGTCTCGTCGTCAACTGACGGGGGCGCGACGTGGAGCACGCCGTTCGCTGTTGGCTCCAACGGTGAGGACTCGTTCGACGCGCGTCTGGCGACCGACGGTGAGACTGTGACGATCGTGTACTCGCTCGGTTACCCGCCGGACGGCCACATCGAGACCTCGCGCTCAACGGACGACGGCGCTACTTGGAGCACCCCAATTCGGCTCTCGGGACTCGGGCAGGGTGGAGCGGGCCCTGAGGTTGTCACTGACGGCGAGACCATTACCGCGACATGGGCCCGCGCGTTCGGTGGCATCAACCGCGTCCAAGTCTCATCATCGACCGATGGCGGCGCGAACTGGTCGAGCCCGACGACCCTCTCGGCCGACGGTGCCGAAGCGAACTCGCCAAGTATTGCCACAGACGGCGAGATCATCACGGTCGCCTGGGCTCGCGCTCAAGTTGCAACCTTTCGAATCCAGTCGTCGTCATCGTTGGACGGTGGCGCGACATGGAGTACACCGGTGACGCTGTCAACCATCGCCGCAGGCGCTTTCAGCCCCCAAGTGGCGATTGCCGCCACCGAAACGACGATCATCTGGGAAGGTAGTGACGGTACCACCGGTTCGTACGTTCAAGGGGTACGGTCCACAGATGGCGGCCAGACGTTTGGCGCGGTCTCGACGCTCTCAGCGGTCGGGTCAATCAATCCGCAAATCGCCGCATTCGGCACCACGACAGCGGTGATTTGGGAGCGTGACTCTACGCAAATTGAGGTATCGTCGTACACGACGCCGATCGAAGTCTCTCGCCTCTCTGGGGCAGACCGCTACCAGACTGCAGTCAGAATTTCGGAACAATTTGCCTCGGGAGTGCCGGTGGTGTACCTCGCCACCGGCACGAATTACCCGGATGCCCTGTCCGCCGCCTCTGCTGCAGCGAAGCTTGGGGGCCCGCTTCTCTTGACAACCCCCACAAGCCTGCCTGACTCTGTCGCCGATGAGCTCCAACGCCTAGACCCCGCTCTCGTCGTGATCGCGGGGGGTATCGGAGTGGTTACGAGCGCTGTCGAAGCTGAAGTCGACGCGTTGCTGCCGAATGCCACTATTCGCCGCGACAGCGGTAATGACCGCTACGCCACATCAAGAACCATCGCGCAACGAGCCTTCCCTGCCGGTGCAACTTTGACAGCCTTCATCGCCACCGGCGCCAACTTTCCCGATGCACTGTCCGCTTCCGCAGCGGCGGGGGAGGCAGGGGTGCCCGTAATTCTCGTGGACGGGAGCGCTGCGGAACTTGATGTGCCGACGCGCGACCTCTTGGCTGCGCTCGGCGTGCAGAATACTGTGATTGCCGGTGGCACTGGGGTAGTATCTGTCGGAATCGAAAACGAGTTGCTGTCGACCTATGGCCCGTCGAACGTCTCGCGGCTCAGCGGCGCGGATCGATACGCCACATCAGTCGCGATCAATCGAACGAGGTTTGCCACTGCAGACTCGGTATTCATCGCGACCGGGCTCGGCTACGCAGACGCGCTCGCCGGTGCGGCCCTCGCAGGGGGCACTGGTTCACCGCTCTTCGTTGTGCCCGGCACGTGCGTGCCCTCGTCGGTCATCGCCCAGTTCTCTCGGCTGGGGGTCTTCAATATCGTGTTGCTTGGAGGGACTGGGGCGCTCTCAGCCAGTGTCGAAACTCTGACCCCCTGCTAGCTCCACTCGGGTGACCCTCGACCTCGTTAGAAGGCTCGGGACTCGTTCGTCGTGCCCGCGGAACATTGCTGCGCGCTAGTGAGCGTCGTCCAAGATTCGGTGCCAGCTCCCAGTTCAGTCCCGAGCGCAGTAATCTCGACCGAGCAATCGCTCAGCTCGCCCGAGGTCACGACAAAACCCCAGGTGTGATTCACCCAGCCGGTGAATCCGGCGCCAACGTCTCCGGAAAGACCCACAGCGATACCGCCCTGGCCAGGCCCCGGCAGCACCTTGTCTAGCATGCACGGAGAAAGTGACGCATCACTGGAGCCGGCCGAGTCAATCACGTCGCCGCGACCGGAGATGCGCACGAAGTCAGCCGAAGGCAACAGACCAATCGTGTCAGCGGCGGGCCAAGACCCGTCTGAATCACCCACCGGGATCGCGGTCACGCTGGCTCGAGTGAATCCCCATCCCTCTGCCGCTATGCTCTCGACGGTGAGTTCGCCGGCACAGTCAGCCACGACCGCAGCTGGAACTGTTTGGGCGCGAACATCGTCGAACGGAACAGCCCTGTTGACCTGCATCTCGAGCGCGAGCTTCTCGCCGTCGGATGCCGTAACGGTTGCCCGCAGGATCAGCGTGACCTCTGGTTCGATCGGGAACGGGGTGACGACTGGTTTCTCAACCGGAATGTTGGTCGCCGATACAAAGGGCCCCTCCTCAGGCGTTGGGGCGGTGCAGGCGGTGAGCAGAAGCAGGGATGCCGCGGTGATCGCGACCAAGGCTGAAGATTTCATCGTTACACAGGCTCTCGCAGAAGTGTGAACGAAGCAAGGCGGAGACATGAACGCCAGTCTTCGCCGAAGCTCCGTGCGCGGATCTGGCACACTTAGTGCGCACGTCTGGTTTGATCCGCTTTGGTGTAATGGCAGCACGACAGCCTTTGGAGCTGTTAGGTCTAGGTTCGAGTCCTGGAAGCGGAGCTTCGAGCCCGGGCTTAAGACATCTACTGTTCACCGACCCGAATCCTCTTGTACATGTTTTTGAATGCCGGTGTTCCTGCGCTGCCTCTTGAATCTGAAGGCCGCACACCGTGGCGAACCGAGTGAGAAAGAAGCCGCCTGATGACGGTTGGTCCACGAATCGTTTTTGTGCGGTTCCTGACCCGTAAGAGTCCAAAGGTCGTGCCGTGGGTGAACCATTCCTATCGCGTCGTCGGCGCGCCGGTCGCGCTTGACGATACGGAAAAGGACTCCGATCAGGGGGTAGTCGTGTGGCAGTTGGTATCGGCGAACAACCGACAACTGGTTCGTGGCGCAGAGTTGCACAGCACCTACGACGCGGCCCGAGAGCACGCGGCCCACGTGGTGGCGTCGGCCGCGCACCTCACGGTCACACTCGTGAGCGAGACCGAGCGCGGTCTGTACGGCTGGTACATGAGTCTGGATAGCATTCCTGCGGCCATCTGCGCGCGCTGGTACCTGACAGAGCGCGACCGTCGTCACGCGATTGACCTCGCCGCTCGCTCGATTCCGATCGCCATGCTGCACAGTGGTGCGCGACTGACTGACTTGTCGCTGATGGCAGGTGACCGTGCCCCTCTCGCTTGAGCCGACGGTCGTCGAGGATCAGCAAAGTCCGAACTCGGCCGCCGAAGACGCTCCTCGTGTTCTTTCGAAGAAGGTCGACGGGCCGGATGCAACGTTCCGCTGGGTAGCCCACAGCGGGGGCACAATCGTGGTGACCGTGATGTCCCTCGTGGGCCTGTTCTTGGCCTACCAGGGTTTTCAGGCTCTTCAGTCTGCTGGGACCGGCTTCATCACGATTCAAGCGTGGGATCCCAACTCTGGCAATTTCGGTATCGCCGCCGTGTTTCTGGGAACTGTCTTCGTTGCGCTGACCGCGATCTTCTTCGCCCTCCCGCTCGCTCTCGGTACGGCTCTCTACATCAGCGAGTACGCCCCGCTTGCAATCAAGAATGGGCTGGTCACGACCGTTGACCTCATGGCCGCGGTGCCGAGCATCGTCTACGGCCTATGGGGCGTCTTCTTCCTGACCCCGAACATCCTGCCGGTGTCGCAATGGATCTCGACCTACCTCGGGTGGATTCCGATCTTCGCCGTCAATGGCTTCGACCCGAACGACCCCCTCGCGAGCCCAACGGTGTTTGCAGCATCAACGTTCATCGCGGGTATCGTCGTCGCTCTCATGGTTGCTCCGATTACCAGTTCAATCATGCGCGAGGTGTTCACTCAAGCACCGATCGGCGAGCGAGAAGGCGCCCTCGCCCTCGGTGCGACCAAGTGGGGAATGATCTCGAGCGTCATCATCCCGTTTGGCCGCGGTGGCATCATCGGCGGAACGATGCTCGGACTTGGCCGCGCGCTCGGCGAGACGATCGCCGTGTTCTTGATCATCTCGCCGGTCTTCGTGATCCAGCCAAACATCCTCGAAAAGGGGGCGAACTCAATTTCCGCACTCATCGCTCTGCGCTACAGCGAAGCGTCCGACTTCGAGCTCTCCGCGTTGATGGCCGCAGGCCTTGCGCTGTTCCTCATCACGCTCGTCGTCAACTTCGCGGCATCTTCGGTGATCGCCCGGAGCCGCTCCGGAAGCATGGGGGACTGATGTCAAACGTAATAGAGCAGCGCTCGACCGAGCATGCGCCGGCAATGCCGGCTGAGCCTCGTACCTGGACGCTCGCTAAATCGAAGTCGGAGGCAGACCAGAACTCGGCAGCGGCGACTGCGCCGCAAGTTGAGCCTCGCCGTTCGACGGCAACCATCCGCACCGTCGACATCGTGCGGCTCATCGGCTGCGCGGCGGCAGCGCTGGCGTTCACCTCGTGGCTGTACTTCTTCGCGCTGCCGCTCGACGGTGCGATCGGCTTCGTCTTGATCACCTATGCAATCTTCGTGGGGATGTTCGCACTCACGACGGCCCTTGACGAGAACGGGCCAACGGTGCGTGACCGGATCGTCGCCGTCATTGTGCATTCGCTTGCGTTCCTGCTCCTGCTCGCGCTCATCTCGGTCGTTGTTTACACGGTGGGCCGCGGACTTGAACCGCTCGGGAACCTGAACTTCTTTACCGAGGACATGAGCAACGCCGGCCCTCTCGATCCGATCACGCAGGGCGGCATCATTCACGCCGTGGCAGGAACCCTGATCATGATCGCGATCGCGTTGGCGATCTCGATCCCCTTGGGCATTCTGACTGCCGTATTCCTCACCGAGTATCCCGGTCGGTACTCCCGCTTCGTGCGAACAATCGTCGAGGCAATGACCGCCTTGCCGTCAATCGTTGCTGGCCTCTTCATCTACGCCACAATCGTCGTGTTCCTCGGATTCAACCGATCTGGATTTGCGGCCTCACTGGCGATCACCGTCATGATGCTGCCGATTATCATTCGGTCGGCTGACGTCGTACTTCGACTGGTCCCGAGCAGTCTCAAGGAGGCCGCACGAGCGCTCGGTTCGTCGACCTGGCGCACCGTGTGGACCGTCACACTGCCGACAGCGCGGTCAGGGCTCACGACCGCGATCATTCTGGGTACGGCACGCGGCATTGGTGAAACGTCACCGGTCCTGCTGACCGCCGGAGCCACGACGTTCCTCAACCTCAACCCCTTCGTCGGCCCGATGACCTCGCTGCCGCTCACGACGTTCACCTTCGTCAAGTCTCCCGAACTGACGATGATCGCTCGCGGGTTTGGCACCGCAGCTGTGCTGATGGTGTTGGTGCTCATCCTCTTCGCGTTGGCCCGCGCAATCGGGGGCCGAGGGCCGGGCCAGTTGTCGGCTCGGCAGTACCGTGCGCGTGCGCGTCAATCGGTCGATGACGACTATCGTCTGCGCGCGCGAGAGCTTGGGTTTGCGGTGAAGGGTGGGCGCCTCGTGCCGCTCCCTGAACCCGGGCCGCCGTTGGAGCTCTCGACCGGATCGCTTGATCCCGGACCAGGCACCGCTGTCGCTGTCGCTGTCGCTGCCGCTGCCGCTGTCGCTGCCGCCGCCGCGATCGACGCCCCGCGCACACGAAGTCAGCGGCTGCGAGAAGGCCTGACAACAACAAGTCGTCGCGTGTGGACCGGTGCGAGCGCGACCGGTCGCCGCATTTGGACCTCGATCTCGACCACGACCGGCAAGCTCGCAGCCGCGGTGCGTCAACGTTTCGGATCGACACCACCACCGGAGGATGAACGAAAGTGACCACCCGATCTCCTATGAGCGCTGTTCGCCGCGTCGCAGCAACGATGACCATCGCGTCGGTGGTGGCACTGTCGGGCTTCGTGACACCTCAGAGCGCTTCGGCGGTTGTGGGCGATACCTACTTCCCCGTCGCCGGGGCTGGATCCAGTTGGTCGTCGAACGCACTGCAGCAGTGGGTTCGCAACGTCTTCGACAACTTCCGTTGGAAGGTCACGTTCGATGCATCCGGATCGTCGGCCGGTCGGCAACAGTTCGCTCAAGGAACAGTGGATTTCGCCGTTTCGGAGATTCCATACGCGCTCGCCGGCAGCGACAGTCCTGACCCGCGCCCGGCGCGCCAGTTTGCGTACGTGCCGATTGTCGCGGGGGGTACCGCCTTCATGTACAACCTCGTCATCGGCGGGCAGCGGGTCACCAATCTTCGGCTGTCGGGCGAAACGGTGGCAAAAATATTCACCGGGGCCATTACAAAGTGGAACGACCCGGCCATCGCGGCAGACAACCCGAAGCTCGGACTCCCGGCCATCCAGATCGTGCCAGTTGTGCGTTCTGACGGTTCCGGAACTACTGCACAGTTAACGTCCTGGATGCGCGACCAGTACCCTTCCGTTTGGAACGCCTACTGCCAAGTGACGGGTCGAGCCAATTGCGGCATAACATCCAACTACCCCATCGCGGCCGGCTCCGCATTCATCGGGCAGCAGGGCTCAGACGGCGTGGCCGGATTCGTTGCGCAGAACCGTTCGGTCGGAGCGATAACCTACGTTGAGTCGTCGTTCGCGAAGAATGCCAGATTCCCCGTCGCGAAGGTGCTCAACTCCGCTGGGTTTTACACCGAACCTACTGCCTCGAACGTCGCGGTCTCCTTGCTTGCGGCCGTGATCAATTCCGATCCCACATCGCCGGATTACCTGACGGCCCAACTCAACGGCGTGTACACGAACCCCGACCCACGGGTCTATCCGCTCTCCTCGTATTCGTACATCATCGTCCCGACGGCGATTGAGGGGAGCTTTACGGCGAATAAGGGGCTCACGCTTGCCGATTTTGCTTCCTACTTTTTGTGTGAAGGCCAGCAGCAGGCTGATGTTCTGGGCTACTCGCCGCTTCCGGTCAACCTCGCGGCGGCTGGCCTCTCAGTCGTTCAGGAGATTCCCGGGGGAAACCCGATCAACAAGAATATTTCTTCGTGCAATAACCCAACGTTCTCCCCCGACGGCAGCAATAAGCTAGCGCAGAACGCTCCGCAACCGGCGGAATGCGATCGTCGGGGGCCGGACCAGTGCCTCACCGGTACCGGCGGTGCGAGCGACACGCAGACGCCTGCCAGTAGCGCGACATCAGGGTCCGGTTCGTCGTCATCGTCATCGTCGTCATCGAACTCGGTCTTGGGTGCGGGGGATCAGTCGCTTGACGCGGCGAGCGCTGCCGCTGGCTCAAGCGGCCTGACTGTCGGAGGCGTACCTGTAGTCGCTGGTCTTCCGATCACGATCCCGGATCGCGGCGTGCCCAACATCATGCTGATCGGAATGCTGATTGCCGCAGCCGCTGTGTTCGTGCTCACGCTGCTTCCACCGCTCATGGGCTGGCGGCGCACCGTCAGCCCTGCAGCGGATGCGTCGATTGCGACCGTCGAAAACGGCGCGAAGGTACAACGTCGGCTCCAACGGCTCGCGTCGAAAGTTCACCCACGGTCTGTGTTTAGTAAACGCGCTCGTGCCCAGGTCCAGAATGCAGGTTCGTAACGTGTCTACCGTGCCCACTCAGCCGACCTCAAACGAGCGTTTCGTGAGAGCCCTGTCAATGGCGTCGGTAACCCTGGCGCTCGTCGGCGCAGTCTCGATAATCCCGGTGCCCTCGACAGCTGACGCGGTAACACCTTCGTCCAGTATTACGGTGAAGTGGACGGGCGACAGCTCAAGCGCGAGGGATTTCCAGCCCATTCGGAACCCAAACAGCCCGCACTTCCCCGAGTTCGACAACCTTTCCGTTACGGTTTCGCAAACCGCGGGGGTCATTGACCAAGCGATACGTGTACAAGTGTCTGGGTTCGACGCCGGCACGCAGTCGTCCACGACATTTGGCAGCGACGTGCAGAATTTCGTACAGGCGATGCAGTGCTGGGGGGAAGACCCGCGCGCGGACGACTTCGTCGAGACCTGTCAGTGGGGTGGCAGGTACGCGGCCAACAACGGTCTAGGCAACTCGGTGTTTCCGGATGTGACCCAGCGGGTGGCCCCGCGAGATCAGGACATCTTCAACCCGACCGACCACGACGTTCAGTTCCGCACGGTCGACGGACAAGTGATCAGTGGAAAGAACCAGCTCGTCAACGGTGAGGAAAAGTATGCAATCCTCGATTTTTTCGGGCCCGCCACGACCAACGAGGTGTCGAGTGCCCGCGTGGGATCTGACGGGATTGGATTTTTCGACTTCGAGGCGCAGAGCGCCTCGCAGGCACCGCAGCTTGGGTGTGGGACTGCTGAGAACCTGAGATGCTGGCTCGTCATAGTTCCGCGAGGAACCGTGTTCGGAGGGGATGGCGCTGCATGCAGCCCCATCCGCGATCGAGCGAACAGCTTCGAGCTCTATCCGTACGGACGAGCGAATTCGATCCAGGCTGGTAGCCCGGTCAACACGAATTGCGACTATTGGGACAACCGAATCGCGATTCCGCTCGACTTTGCCGCGGTCGGTTCTAGCTGCGAGATCGGCGCGCCAGAATTTCGTGTGGTCGGTTCCCAATTGATGGTCGGCGCGATGAGCTCGTGGCAGCCGGCGTTGTGCACGTCGCTCAAAAGCACATTCAACTTCGCTACCAACACCGACAGTATCGCCCGTGCTCAACTGATCGAGGATGGGGCAAACGCCCCGCGCATCGCGTACTCGGGCTACCCGGTGAGTTCTGGGGAACTGCAAACCGAGGCTGAACGCACCTTGCTCGCGAGAGCAAAGCTCGCCTACGCCCCGGTCGGGATCTCTGCAGTAACGATCGCGTACATTGCTGAGTTCGACGCGGGCCGTCAGGAGAAGCTCGTGTTGTCTCCGCGCCTCATGGCGAAACTGCTCACCCAGTCGTACCGGTTCACGGTGCCATCGAACACCTCGGACCCTGCCAAGAACTTTGCGCATCTGGGCGCGACAAACCAGGGGTACGTCTTCTTGAACCAGGATCCTGACTTTCAATCGCTCAATCCCACCAACTTCAACCAATTCACTACAAACCCGGCGATCGTTCTCCCCGGGCCGAGTGGGGCCGATGCGATTCGCCAGGTGTGGCGTTGGATTCTGGCCGACACCGAGGCTCGCGCCTTCTTGGACGGCACTCCCGACCCGTGGGGTATGACGGTCAATCCGTACTACCTGCCGAAGGGAGATCCGAAAGCCGTCGTGCCGTGGTGGTTGGATGACGCGAGGAACTACCGCGAACCCCCGGTAGAGCGCGCTGTCGGCCTCACGAAGATTGACGGCTCGCCGCAGAGGCTGTCGACGACGATTCTCGAGACGTTCCCGAAGGACGATGAGAGCCTCGTGCCGCTGAACCTCAACACTGAGCGGTCTCGTTTCGACTCGATTCAGTTCGCACCGTACACCAGTGATCTGCTGTCGGCGGCGCTTCGAACCTTCCGAGCCAACCCGAACTCGAGGACGACTTGGGACCCGATCAGAACCAACGCGGCGGGTGAAGCAGGCGACTGGGTGAGCAGCGGTCGTCAACTGCCCGGCTCGAAGTTTATGATCTCGATTTCCGACAGTCCCTCGACCGTGCGCTACGGTCTGAGCGCTGCGTCTGTCAGACTTCCCAACAGCACCGTCGTAGCGAACCCGGATGCCGCTGGGATCGCTGCGGCACTCTCGGCGCTTGCCGCAACCACACTCGCCACGGTCAAGCAAGTCGATCCTTCGGCTGTTACCGCGGGTGGCTACCCGCTGACGATGGTCACCTACGCCGCGGTCAACATGGGCGCGAGCACGCAGGCCCAACGAACCACGATCGCCAATATGCTCGCTCAGGTCACGACCAACGGTCAGGTATCTGGCACCGCCACCGGCAATCTGCCGCCCGGGTACCTTCCACTGACGGCAGAGCTTCTAGCCCAAGCGGTGAGCGCAACGAACCTCGTGCGCATCTACCCCGCGGTGCCGACGACACCGCCAACGACAACTCGGCCGCCAGTGTCATCACTGGGGAGCTTCGATACCGGCTCACCAGTAGCGGAGGCTGCAGCGTCTGAAACTCCGACCGACCTAGGGGTGGAGGCAGAGGAGCCGGCGTTTACGGCTGCCTTGTCAAGCGGCCCGCTCGAACGGGGGGGCGTGCTAATCGCGCTCGGCCTCGGTGTCGCTGGCCTGCTGTTCGCACCCCTGCTCTTTCGAGGGCGGCGCCAAAGCTAAGCCCACCACAACTTCTTCCGGGCCAACCCGCCCCGACCCGGGAGCGATCTCAAGGCGAATAGCTGCGAGAGAAAAGTCCACACCGGACAGCACTGCAGGGGTACCACATCACGACAGGTTGGAAGAAAATGCTTAGGAAGACCAAGACGCGTCTCGGCGTCATTGCTACGGCCGCGGCGATGGCACTCGCCATCGGCGTCACCTCCCCCGCGTACGCAGATCCCCCCTCCGGCTTCCGTGACCTTGTTGGTACCGGCTCGGACACCACTCAGGACGTTTTGAACGGACTGGCTCTGGTGGTTCCCGCTATCGGTTCTTACAACGCACTCCCGGCCGGCCAGATCCAGACCAGGCTGGGCGGTCCGCTGTTCAACCGTCCAAACGGTTCGAATCAGGGCCAGTTTTCGCTCTCCGCGTCCATCAACGACACCGGCACGAGGGTCTGGCCGGCGGCGGGCGGCGTGAACATTACCGACCAGATTGACTTCGCGCGCAGCTCGAACGGTCCGTTGAGTACTGCGCCAGGCACGGCACTGACCTTCATTCCGTTTGCCCTTGACGCCGTCACGTACGCCGTCAGCGCGGCGAGCGACTGGCCACGTGATATCGCGCTGGGCTCTGCGTCTCAGGATGCCATCGTCCCCAGGCCGTTCACCCTTCGCAATATCTATAACGGCAACGTTCAGACATACGTTGACTCCGATTTCATCAACGTCCCAATTCGTGCACTGATCCCGCAGACCGGGTCCGGTACTCGGTCATTCTGGATCGGCGCGATGGGAGGGGTTGGGGTCGCGACGGACCTAACGAACACGGTTCAAGAACACAACGGTACCTTCGTAACCCAGAAGGGCGACATTGTGCCGTTCTCGATTGCCCAGTACATCGCTCAGGGCAACCACGGTTCGTTGAACCCATTGGCGTCGGTCGTCGAGCGTCGCGGAAACGTCGAACTCGGCAACATTGACACGATCAAGCCACTCCTCCCAGTGGCGGCCGGTGGAGTTCAGTTGAACGCTGACTTCCCAGTCCAACGCCTCGTGTTCAACGTCGTCGAGACGGCTCGCCTCGCCCCAGCGGCGATGGCGCCTGAAGACGTGTTGCTTCGCGCGACCTTCGCGGGACCGACCTCGACGATCTGCGCGGCGACCGCGACCATCATCCAGTACGGTTTCGGCACCATTGGGAGCCTGTGTGGGAACACAACCTCCTTCACGCAAGCCCTGAGATTCTCTTAGTCGGCGACAGATAGGAAAAAGGATACTGAACTCGTGAATATCACAAAGAAAATAGCTGCGCTTGCCGTTACCGGCGCGCTGCTCGTGACAGGGCTGAGCGTCGCCCAGTCCGCGCAAGCGGCACGCATCCCCGGCACGATCACCGTCACGCCGACCAGCGGAAACGCGTCCGACACGATCTTCCTCAACAGCATCGCCGTGAGCGTCGGTGCGCCGCAGGGGTTCCGTGCCATCAGCGGCACCTTCGTCTACCAGGACGGCTTCGAGTTGGGTTCCATTGCGAACCTGCGCGACGGCTCGATGGCCGAAGCGGCTGGCACCGATGGTCTTGATGGGCTTCCGGTCTTCATGGACCGGTCGATCATCCCGACCAACAACTTCGTCAGCAATAAGCGGCTTGACCAGTTGCTCTTGCCGTTGGTGACCGGAGATTTCGAGCTGCGGTTCTACTACTTCGCAAACAGCGGTAACCCAGATCGGGTCACCGACCCGTACGTGAAGCTCGACATGACCTACAACTCGGTCACCGGGGCATGGGCGGTGGCACCGTTCACGCCGCCGACCACGGCTCGTCTGGCGGGGGCGAACCGTTTCGAGACCGCAATTGAGATCTCGAGCGCGTTCGCTGCGGATGTCGAACGCGTGTATGTCGCGACGGGATTCGGCTTCGCCGACGCTCTCGGTGCGACACCCGCGGCGGCGCACTTCGACTCGCCATTGTTGCTGACCCCGAGCGACTCGGTGCCGGCGAACGTACTCACGGAGATTGTGCGGCTTTCACCAGAAACGATCGTCGTGACCGGTGGAGCTGCGGTTATCTCCAACGGCGTCGTTGCGCAGCTTGAAGCCCTTGCATTCAACCCGACGGTTGTTCGCATTGGCGGCGCAAATCGATTCGAAACGTCAAGGCTCATCGCCCAAGACGCGTTCGGTCTCGGTGGTGCCACGACCGCCTACATCGCTACGGGAGCCAACTTCCCCGACGCCTTGGCGGCGGGGCCGGCTGCGGCGACGTTCGACGGTCCAGTGGTGCTCGTGGATGGTGCAGCATCAACCGTGGACAGTGCAACCCTCGCTCTACTGAATGGTCTGGGTGTCACTGACATCCGCATCGCCGGTGGAACTGCGGTGGTCAGTGCGGCAATCCAGACTCAGCTTACGGGTCTGTACGCCAGCGTCACTCGGAACGCCGGTGGGAACCGATTTGAAACTGCAGTTGCGATCAACGCCGATGCGTTCGATTTCTCGGACACGGTGTTCCTCGCGACTGGGTTCAACTTCGCGGATGCGCTCACCGGCGCTGCGTTAGCGGGATTCCTGGGGGCGCCACTCTTCGTGGTCGAACCTACGTGTGTTCCACAAGCAGTGCTTGATGCGATCACGGATCTGGATGCTGAAGAGGTCGTTCTGCTCGGCGGTAACGCCGCGCTGAGCTCGGCAGTGGCCAGCCTTACCTCGTGTTCTGTGTAGTTCACTACTAGCAGAGTTCGACAGAGCGGGGCCGCTCCGAAAGGAGCGGTCCCGCCTCACCATGTTTTAGCAGGAAGCACACCTCGCATGCTGTTCGAACGATCACTCTTCGCCCTCGGCGCTTCGCTCGCTGTTATCGTTGCCGCGAGCACTGGCGCGGCGGTCGCACCGGCGAGTGCGGAGCCCATTGACGGCACGATCACGGTCTCGCCGACCAGCGGCAACGCGGTAACTGACACCTATTTTCTCGACAGCATTGCTGTCAGCGTCGGGGCGACCAGGCCGTTCACCGCGGTCAGCGGAACGTTCATTTACCAGAACGGGGTTGAACTCGGCTCGATCGCAAACGCCCGCAATGCCGCCATGGCGGAGACAGCCGGCACCAACGGTCTCGACGGCAATCCAGTGTTCCTGGACCGATCGATTATTCCGACAAACAACTTTGTCAGCAACAAGAAGCTCAGCGAGATCTTGACGCCGCTCAGCGACGGTCCATTTGAACTTCGGTACTACTACTTCGCTTCGGCCACCTCACCCGATCGAACCACTGATCCGTACGTGAGCCTTGACATGACCTTCGACGCTGCTACGGACGAGTGGGCGGTCGCGGTCTCGAAACTCACCAGTGCCGTGTCGCTCTCCGCGGCATCGTCGGGAAGCAGCGTGACACTCACGGCCACGGTCAAGGACGCCGACAGCGGCTCACCTGCGACGAGGGCCGCGGGATCGATCCAGTTTCTCGAGGGTACGACGGAAGTCGGACGGGCGGATGTCTCCGCCGGCGTCGGTACCGTGACCCTCGTCGGCGTGCCAAACGGTGACCACACCTACACCGCAAAGTTCATACCGGGAACCTCGGGGGATGTTGGTTCGACGTCAGATCCGGCAACCGTGAACGTCGGGTTTGTGCTGCCGCCAGCGGAGATATCCGCAGCACCCGCCGAGCCGACTGGCGTCTCACTGTCAGTGTCGATGAGTGACATGTCAACGATCTCCGGTTCGACCGAGTCATCGGAGGGGGAATCGATCAGCGCGGGTCTGCGCGTCTCGGTGGTGGACCGGCGTCCGGCTTCGGCGCTGCCGTGGGTACTCACCGGTCAGGTCGGCGCTGGCGACGCGGCATCTGACGCGGCACCTGATGCCGCATTCGAGTGGACCGCGGGGGTCGTTGGATCGGGGTTGGCTCAACCGCCCAGCATCGCGCGGGTCGGTGGGATTGCGCCGCTTGCATCGGGGGAGCCTGGCAACACGAGCCCGACAACCGTCACGGCGACTGTCGAGCCAACGCCCCGGCAGGGTGCGCCGAGCTCGCAACTGCCTCGGGCTCTCACGATCACCCTCTTCTAGGCTGTAAAGCTTTAGTACACCTCTCGTTCATATCCTGCTTGCCCGAACCTGATTGGCTTACGCGGTGCCCAGACGATCTTCTCGCCTCGTAGCGATGCTCGCGTTGGTCGCGGCGACCTCAGCGGTCGCGGTCGCGGGTGCCGCCTCTGCAGACACCCTAGAAGGCGGAACGGTGACGTGGAGCGTCGCGCCAGCTCCGACCGAAGTGGGTGCTCGAGAGTCGTTCGAGTTCACCGTGGAGCCCGGGACTCAGCTCGTTGACGCTGTGATTGTGACCAACCGAGGGGATGTCCCGGCAACATTCACAATCTCTGCAGCGGATGCACTCAATGATCCAGACAGCGGGGCTCTCGGGCTCAGTGGTAACGCGCAGGCAGCATCCGACGCGGGATCCTGGATCACCACCTCCGTTGATGAGATCACGCTGGACCCTGGCAACCAGGCGTCCATTCCCTTCTCGATCGTGATCCCTTCGGATGCCACGCCCGGCAACCACCTCGCGGGAATTGTCGCGACGCTCGGTGCCGCGACGCAGGACGAGCCTGCACCGCTTCAACAGCGAGTGGCCGCGCGCGTCTATCTGACCGTGCTCGGTGAGATCGCATCTTCGGTATCGATTTCAAACATCACCACCGAATACTCGACCTCACTGTTCCCGTTCGCTCCCGGAGATTTCAGCATTGAGTTCGACGTGACGAACGACGGCAACTTAGTCGTCGACGCGTACCCATCGGTGGCGTTGACCGGCATTGCAGGGGTGTCTCTCGGCGACCAGCAGGTTGCTCCCTTGAAGGAGTTGCTCCCCGGTCAACGAGTCCGGGTCGTGGCGGTTTTTGGAGACCTCTTCCCTGCTGGGTTTATCTGGTCCGCGGCAGCGGTGAGCTCTGAGGTGCCAGAAGTCAAGCGCGAAGAGATCACCGAGCCGATTGTCGGCGGACAAACTGCGACCCCGATTCCTTTGGAATCCGCGGTGCCGGAAGCTATCTCTACAGGGCTTGACCCGACCTTCGACGCGTCAAGTACCACGACCATGACGGCTGCGATCTCTTGGAGTGCTGTCATCCTCGTTGGGGTAATCGTTCTCGGCCTGCTCCTGACGCGCCGGTTCCAGGCCTGGTCGAGAAAGCGGCTACACAGCGATATCGATGACGTAACGCGCGAACGCAAGAAGGAACTGACCATCGGCGGTGCGGCATCATGAGCCGATCCTTGATCACGCGCCGAGTCATCGCGTTCTCCGCCGGTCTCGTAGCCGTTGCAGCATTCGCCGGTGCGGTGCCAGCGTGGGGAGTGAATGCAGCAACAACGACACCCATCCCGACGTCGGTTGCGACTCCGTCCCCGGTGGAGACGACGCCTCCCGTCGGTGGGTTCGTGGCGGCTCCGACCCCCGCTGAAGATGCGGCGGACCTCGATTTCGGAACCGACACTGTCGCGGCTGGCGATTGGATCGTCGCGAGCGCCGAGGGTTACACGCCCAACGAGAATGTCGAACTCGTGCTGTACCGGGGTGTACTCAGCATCGGCACCTTTGCCGCTGACTCGCGCGGTGCACTCGTCGCCCGCGTGCGCATCCCGACCGATACGAGGCCCGGGGAGCACGTTCTCGAGGCCGCCGGCTGGGAGTCTGGCGTGGTCGCAAATGACTCGGTGACGGTGGTGTCGCAAGCCGTTCAAGTACCGGCTTGGCAGGAGTGGTGGCTGTTGGTCGTCGCGGGCGCGGTCGTGGTCGCTGCGCTCGGTCTTCTTGTCAATTTTCGGGGTGCGATTCGGGCGTCGTTTCGTCCATCGATTGACGAGGATGTGAAGCCATGACGAGCTCCGGCACCCTAGTGCGGATGGATGACGCGAACGATCCAAGCAACCCTTCGGAGGGAGTGGCCGCTCCAATGCCGCCCCGCCAAGGCGGGCAACGGCTGGGTTGGCTGCGGCCAACCCGAAGCGATCGGTCGACGGTGCGCCCGGCGACCAGTCCCAAAGAGATTCGTTGGTGGGTCGGTGTCGTCTGGTTGGTGGTTTCTGCGCTGCTGATCGGGTTCGTGGTGCACGTCACGCTCGTCGGCATCCTGCAGCATGCTCGAGCGCAGTTCGGGCTCTACCAGGAGCTCCGCACAGAGCTCGCGCTCGCGACGGCGCCACTTGGGCAACTCGACGTCAATAACGTTCTCGTCCCCGATGGCACCGCCATTGGACTGATCACGATCGAGCGACTCGGCATTAGCGAGGTGTTCGTTCAGGGCTCCACGAGTGGAGTTCTGACCGCCGGACCTGGCCATCGCCGCGACACCGTCATGCCAGGCCAGCTTGGCACCAGCATTGTGATGGGTCGGCAAGCAACGTTTGGCGGGCCGTTCGGCTCGCTGTGGCAGGCGGTGCCGGGTGATGAGATCGAGGTGATCACCGGCCAGGGAACCAGCACATACTCTGTCCTGAGTGTGCGCCAAGCGGGGGATCCCCTGCCCGTGCCGCTCGCAGCTGGCGAGGGCCGACTTGAGCTCATCACGGCCGATGGCATTCCGTTGGCTCCGTCTGGCACCTTGCATGTAGACGCGAACCTCGTCAGCACGCCCTTTGAAACTCCGAGTCCTGTCTTCACGACCGCGGTGCTCGACCCCGCGGAATTCGCAATGGCGGCCAACCCAGGCCAATGGTTCATGGCGTTTTTCTGGCTGCAGTGGCTGGTTATCGGAGCGTTGGCGCTGCGGTGGGTTCGGTCGCGCTGGGGACAATGGCAGACCTGGATCATCGCCGTGCCCATCCTGCTCGCCCTCGGTGCCGCCTTCTCGGGTGCTGTAGCCACCATTCTGCCGAACCTTCTCTAGCACTGGAGCCGCATTGTGAACGACAAAACGATGAATCACGACACCGAGCACGTAGCCGAAAGTGGACTCAACCATCACGAGGATGCCGAGTTCGCCGAGATCGTGGCTGGAGAGCACGACGACATGGTCGCTGCCATTGAGCCGAGCCAAGACCTTGCGGTGTTGGACGCGAAAGCGATCTCAGCCTGGTTTGGCGACCGAAAAGTGCTGGATCGAGTCGATCTGACCATGCACGCAGGCAAGATCACCGCGCTGATTGGCCCTTCGGGATGCGGTAAGTCGACGTTCCTGCGCATCCTTAATCGCATGCATGAGATGGTGCCGACGGCGTCCCTCGCGGGCGAGGTGCTTCTCGACGGGGACGACATTTATGGCGCAGCTCGTCGGCTCACGCAAGCTCGACGGGACATCGGGATGGTGTTTCAGAAGCCCAATCCGTTTCCCGCTATGTCGATCTACGACAATGTGATCGCGGGGCTCAAGCTCACCGGGATCAAGGCCAGCCGCGATGCAAAGGATCAACTGGTCGAGGTGAGTCTCATGAAGGCTGGACTGTGGAAGGAGGTTCGAGACCGACTACGACAGCCGGGCGGCGGACTTTCGGGCGGCCAGCAGCAGCGATTGTGCATTGCCCGCTCCCTTGCGGTTCGCCCCCGAGTGCTTCTCATGGACGAACCATGCTCGGCTCTCGATCCCACATCAACCCGCGTGATCGAAGAGACGATGCTCGAACTCGTCAAGGAGGTCACGATCGTTATCGTGACGCACAACATGCAGCAGGCGCAGCGCGTCTCTGACAACTGTGCGTTCTTCCTCGCGGCTCAGGGTACGCCCGGCGTTATCGTCGAACAGGGTGACACTGAAGTCATGTTCGAGAGTCCGATCGACACACGCACCCTCGATTACGTCAACGGACGCTTCGGCTAGGCACAAGTGACCGAGGGCGATACCTCGTTCCGTGCGTATCACCGCGCGCGATTGCGGATGTCGCTGGCTCGGCTCGTCGCTGCGCTCGGGGTGTTTGGAGCGCTCGCGGTCGGCCTCACCGCGTTCGCAGCGGCGCTGCCGCCGGCACCGGAAGTGCCGCCTGAGCAGGTTACTGCAACCGTTGAGGGGGCTTGGGCGCCCGCCGAGGATCTTGGGCAAGGTCTGGAGTCAAGCTCCGAGCGTCTATCGCACCGTGTCTTCGAGCCGGGCTCGGAGCACGTTGGGACCGGTGCGCTTCCCGCACCCGCACCCGCAATCGCCTCCAGCCAGTCCACGCCTCCCGAGCCAGCGCCGACCGGGCTGCCGGTCACCGGGGCCGCGTCGTGGGCAATCGCGGTCGACACCCGTGGCTACCAAGACGAGATCGATCAGTGCCTGTGGGTGCGAATGGATCTTGGCGGGCATGCGCCAATCGTCGGTGCCCATAACTACTGCGGCGGCGATCAAGGGGATGGTTGGCAGTCTCATCCTGCAGACCTGCTATTGGTCGGATGACGGCTCGGTAAGGCTCGTCGGCCTCACGCCAGCGCCCAGCACCTGATCCCGCGGAGACGATCAGGACCCGGCCTGCCCCGATGAACGGCAGAATGGCATCATGACCGACCTCAATCTTGCCGTGATCGTGCTCGCCGCCGGACAGGGAACGCGCATGAAGTCC
>JBBQLW010000010.1:0-21618 GCA_038328315.1 Actinomycetales bacterium
CGTGCGACGGCGGCGGGGTGATGCTCCGTCGTGAGTTCCGCCGCCCTCGCTGCTCTCGCGAACTGCGTCGCTGCCGTGGCCGTGCTGGCGGGGAGGTCGCGAACCCGAACGATCTGAGCCGCCACCACCGCGACCGCCTTGGGCAGCCACAGTCTTCTCGCGAACCCGAGGCGGGCCAGCCGTCTTCAGCCGACCTTTGGCGCCCTCGGGGATCTCAAGGTCGGCGAAGAGGTGCGGGGACGAAGAGTATGTCTCGACCGGCTCGGGTTGACCCATGTCGAGCGAGCGGTTGATGAGCGACCACTTGTGCATATCGTCCCAGTCGACGAAGGTGACCGCGATGCCGGTCTTGCCTGCACGGCCGGTTCTACCGGCGCGGTGCAGATAGGCGTCGTGATCCTCGGGGATGGTGTGATTAATGACGTGCGTGACGTCGAGGACGTCGATGCCGCGAGCCGCGACATCCGTCGCAATCAAAATGTCTTTCTTGCCAGCCTTGAAGGCGGCCATCGCGCGTTCGCGCTGCTCTTGGTTGAGGTCGCCGTGTACCGCAGCAGCGTTGAAGCCGCGGTCGTTCAATTCCTCAACGAGCTTGGCGGCCGCACGCTTGGTGCGCGTGAAGATCACGGTCTTGCCGCGACCCTCTGCCTGCAGAATCCGGGCGACGACCTCGTCTTTGTCGAGCGAGTGCGCTCGGTACACGATGTGCTTGATGTTCGCTTGGGTGAGCCCCTCGTTGGGGTCGGTAGCGCGAATGTGGATCGGCTTGTTCATGAACCGGCGGGCCAGCGCCACGATCGGGCCGGGCATCGTCGCAGAGAACAGCATGGTGTGCCGCGTCGGCGAGGTTTGCGCGAACAGCTTCTCGATGTCGGCCAGGAAGCCGAGGTCGAGCATCTTGTCTGCCTCGTCGAGCACCATGACCTTGACGTCCTTGAGACTCAGCAAGCGTTGCGACGCGAGGTCGAGCAGTCGGCCGGGCGTGCCGACAACAACTTGCGCGCCAGCCTTGAGCTCTTCGACCTGGCCTTCGTATGCTTTGCCCCCATAGATAGCCGCGATCTTCGTCGCCCGATTGGATGCCGCGAGCACGAGATCCTCGGCAACCTGAATGCACAACTCCCGGGTCGGTACCACGACGAGCGCTTTGACCCCGGGTTCGGGATCCGTGCCGAGGGACTGCAGTAGCGGCAGTCCGAAACCGAGGGTCTTGCCCGTTCCGGTCTTGGCCTGACCGATGATGTCCTGGCCGGCGAGGCCCATTGGGATGGTCTGTTCCTGAATCGGGAACGGTTCGAGGATGCCCTTGGTGGCGAGTGCCTCGACCATGTCTTGATCAATATTAAGTTCAGCGAAATTCACAGTGTGATGCCCTGTCAGCTAGCGAGGTACGCCCGCTTTGACCTGGGGCGCAGTGCTCCCTCCAGAAATGGGGAGCGTACGACCAGTTTAGCTGAATCCTCGTCAAGGGCCGCGCAGCAAGGCGCTGGCGAGTGGGGGTCGCCTATGCTTGGCGGGTGGCTAACTGGTTCTCGCGTCGGCGCAAGAGAGCAGAATTGCCTCGCTTCAGCTTGCGGTCAAGTGACCAAGCCACGACCAAAGTCGACCTTGGCGACCTGACTCCGACCTTGCCGGAGTTTCTCGGGAGAGCCGCATACGCGCAGCTGACAATCTTCGAGAACCTCGGTCACGCCATCGCCATCGCACCCACCACGGCCGTGAAGGTCGAACTCGGTGAGGCGGCCGAGCTGTCACTCTCCAAGCACCGAGCCCTGTGCGACGAGATCGAGCGTGACGGTACCGACGCGGCATCCGTCATGGAACCGCACACGCGCGCTGTCGACGAGTTTCAGCGGATGACCGCCGGGGCCAACTGGCTCGAAGCGGTGACCACGAGTTACGTTACGGCAGGATTTCTCGACGAGTTTTTCTTGCTGCTCGCCGCGGGGCTCGCCCCAGAACCGCGGGCCAGGGTCACGTCGATCCTCGCACCCCAGACCGGCGAGCCGATCCTGGCGACAGTGCTTCAAACGGCGATGGCGGATGATCCGAGGCTGTCGTCATCGCTCGCTCTGTGGGGCAGGCGGCTGATTGGTGACACGATGCTCGTCGCGCGCTCTGCCCTCAGTTTCACTGAGAACGCCAAATCAGATGAGGCGCACATCGAGCCGGTGTTCACCGAACTCATCGCCGCGCACACGCGGCGGATGGACGTGCTAGGCCTTACCGCCTGAGAGCTGGACGAATAGCGCGTCGTCAGCCTCTGCGCGACGCCGCGGCAGCAGCAGACCGGCGACAGCGGCAGAGATAAACGCCGCGAGCAGGCTCACCACCCAGATCCAGACGCCCTCAGAACGCTGCCCGAGCCACAGCAGGCTCACCCATACGATCGAGGTTGCTGCGCCACTGATTGCCGGAAGGAGAAGAGCGCCGTACGTGGCGCGGTTCGGCATCACATACCGCAGGACGAGGCCGACACCAATGCCGATCACCACAACGATGAACAGCTCCATCTCAGGCGACGAATCCGACGCGGCGGGATGACTCCGAACCGATCTCGACATAGGAGAGCGAAACGGAGGGCACGACGTAAATCTTGCCCTTGTCATCTTCGAGGGTGACGAACTTGGCGTCGCTCTCTAACGCATCCGCCACAATCTTCTGCACTTGCTCAGCGGTCTGCGATGACTCGAACGCGATCTCACGAGGGCTGTTGGCAATACCAATACGAATGTCCACGCAGTCAGGTTACGGCACAACCCCCGGCAGCAATTGCGCCGTTCTCTGTCAGCGCATCGCACTACCGTTATTGCATGGCGAAGTTCGCGCGGCAGGTGACACCGGCTGCCGGTGCGATCCCGTTTGCGCTCGACCCGTCGCAACTCGAGGTGCTCGCACTCGGCGATTCGCAAAGTGGTGCAGTGATTGGCGCTCCTGGCACGGGCAAAACGAGCACGCTCATCGAGCTGGTCGCCGACAGAGTGCTGAAGCGCGGGTGGTTGCCAGAGCAGGTGCTCGTGCTCGCACCGAGTCGGGCAACAGCCACCGACCTGCGCGATCGGCTCGCCGCTCGGCTCCAAGTACCGACCCTTGGCCCGCTCGCTCGTACCGCGAACTCGATTGCCTTCCAGATCGTTCGGGATGCCGCGGCGAGCGCTGGCACGGAGCCGCCAGTGCTGCTCACCGGCGCTGAGCAGGACCAGATCATTGCCGAACTCATCGCCGGCGAAATCGCGGAGGGCATTGGCACGGTGTGGCCCGAGCATCTTGGCGTAGACGTGCGGCAGCTACGAGGGTTCCGCACGGAGTTGCGGGAGCTCATGATGCGCGCCGTCGAGCACGGGGTTTCGCCGACGCGGCTTACTGATCTTGGTCGCGCAATCGGCCGCCCAGAGTGGATTGCCGCTGGCGCGTTTATCGGGAGCTACGACAGCGTCAAGGCCAGCTACCGTGATC
Organism: Actinomycetales bacterium; assembly: GCA_038328315.1. GTDB lineage: Bacteria > Actinomycetota > Actinomycetes > Actinomycetales > Microbacteriaceae > Rhodoglobus. The sequence continues at coordinate 3,457 of JBBQLW010000010.1, forward strand.
GACATCTGGATGCGAGCGAGCTCGTGCGAGAAGCGGCTGCACTCGTCGAGTCCGGCAGTCCGACAGCGCTCGCCACCGTTCGCCTGATCGTCGTTGACGATGCTCAGGAATCAACCCAGTCGACGGTCACCCTGCTGCGCGCATTCGCACAGCGCGGCGGTGCCGTCATCGTGTTCGGGGATCCCGATCTTGCGACGGGAGCATTTCGCGGCGCCCAGCCCGACTTGCTCGGCAAGCTTGGTGCGCGCCTCGGCCTGGCCGAGGTAACGACACTCCACTTGACCAGCGTGCATCGACACGGGGGAGCGTTGCGCCTGACGACGGCTGCGGTGACCGGCAGAATCGGTGCCGCCGCTGCCGGGAGACAGCGCAAGGCCAGCTCATCGGATCCTGAACTGCCATCGCACGCCGAGTCGTTCCTGTTGAGTTCGCCAGCCGAGGAGATCGCCTTCATCGCCCGGCGGTTGCGGGAATGCCATGTGCACGCCAAAGTGCCGTGGTCCGAGATGGCGGTGATCGTGCGCTCAGGTGGCGCGGTTCCGGGACTCGCCCACCAGTTACGCGGCCTTGAGGTGCCGACCAACGTCTCGGGCGCAAGTTCGCCGGTACGCGATGAGCCAGCAGTCACAGCCATTACGCTCGCTCTCGAAGTTGCCCTTGGCAGCAGGCCGCTCGACGTGCAGACGGCCGAGGCCCTGGTGACCGGTCCGCTCGGTCGACTAGACCCCGTCACGCTTCGCCGGCTCAAGGCGGCGCTCCGTCACGAGGAGTTGGCCGGTGGAGGTGACCGCGGTGCAGAGGAACTGGTCGTCGATGCGCTCAGCCAGTCCGGCGCGTTCGCGACCATCGAGACACGCGTCGGGCGCTTGGCCACACGCCTTGCCGCCAACCTCGCGGCCACGCGCGACGGCGTCGCCAACAACGAGACCATCGAAGAGTTGCTGTGGGGCTTGTGGCAGCGAAGTGGACTCGAGACGATCTGGTTCGAGCAGGCGATTGGCTCCGGCGTCGCTGCCGAAGAAGCCAACCGCCACCTTGACGGCGTCGTCGCTCTCTTCTCGGCGGCCAAGCGTTTCGTCGAACGTAGCCCCGACGCGCCCGCGAGCGTCTTTCTGGCCGGGTGGGTGTCGGCCGAGGTCGCCGAAGACAGTCTCGCCCCGCGCTCGATGGTCGACGCGGTCGCGCTCGGAACGCCAGCGTCAATGGTTGGTCGGGAGTTCTCGATCGTCGTGATCGCCGGAGTTCAGGAGAATGTCTGGCCGAATTTGCGGCTGCGCGGCGCGTTGTTTGCGGCCGGCCAGCTTGCTGTGGCCAACGAGGCATCGGCCGCGAGCGCCTCGCAGGGCGCGGCGTCTGCCAGCACCGAGGATGCTCGTGCCGAAGTCATGCACGAAGAGCTGCGCTTGTTCGCTCAAGCGATCTCTCGCGCAAAGCACCGCGCAATCGTCACCGCCGTTGCCGGCGAAGAAAGCTTGCCGTCACCGTTTCTGCGCCTCGTTCCCGCCGGGGATGTGAGCGGGCTGCCAAGTTATCCGCTGAGTTTGCGTGGCATCGTCGGTCGTGCGCGCCGGGAGCTCGCTGGGTCGATGGCGGATGCCGCGGCATCCGCTCTCGCAAGGCTTGCTGTCGAAGGCGTTCCTGGCGCTGACCCTGCCGAGTGGTACGGCCTGCGCGCCGTTAGCACCGACCATCCACTCATCGACCTGACGGATGACGCCGCGCGAGTGCGCGTGTCTCCCTCGCGCATGGAATCGTTCGAGACCTGCGCGCTGCACTGGTTCATCGATGAGGTGGCCGGGGGGAGTTCGAACCTTGCGGCCAATCTCGGCACGATCATCCACGCGGTCGCGGAAGAGGCCGCCGATCCATCGCCGGATGCCCTCATGGCAGCGGTCGAGGAACGGTGGTCCGAGCTGTCGTTCGAGACCGAATGGCAGTCGCAGATCGAACGAAATCGAGCCAAGGATCTCATACGCCGACTGGCCGCGTATTTGCGCGACGTGCAAGCCGCCGGCGGCTCGCTATTGCAGGCTGAGCCGAGTTTCCAACTCGAACTCGGACAGGCGCTGTTGCGCGGAAAGATCGACCGCGTCGAACAGTACCCGGACGGCACGGCCGTGATCGTTGACCTGAAGACCGGCAAGTTCGACCCGACCACCGATGATGGCGTCGCGGAGAACGCGCAGCTCGGGGCCTATCAGCTTGCGTTTGCATCCGGTGCGATCGAGGGAATCCCCGACGGCCTCATCAGCGGGGGCGCCAAGCTCGTGATCGTTTCAAAGGGCACGCGAACCGCACAGTACGCCGCGCCAGCTCAAGCACCGTTCACGGCCGAGCAACTTGAGATGTTCCGCGAGCGGGTGCTTGAGGATGCTCGTGGCATGGCCGGTTCGGTGTTCGTTGCGCAACTCGGCACCCACTGTCTCGACCCGTGGAGTTTTGGCCGCTGTCGCATCCACGTCATTCCGGCGGTGAGTGCGGGATGATCTCGGCTCTTGAACTTGCCAGACGACTTGCACAGCCGCAGCCGACAGCGCAGCAGCAGGCGGTGATCGAAGCGCCACTGAGCCCGGCGCTCGTGACCGCGGGCGCGGGGAGCGGCAAGACCTCGACGATGGCGAACCGTGTCGTGTGGTTGATCGCCAATGAGTTGATTCGGCCGGATCAAGTGCTGGGGCTCACCTTCACACGCAAGGCGGCTGGATCACTGTCTGATCGAATCGCCAAGGGGATCCTCGCACTGCGCGACAGTTCGTCCCTGAACGCCGAGGCTGCGGTGGAGTTTGACCAGCCGACTGTTTCGACCTACAACTCGTTCGCGAGTGCGCTGTTTCGTGATCACGCGCTCTTGATTGGTCGCGAGCCGGAGTCAGCCTTGCTCAACGAAGCTGCAGCCTGGCAGCTTGCGCGCCGCGTTGTGGTCGCCTCGACCGATGATCGACTTGTCGCGCTCGAGCAGTCGGTCGACAATCTCGCCGAGTGGGTGCTCAATCTGGCGCACGCGATCAGCGATAACGACGCCGACCCCAGTGAAGTTGCTGGCTTTGGCGAGAGGTTCGCCGCGATCGCCGAGTTACCGTACACCGCAGGCAAACCCAAGCCAGCACCCTACGTCTCGGTCACGACAGCTGTCGCTCAGGTCGCGGCTCTTGCGCCGCTTACCGAGCTGGCGATCGCGTTCGCACGCGAAAAGAAGCGCCTCGGTCTGCTCGAGTTCAGCGACCAGGTCGCCCTGGCGCTCGAGGTGGTGTCTCGGTCCGAAGCCGTTCGCGCTGAGTATCGTGAACGCTATCGGGTTGTGCTGCTCGACGAGTATCAAGACACCAGCGTCGTTCAAACTCGACTGCTGTCGGCACTGTTTGCCGACACCGCGGTCATGGCGGTTGGCGACCCGCACCAGTCGATCTATGGCTGGCGGGGTGCAAGCGCGGCGAACCTCGCGCGTTTCGCAGCCGACTTCACCGAGGCCAGCACCGCAACGACATTTTCGCTGTCGGTGAGTTGGCGAAACGCCACCACGATTCTGGATGCCGCGAACGTCTTGGTCGCGCCGCTCACTGCTCTCGGGGGTCATACAGTCGGCTCCCCTCTTGCGGTCGCAGCCCTCGAAGCGAGGCCAGCCGCCCCGGTCGGGGCGGTCACCGGGTGGTACTTCGAGGAGGTGACAGAAGAGGCGGACGGTGTCGCGAAGTGGTTCAAGACCCAACTTGCCGATGGCGGAACCGAGAACGGCGCCGACGGCTTGGCTGACAGCAATCCAAAGAGCGCGGCAATCCTGTTCCGTCAGCGTCGCCAGATGACGCTGTTTGCCAGCGCACTCGCCGAGCACGGCGTACCGCACCACATCCTCGGGATCGGCGGACTCTTGTCGACGCCAGAAATCGTCGATCTCGTCAGTGCATTGCGAGTCATCCATGATCCGACGGCAGGGTCACCGCTGGTTCGACTCCTCGGTGGCGCGCGGTGGGCGATCGGTCCGCGCGACTTGCGGCAACTGGCGCAGCTTGCCGGCTGGTTGCAAGACCACGATTGGGCACAGCAGCGGCTCAGCGACGAAGTGCGTGAGCGGATGCGCAACTCGGTTGCCGCGGACGGTGATCGATCAATCGTCGATGCGCTTGATTTCGTCGGGGAGGCACCGCCCACGCATTCGCAGTTGGTCGGCTTCAGCGAAGAAGGCCTTGAGCGCTTGCGAGCGGCAGCCACACAGCTTGCCTACCTGCGGTCGCGGGCTGGCCTGCCATTGACGGAGCTGGTTCGGCTGGTTACTCAAGAGCTACTCCTCGACATTGAGGTGGTCGCCAATGAGACCTCCGGACTAGGGATGGCAAACCTCTATGCCTTCGAGGATGAACTTGTCACGTTTGTCTCAAGCGATGAACAGGCGACACTCGGGGCTTTCCTTGCCTGGCTGGACCGCGCCGAGCGCCAAGACATGATGGGACCGCGCAGCGAAGCCGAAGAGCCTGGGACGGTGCAGTTGCTCACAATTCACGGTTCAAAAGGCCTTGAATGGGATGTCGTCGCGGTCCCGCGCATGGTGAGCGAGGAGTTGCCAGCAAAGTCGCGCGAGGGCGCTGGATGGCTGCGCGCTGCCGAACTGCCGTACGAGTTTCGAGGTGACTTTCGCGAGCTGCCAGTGCTGGACTGGCGGGGGGTCGCCAACCAACACGAGTTCGACATGCAACTCAAGATCTTCAAGCAGCAACTTGCCGACCGCCACGCGGGAGAAGAGCGGCGGCTCGGCTATGTCGCGGTGACGAGAGCGCGGGATGCGCTTCTGCTCACTGGCGCCTTTTGGTCGACGCAATCCCGGCCGCGGGAACCTGGCGCGTTCTTGCTCGAGCTCGCAGCCCAAGGCCTCATCGACGAGCTCCCGACCGAAAGCCAGTTCGAGGAGAATCCTCAGCAGCTTGGGGAGCACGCCGAGCCGTGGCCACTCGATCCCTTGGGTCGGCGTCGTGAGTCCCTCGAACAATCGGCCTCGCTGGTGCGCGCCAAAATCGAAGCTATTCGAGGTGCAGGCCCGGACGCGTGCAACACAGGCGGGTGGCACGATGACATCGAATTGCTGCTAGCCGAGCGGGCGAGCGCGCGCGGGGTATCCGAGGTCGTTGCGCTTCCGAAGCGTATTGCGGCATCCCGCTTCAAAGACTTCGTGTCGGATGCCGCGGCTGTTGCTCTCGCGCTGCGACGCCCACTTCCCGAGCGTCCGTACCGCGCCACTCGCCTCGGCACTCGGTTTCACTCATGGGTCGAGAACCGCTATGGCATGCCAGCGCCGAGCGACACCATCGACGCACTCGAATCAGAGCTCGATGGCGGTGCGGACTTTGCCGAAGCAGCAGGGGCTGACGACGCTCGCCTCGAGGCGCTCATCGCGACCTTTGAGCGGTCGCCCTGGGCGGATCGACTCCCGATCGACGTCGAGATCGAGTTGCACCTGCCGTTCGACGGGCAGATCGTTGTGTGCAAGATCGACGCGGTCTATGCGCACGGTGACCGCTTCGAGATCGTGGACTGGAAGACCGGACAGGCTCCGCGCGACGCCGCTGACCTTGAGCGAAAGCAACTCCAACTGGCGCTCTATCGCCTCGCGTATGCACAGTGGAAGGCAATCGAGATTGAGCAGATCGACGCGGCGTTTTACTTTGTCGCTGACGACGAGATCATCCGCCCAGAACGCCTGTTCTCCGAAGCGGAGTTGATTGCGCGCTGGCGCGCAGCACTCGGCTAGACGAACGCTAACCACCGCGTTGCAAAAGCAGCACGCTTATTGGTCGTTGGTATCGGCCGCGGAGCAATAGTTCTAGCGTTGAGACTGTGGATTCAGGAGCGCCGGAGCAAGGTCCACCCAAACCGACCCCACCGGTAACAGGTCCGGTCTACTTCGTTCCGCCGACGATTCCGATATCTGTGCTCATGCACCGGCCAGCGTGGCGAGACACCTTCAGCGCTTTGCGCATCCACAACTACCGTCTCTACGCGGTCGCGCAAGTCATTTCCAACACCGCTGGCTGGATGCAGCGCATCGCGGTCGACTGGTTGGTGCTCGAATTGACCGGCAGCATCGCCCTCGTCGGGTTGACGATCGCTCTGCAGTTCTTACCGACGCTCATTTTCGGAGCACACGCTGGCCTCATTGCGGACCGTCTGCCGAAGCGGGCGGTGCTACTGGTATCACAGGGCGTCGTGGGAGTGCTCTCCGTCGTGCTTGCGGTCTCGGCCATTCTCGGCACTGCGCAACTGTGGTTCGTATATGTGATCGTGCTCGGCATTGGCGTGATGCAGGTCATCGATCTGCCAGCGCGAGCGGTGTTCGTGCAAGAGATGGTCGGACCGCGTCACCTGCGAAACGCAATCAGCGTGAACGCGTCCGTTTTTCACCTCGGCGCACTCATCGGACCGGCGCTTGCCGGGGCGATCATCGCGACAGCCGGCACCGGTTGGGCAATCGGGGTCAATGCCGTTGCGGTTGTCATCGGCATCGTCCTCGTCGCGACAATCCGCACCTCTGAGTTGCTCATAGCGCCACGCGCACCTCGCGAGCGGGGCCAAGTCCGTCAAGCCGCGCGGTACATCATGAGCAAGCCGACAATTTTCTGGACCATGGTCTTGGTCGGGGTGGTCGCGATGTTTGGCATGCCGATGCCGGTACTGCTCGCCGGTATGGCAGATCAGGTCTATAACACCGGCGCGACCGGGTACGGGTTGTACAACTCGCTCGTCGCGGCTGGCGCTCTGCTCGGTGCGCTCGCTTCTACACGGCGCGCGACGCTGCGCCTGCGAACCATCGTGTTCGGTGCGTTGTTGTACGGCCTGTTGCAGCTTGTGGCTGGGCTCGCACCGTTCGAGCTCATGTTTCTGGCACTGTTGACCACGATCGGGCTGTCGCGACTGCTCTACATGACCGCGAGCGAAACGATGGTCCAGTTTTCGACCAACCTCGCGATTCGCGGGCGTGTGGTCGCGTTCTGGGTGCTTGTTGTTGTCGGCGGGCAAGCGATCGGTGGTCCGCTGATGGGCTGGATTGCCGAGGCACTCGGCCCGAAAACTGCGATGGTCATCTCCGGCCTTGTGCCCGCGATCGCCGCGATCGCCATCGGGCTCGTGCTTGCTCGCAGCGGCAAACTGAAAGTGGTCGTGCGCGCAAGAACTCGCGGATCCTGGGTCAGCATCGTGAGGCGAACTGGAAAGCGACCAGACCCGAGTACCGCCGAACCGAAGCCCTAGACTGCCCGCTGGCTTCTGGCGAGGAATGCCTCGACCTCGTCCACCGCCATGGTTGGCATGGTCTGCGCCCCAATCGGATTCATCAGGTCGTCCCGCAGTCCGTCCGCGAGCGAGGTGAGCATCCCAACGGCGTCGTTGACGATGTCGGTGCTCCGAAGTTCTGTGCCGTGCAGCAGCCATTGCGCCAACTCGAGCTCGGCATACAGCGTGGCGCGCTGACGCAACTGTCGATCGCCGTCACCTCGCGAGCGGTGATAGGCGTCAAACGCACTGTCGGTGGCCGATTCTCCCGGCGCTTGCAGCAGCCACTGCAGATCCTTCGCAGGGTCACTGACCTTCAGCTCCTGCCAGCCGAGCACTGAACTCACGGCACTGTCAGCGCTGAGCACAGCATCCGCGCGCAATGCACCGTGGATCACGGTCGGCTGAAATTGCCACAAGCGACTGTCTTCAACTGCACGCTCCCAGCGCCCTAGCAGTGACGCTGGTACAAGGCCGGTCGCGGCCGCTCGATCCATGATCGAAACGCACGAACGCAAGCACTCAGTCGCAGACTGAACCGGTAGCCCGGCGTCGGCGACCACGCTGGTTGGGAGCGCATGGATTGCCGCGATCGCCCGTCCGACAGAGTCGGCGATACTGTCGGGTCCACCGCTGTACGAGGCCAATGGCATTGCGGCGCCGTACACGAATTCGTACACGACGGCCCGGCTACCCCCGACGGCAGCTTGGCCAGCGAAGGTGGACACCGTGAACGGGAGGCGGGACCGAACGCCGACGCTGAGAGCCCTGAGCGCAACGAGGTCAGCCGACTGCACGGCTTCGGCGGCTGCATTCCTCGGCACCCGGATGATCCAGTGCCGACCGTCGCGCCCGGTGATGATTGCGCTGTCGAAATCGCCCGTTCGAGAGCCGAAACTCGTGGCTGCTGCAACGTCCAGGCCCGCGACGGCCGAGGTTGCCAACGCGGCTAGAGTGAGATGGGATCTGGCCATACCGACAGGGTAGGTCGCCTCCGCCAGCCAATCGTCGTACGCCACGCACTTCTTCGGGGTCGCTCACATGCCGCAGTCCTTCAGTTCGCGACTGCCGCTGTCTCGGTACGAGCTCGATCGTGACTATCTCGCCCGTGAACGCGAGTCGCTGTTCGAAGACCTCTGGGCGGATGCCGCGACTCGCGTACTCCCGGTCTTCCAAGGCTCGGCGCTCCTTGCTGGCCCCACCGCGCTCGCGTTGCTTCCGGTTGCTGCCGTGCCGCAGACTCAGCTCCGTGTCTACCTAGGTCGCACCACTGCGGCGACAGAAAACGAACCACTCGGTACGCCGATAGTCGCAATCGAACTCGACGACGCGGGCCACTTCGCTGAAGCCGATTGGGCCAATTTGCGCGAGGTCGGCAACGAACTGAGCGATCGAGATGCCGGTTTGCTGACGGAAGCGCTGGGCATCCTCAATTGGCACGCGTCCCACCGGTTTTCGCCGAGGAGCGGTCAACCGACCGTCGTCGAGAAAGGCGGCTGGGTTCGTCGCGACGCGAGCTTGAACACCGAGGTCTTTCCGCGCACCGATCCCGCGATCATCGTCGGAGTCGTCGACGAAGACGATCGCATCCTGCTCGGTTCGAACGCGCTGTGGGCGAGCAACCGCTATTCGCTCTTGGCCGGTTTCGTCGAGCCGGGAGAATCCCTCGAAGCCGCGGTCGTACGCGAAGTGTACGAAGAGTCTGGAGTGCGGGTCAAAGACCCGGTCTACCTCGGCAGCCAGCCATGGCCGTTTCCGGCATCCCTCATGGTCGGATTCATGGCGCAAGTCGATACGAACTACCGCTTGGATGCCACGCCAGACGGCACCGAGATTCTCGACTTGAGGTGGTTCTCGCGCAAAGAACTCGCGGCTTGCCTCGACGAGATCCGACTGCCGGGCCCGACCTCGATTGCCCGTGCAATCATCGAAGAGTGGCTCGGTGAGCCGATTCTCGACGGCCAGCGGTGACCGAGCCTGAGCAGGTGACCGAGCCTGAGCAGCTGAGCGATGCTGAGCAGCTGAGCGATGCTGAGCAGCTGAGCGATGCTGAGCGGATACTGGCGGCGCTCGACGAGCAGCAGCGTCGGGCGGCCGAGGCCCTGCTTGGACCGGTCTGCATGCTCGCCGGCGCCGGTACCGGCAAGACCAGAGCGATCACGCATCGCATCGCATACGGGGTCGCGACCGGCGTCTATGCGCCCGGTCGGGTGATGGCGCTCACCTTCACCGCGCGAGCGGCCGGCGAGCTCCGCACGCGCTTGCGAGCCCTCGGAGCTGGCAGTGTGAGTGCCCGCACCTTCCACGCTTCCGCGCTGTCGCAGCTGGGCTTCTTCTGGCCTCAGATTGTCGGCGGCACTATGCCGCGACTGCTCGAGAGCAAGGCTCGACTGCTCGCGCACGCTGCGGATTCACTCAAGCTCAAGCTCGACACGGCCACGCTGCGGGATGCTGCTGCGGAGGTCGAGTGGCGCAAGACGATGAACCTCACGATCGAGCAATATGTTGCCCGCGTCCGGCCACTGCCCCCGACGCTCACCCTCGAGAAGATCGTAGAGCTGCAGTTGGCTTACGAGAACCTTAAGGACGAGCGGCGCCAGCTCGACTTTGAGGATGTGCTGCTCGCGGCAGCCGGAATGATCGAGAACGAGGCGCGCGTCGCCCAACAGGTTCGCGAGCAGTACCGATTCTTCGTTGTTGACGAGTATCAAGACATCTCACCGCTGCAACACCGATTGCTTTCCCTCTGGCTCGGTGATCGCAACGACCTGTGCGTCGTCGGGGATGCCGCCCAGACGATCTATAGCTTTGCCGGTGCCAGCCCCGACTTTCTCATCGGCTTCCAGCACGAGCATGATGGTGCCCTGGTGATCAAGCTTGAGCAGAACTATCGCTCGTCAGCGCAAATCGTGGCCACCGCAAACCGCTTGATGAAGGACCGCCAAGGGGCATTGACCCTCGTCGCTGCCCAACCGTCGAAGTCCAGCGCTCGGCCGACGATCAGCGCATTCGACACTGACGCAGCGGAGGCACGGGGAGTTGCGCACGCCATTGCCGCCGAGATCAGCGCAGGAGTGGCACCGCAGGACATCGCGGTTCTCCACAGAATCAACGTGCAATCCTCGGCGCTCGAGACGGCGCTTGCGGATGCGGGAGTTCCAGCCATCGTGCGCGGATCGGTGCGATTCTTCGACCTGAAAGAGGTCAAAGAGGCGATCATGCTGTTGCGCGGCGCATCCATCAACACCGGGCCAGAGCCCCTGTTTCAGACCGTCAGTGATGTGCTGCGATCGATCGGCTGGTCGCAACAGCCACCAGAGGTGCGCGGGGCGGTTCGCGATCGCTGGGAGTCGCTCAACGCGATCATCCGGCTCGCCGAGGAAACTCTGCCTGGCACAACCCTCCGGCAATTCGTCACCGAGTTGACCGAGCGTCAAAGTGGTCAACACGAGCCACCACGAGCCGCTGTCACGATCGCAACCCTGCACTCGGCCAAAGGACTTGAGTGGCACTCGGTCTACATCGTCGGTCTGTCAGAGGGGATGCTGCCAATCAGTTACGCGAAAAACGCGGCGGCAATCGAAGAAGAGCGCCGCCTGCTCTATGTCGGCATCACGCGAGCCCAGCGCTCGCTCGCACTCTCCTGGTCGGCCAGTGGCGGTCACGGCCGCGCAGCTGCTCGTCAGCCCAGCCGATTCCTCGTCGACCTTCCGTAGGCTTGAGATCTGCCAACAGGCGGATGCCACGGCAATCACACTCGGCGTGCGGTGTCCATTCGCGCCACTCTCGTTCGCCGGTGTCGGCGCGAAAGTATAGGGACTGTGCCGATGATCCCGGCTGGGACCGCGCCGGCCTGAGCGGTACCGACCCGTGCACGGACAGCGCCGCGAGCACCATCCGGCACGCCTGCGCGGCGGCTTCGAGCGAAAGAGGCGCAGTGTCGGCGGCACTGCTACGACCAAACAGTTGGCTCGCCAGCGCCGGCCACGCGGCATCCGCGTCGCGATGGTGCAGTTCGAGGCAGTGCAGGCACGGGCCGGTCCCTGGAGTGACGAGCGGGCCGATTTGTACTCCGCTGTCGCTGAAGACAACCGGCAGGTGCGGAACATCACGGCGCAACCACACCCCCCCAGCGGTTGGAGCGAGCACGTAGTGGCCGATCAGCACGGCGGCGTCGGGTAGCTCGGCACCGGGTTCGTTGATCGTTGCCGCGACCTCACTAGGATCGGGTGCCGTCAGCACGCGTGATCCTCCGCTGGCGATGGCAGCGACGAGCGCTTCTGCGGTCGGGCCGGATCCGGCCACAACGATGGTTGGCACCGGAACCGGCAACCCCGCTTGCCGAGCTTCGTCCGGTGGGCCGAGGAGCGCCGGGTGCAGCGCTTCAAGCAAAGCCCCGCACTCAGCGGTGTCGCGCCCGGCAATCATTGTCAGACCCGGGCGGGTCACCCCGGTAACGAGCGCGGCGATCAACCGCTCGGTCGTTGGGCTCACATCGTCGAGCCGCACTCTCGGTGGATCAATGCCAATCTGCACGCTCATCGGCGAGCGCCATACCACTGGCAACCTGGGGTCGAGTCGCAGAATCATCGCCCAAGTGTGGGGCCGAGGTGGCCTCGAGCGTGCGGACTATCCACAGCACCTCAGTTTTCGCTGGGTCGCTCCATGCCACCGTCGTCAAGAAGGTCCTCGATGGCGCGATCAATGTGATCGGGCTCTTGGGTGCCCGCGGTCAGCCGAGCAACGAGTGCAGCAGGGTCATCGACGTCTTCGCCCGTTGGCACGAGGTCGGGGTGCGACCAGAGGGCATCGCGCGCTTCCGCACCGACGGCATCCGATACCGCTTTCCACATGGATGCAGCTTCGCGGAGCCGGCGCGGGCGAAGCTCGAGTCCAACGAGAGTCGAGAATGCGGATTCGGCCGGTCCACCGGACGCTCGGCGTCGACGAACCGTTTCGGCGATCGCAGCACTCGATGGCAGTCGGGTCGTCGCCTGCTCGGTGACGACATCCACCCAGCCCTCGATCAGGGCGAGCATGGTTTCGAGTCTGGCCAAGGCGGCGAGTTGCTCCTCAGATTTCGGGGGAATGAGGGCTCCGCTGGTCATTGCTTCGCGCAACTCTTCAGGGTTCTGAGGGTCGAAGTCGGCGGCGAGTGATTCCAGCCTCGCGGTATCGATTCGGATACCGTGCGCGAACTCGGTGATAGAGGTGAGCAGTTGCAGCCGCAGCCACTTCGCGTGTCGAAACAGCCGGGCATGGGCGAGCTCGCGAACCGCCAAGTACAGCTGTACCTGGTCGACCGGAATGTCGAGCCCGGCGCCGAACGCCATCGCGTTTTGCGGCACAATGGCGGCTTGCTGCTCGTCCAGCAGTGGAATGCCGATGTCGCCACCAGAGACTGCTTCGCTCGAGAGTTGTCCGACGACTTGTCCCAACTGCATGGCGAACAGGGTCCCCCCGACGTTGCGCATCAGTCGACTGGCCCCGGCGATCATCTCATCGGTTTCTGCGCTGTCGTCTGGCGCATTCTCGCGCAGCACTCCCGTCAGGGAAGTCGCAATCGAGTTCGCGACCGGCTCAGCGAGCTGGGTCCAAACGGGCATAGTCGCTTCGACCCACTCTTGCCTGCTCATGAGCTTCGGTTCACGCGTGAGCGCTGTGATCGACGTCACCTCGTCGAGCCAGAGGGATGCGACATGAAAGGCCTGCTCGAGCTGGCTGCGTTCTGCGGGCAGACTGACGACAGAAGTGCGGCTCGCAATGGCCTTCGCTTGGTCGAGCGCGAGCCCCCAGTTGATGCCATCGCTGCTGTTATTAAGGGCGTTCTGCAACTGCCCGATCAGCTGTGCGACGAGGGCCGGATCGTTCGGTAGTCCCGCCGCTCCTGCGAGCTTCGCGGGATCGATCTCACCGTTACCGTCCAGAAACTCCCGCAGCATCTCGCGGAACTCGTCTTCGGGGTTCTCCCGGGAATCATCAGGCATGAAAACTACGCTAGCCCTTGCGCGAAGTTCCCAGCAGGGTTTTCGCTTAGGCTGGAGCCCCGCTAGTGCGCCCGTGGCGAACAACGGATGCTCCCAGAAGACGCTAAGGACACCGTTGGCGCTCAACACCGACTCGCACGCCGACACATCCGGCACGGGAGAATTCGAGTACGAGAACGCTGCCGACGCGCAGCCGACCCGCGGCATCCGCGGCATCGTTGGATGGTCACTCCTGCTGTTCGCCCTCCTAGGGCTCCTCGTCGTCGCCTCGATGCCCGCGCCGTACGTGATCGAACAACCCGGCCCCGTCTTCGACACCCTCGGTGACGTCAGAATCGGTGGCGAAGAGCTGCCGATGATTCAGATCCCGCTTCAAGAGACCTTCCCGACCGAAGGTGAACTCAACCTGCTGACGGTCAGCGTGATCGGCAGTCGCGAACGGCCGCCGAGTTGGTTTGAGGTGGCGACGGCGTACTTTGACGCCAGTCGCGCTGTGGTTCCCGTTGATGCTGTCTACCCGATTGGCGAGACGCTCGAAGACTCCAATCAGCAAGGACAGGTTGACATGGCCAACTCGCAGCGGGAGGCAATCGCGGCGGCGCTCACGAACCTTGGCTACGAGTTTCCGAGCACCCTGACGGTCGTTGAGACTGTGGAGGATGGTCCAGCGGCCGGGCTCCTCGAGAGCGGAGACGTCGTACTCACTGTCAACGGCGAGTCCTTCCCGGATGTCACAGGCCTGCGGGCGGAGATTGCCAAGAACGGCGTCAACGCTGCAGCCAGCATGGTCGTGAGCCGGGATGGTCAAGACCTCGCGCTCGAGATCACGCCACAACTGAGTGACAGCGCGCAGCCGGTTCCTGTCGTTGGGATCGTGGTCGCGTCAAACTACGACTTCCCGTTCGAGGTCGATATTCAGTTGGAGAATGTCGGCGGTCCCAGTGCGGGAATGATGTTCGCGCTCGGAATCATCGACAAGCTCACACCAGACGCCTTGACCGGCGGCGAGAACATCGCGGGCACGGGAACGATCAGCGCAGCCGGTGAGGTTGGCCCTATTGGTGGCATCCGCCAGAAAATGTACGGCGCGCTCGATGCAGGTGCCGACTGGTTTCTTGCACCAGAAACCAACTGTGGCGAGGTGACCGGCAACATCCCGAACGGCCTAGAGGTTTTCTCGGTTCGCACGTTGGATGATGCGCTCAACGTGGTGGAAACCATTGGGGCAGGCGGCGACACCTCGCGCTTGGCCAGGTGCCAAGTGCCCTGACCACCGAGGCGCACTCGCAGCAATTCGCCGTTAAGCTGTACCCGACCCCTTACCCCACAGGAGCAACGCCGTGTCGACAACATCCCCTGCCGCAACCCGGTCCAGGGCAACACTGACCGTGACCGCGATCATCATCGCGGTCGTTGTCGTCGGATTCTTTACATTCGCGAGCCTCTACACCGACGTTCTGTGGTTCGAGCAAGTCGGGTACCTCAACGTGCTCACGACCCAGTGGATCGCGACCGCAGTGATGTTCCTTGTCGGGTTCTTTGCGATGGCGCTGCCGGTGTGGATCAGCATCGAGATCGCGTTCCGATCCCGGCCGGTCTACGCCAAGCTCAACTCGCAGCTCGATCGCTATCAGCAGGTCATCGAGCCGCTCCGTCGCCTTGCGACCTTCGGCATTCCGGCAGTGCTCGGCCTCTTCGCCGGCATCTCGACCGCCGCGAGCTGGGAGACCGTGCTGCTCTGGGCCAATCGCACCGCGTTCGGCACCACCGACCCGCAATTCGGGCTCGATATCTCGTTCTATCTGTTCGAGCTGCCGCTTTACCAAGGCATTGTCGGCTTCGCCTCTGCCGTCGTGCTCATCGCCGGACTCGCAGCCCTTGCAACGAGTTATCTGTACGGCGCATTGCGCATCACGGGACGCGAAGTGCGCATCTCGCGTACGGCGCGCGTTCAGCTGGCGATCACCGCATCGATCTTCGTCGCGCTGCAGGCGGTCAGCCTCTGGTTTGACCAGTACTCGACGGTGTACAGCGCCAGTGGTGGCTTCCTCGTCACGGGCGCCGGCTACACCGAGGCGAACGCGACCATTCCCGGGCGGGCAATTCTCGCCGGCATTGCCGTTCTCGTCGCGGTGCTGTTCCTCGTGGCGGCGATCATCGGTCGTTGGCGACTGCCGATCATCGGCACTGCTCTTCTTCTCGTCAGTGGCCTGGTTGTCGGCAGCATTTACCCGTGGATCGTAGAGCGGTTCCAAGTCGAGCCAAACGCCCGCACCCTTGAGGCTCCATTCATCGAGCGAGCAATTGATGCGACTCGCACGGCGTACGGTATTGACAATGTTGAAGAGGTGCCCTACAGCGCAACGACCGACGCTACGCCGGGTGCCCTTCGCGAAGACGCCGTAACGACCGCCAACATTCGCATTCTGGACCCGGCGATCGCGCCGCTCGCGTTCGCTCAGCTTGAACAAGTTCGCCAGTACTACCAATTCCCCCCGCAACTCGACGTCGGCCGGTACGAGATTGACGGTCGCATTCAAGACACCGTGATCGCGGTGCGCGAACTCAATCAGGCTGGTCTCGCACCCGAGGCCCAGACCTGGTTCAACAACACCGTCGTGTACACCCACGGGTACGGCGTGATCGCCGCGTACGGCAATCAGCGCACAACTCAAGGTGAGCCGGTGTTTCTGCAGTCCGGCATTCCGAGCACGGGCAAGCTGGGCGAGTTCGAGCAAGCTGTGTACTTCGGTGAGCGTTCGCCCGAGTACTCGATCGTCGGCGCTCCGGAGGGCAGTACCCCGGTCGAGCTTGACTACCCGTCGGGTGGCGAGAACAGTGATCAGAACGCCACAACGACCTTCGCAGGCAATGGCGGCCCTGCGCTTGACAACATCTTCAAGAGAATCATCTATGCCATCAAGTTCCAGTCCGAGCAGATTTTCCTCTCGGATGCCGTCAACAACGATTCGCAGATTCTCTATGACCGCAACCCCAAAGAGCGGGTCCAGAAGGTCGCTCCGTACCTCACGCTCGACAACGACACCTATCCAGCCATCGTTGACGGTCGAATCGTGTGGATCGTCGATGGTTACACGACAGCGACGAACTACCCGTACTCGCAGACCGAGCAATTGAGCGTCGCCGTCGCAGACACCAACACACCGCTTCCGCCGTTTGCGATCGACGACATCAACTACATCCGCAACTCGGTCAAGGCCACCGTTGACGCCTACGACGGCAAAGTGACCCTCTACGCATGGGATGACAAGGATCCAGTTCTGGAGACTTGGCAGAAGATATACCCGTCAACGGTGTTGCCTGCCAGCGAGATGAGTGCAGACTTGCTCGATCACGTCCGCTACCCTGCCGACCTGTTCAAGATGCAGCGGGCCATCCTCGGTTCGTACCATGTCACCGATCCGGGATCGTTCTACTCCAGCGATGACCAGTGGATTAGTCCCGATGACCCGGTGGAGTCGAATCCTGGCAACCGGACCTTGCAGCCGCCCTACTACCTGACAATGCAGGTGCCCGGTACGAGCGCCCCGTCGTTCACGCTCTATTCGACGTTCATTCCGCGCGCGAGTTCCGACTCAACTCGCAGCGTTTTGACCGGCTACTTCGCGGCCAACTCTGACGCGGGGGACGACTACGGCAAATTGACACTGCTCACGCTGCCGACGCAAACCATTCCAGGACCCGGTCAGGTGCAGAACAACTTCCGCACCGACACCGATGTCGCGAACCAACTCGCGCTGTTGCAGCGCGGCGAGACCGAAGTGCGTCTCGGCAATTTGCTCACGCTCCCGGTCGGCGGTGGGTTGCTGTATGTGCAGCCCGTCTTTGTGCAGGCGACCAGCGGCACAATCTATCCCTTGCTGCGCAAGGTGCTTGTCTCCTTCGGAGACCAGATTGCCTTCGAAGACACCCTTGATCAGGCGCTCGACACCCTCTTCGGCGGCGACTCGGGCGCTGAGGCCGGCGATGGGATCGTGCCGGTAACGCCGGTCGTGCCGGTCGACCCAACTGCGCCGGTCGACCCGAATGCGCCAACCACCCCGACAACACCGACGGTGCCAAGCGACGGTTCGACGTTTGAACAGGCGCTCGCTGACTATCAGACTGCGCTTTCAGACCGTCAAGCTGCGTATGCGGCCGGTGACCTCGTTGCCGCTGCTCAGGCGGATGCGCGCATGGTCGCTGCCATCGAAAGGGCAATCGCAGCCAGCAACTAGCACCGTCGCGAGCCCAGGTCGGCTCCTCACCGTGTGATAGTCTTTGGATTACGCCGCGGGGTGGAGCAGTTCGGTAGCTCGCTGGGCTCATAACCCAGAGGTCGCAGGTTCAAATCCTGTCCCCGCAACCAAACCCGTTATCCCGGCCTCACTCGAGGCCGGGATTTCGTTGTTTTTCGGCTCGGCGGTCTCAATCGGCTCGTAACCCAACATGTAGTTCGGAGTTACGTCGAAGGCTAAGCACAGCGCGTCTACCTCCTCGATGTTCCAACGGTTGCGACCCATGAGTTTCGTGGCAATTGTCGGCGCGGCCACGCCGAGCCTCATTGCGAGCCGCTTCTGGGTCATGCGCCCATTAATAAACATCAGGTGATTGACGCGCCGCGACACAATTTCGCTCGCATCTAAAGTTCGCTTCGGAATACCCATGCACGTCACTTTACGCTTGGTTAGCCACAATGTCCACCAATAGTGTGGGTCTTTGGCCCGTCGTTATTGCAAAACATATGATAACTGCTACTGTGCAACGCATGACAGTTGAGAGCGTCTATCTAACGGTTGAAGAGTTCGCGAACCTGATGCGCGTGACGCCAATGACGGTGCGCCGACTGGCTCGCGCTGGCCAGCTGAATGCGATCAAGGTCGGCAGACAGTACCGAATCCCGCGGCCGAGTCACCCGACA